>NZ_SSOI01000032.1:0-342002 GCF_029873175.1 Pseudomonas sp. BN505
ACGCTGGCGGTGATCGAGCCGGAGGCTTGCTCTTCGACGCTGTAGTTGACGTCGACCTGGTCGTCAGTGCCGGCTACCTGCGGGGTCTCGACGTTGACTTCCTTGAAGAAGCCCAGGCGCTCCAGGCGGGTCTTGGACTGGTCGATCAGGTAGGTCGAAGCCCAGCCGCCTTCCATCTGGCGCATTTCGCGACGCAGCACTTCGTCTTCGGTCTTGGTGTTGCCGCGGTAGTTGATGCGGTTGACGTAGGCACGCTTGCCCGGGTCGACCACGAACATGATGTCGACCGTGTGGTCCTGGTCGTTCGGCTGTGGCACGCCGTTGACGTTGGCGAAGGTGTAGCCTTCGTTGCCCAGACGACGGGTGATCAGCTCGGAGGTGGTGGTCATCACCTTGCGCGAGAACACCTGGCCCGGCTGCACCAGCAGCAGCGACTTGACCTGGTCTTCCGGCACTTTCAGGTCACCGGACAGCTTCACGTCGCGAACGGTGTACTTCTCGCCTTCGTTGATGTTGACGGTGATGTAGACGTGTTTCTTGTCTGGCGTGATGGACACCTGGGTGGAGGCGATGTCCATGTTGATGTAGCCGCGGTCCAGGTAGTAGGAGCGCAGGCGCTCCAGGTCACCGGACAGTTTTTCGCGGGCATACTTGTCGTCGTTCTTGAAGAACGACAGCCAGTTGGTGGTCTTCAGCTCGAACAGCTGGCCCAGGGTGTCATCATCGAACACGTTGTTGCCAACGATGTTGATGTGCTGGATGGCAGCGACGGTGCCTTCGTTGATCTTGATCTTCAGCGCCACGCGGTTGCGCGGCTGCGGCACGACTTCGGCGTCGACCTCGGCCGAATAGCGGCCCTGGGCCACGTACTGGCGCTGCAGTTCGTTACGCACACCTTCAAGGGTGGCACGCTGGAAGATCTCGCCTTCGGCCAGGCCCGATTGTTTCAGGCCCTTCATCAGGTCTTCGGTGCTGATCGCCTTGTTGCCTTCGATCTCGATGCTCGACACCGACGGGCGCTCGACCACGTTGATGATCAGCACATTGCCATCGCGGTTCAGCTGGATGTCCTGGAAGAACCCGGTCTTGAACAGGGAACGGGTCGAGTCCACCAGGCGGCGGTCATCGGCCTGATCGCCGACGTTCAGCGGCAAGGCACCGAAGACACTGCCAGCGGAAACCCGCTGCAGGCCGTTGACGCGAATATCGGAGATGGTGAAGGACTCGGCGTGAACTTCAGCGATCATCAGTGCGGACATGACCGCAGTTAGCAGCAGACGTTTCATGAAGTCCTTTTATTCCAACTGGCAATAAACAACCTGCCGCGACAACGCGGCAGGTTCGCAATTGAGCGAAGCTTTATAGTCGACCCAGATCGTTGATCAGGGCGAGCAACATCACCCCTATGACCAAACTGATACCGATCTGGACCCCCCAACCTTGCACCCGATCTGACAGCGGACGACCGCGCGCCAACTCGACCAGGTAAAACAGCAAATGCCCCCCATCCAGTACCGGGATGGGCAGCAAGTTAAGAACCCCCAGGCTTATGCTCAGGTAGGCCAGGAAATTCAGGAAATCCCCCACGCCGGACTGGGCTGAAGCGCCCGCCACTTTAGCAATGGTTATCGGTCCACTCAAGTTTTTTACCGAGAGCTCCCCGAACAGCATTTTCTTCAGCGATTCAAGGGTCAGCACGCTCATGTTCCAGGTACGGGACAAGCCCTCACCCACTGCCTCGAGCGGGCCGTAGCTGATTTCGCGGAGCATGCTGGCAGGCCATTCGCCACCTTTTACCCCGGCGCCAAGATAGCCACCGGCAGCCTTGCCCTCACCCTTGCGTGCCAGGGTCACTGGCACCTCCAGGGCAGCGCCGTCGCGCTCCACACGCACGACCACTTTGGCATCCGGGCGGGCACGCACGCTGTCGACGACCTGCTGCCATTCCGTCACCGGCACACCATCGACGCTCAGCAGCTTGTCGCCTGTCTTGAGGCCAGCAGCGGCAGCCGGCCCCTTCGGATCAATCTCGGCCAGCACCGGCACCATCGCCGGGCGCCAAGGGTGCAGCCCCAAGGACTGGATAGGGTCCGGCTCGTCAGCACCCTTGAGCCAGCTGTCCAGCTTGACCTGCAGCTGGCGCTCGGCCGTGGCGCCTTCGTCACGCACGCCAACCTGCAACGTGCCGCTTTCGCCCAGACGACGAACCAGCTGCAGGTTGACCGCCGACCAACCGTTGGTCGGCTTGCCGTCGATAGAAACGATTTCCTGACCTGCGGTCAGCCCGGCCGATGCTGCCAGGCTGCCAGCATCGACCGTACCGATCACGGGACGGACCTGCTGGGTACCCAGCATCGCCAGCACCCAGAAGAACAGGATGGCCAGCAGGAAGTTGGCAATCGGGCCCGCTGCGACAATCGCGATACGCTGGCCCACGGACTTGCGGTTGAACGACTGATCAGCCAGCGCGGGCGGTACATCGCCCTCGCGCTCGTCGAGCATCTTCACGTAGCCGCCCAGCGGAATTGCTGCGACTACAAATTCGGTGCCATGGCGGTCATGCCAGCGCAGCAGCGGCGTGCCGAAGCCCACCGAGAAGCGCAGCACCTTGACGCCGCAGCGGCGTGCCACCCAGAAGTGGCCGAATTCATGGAAAGTGACCAGCACACCCAAAGCCACGAGGGTGCCGATAATCATGTAGAGCGCTGTCATGTCCATCTCCGAATGATGTTCAGCGGGCCGGCATCATGCCAACCCCCTCACGAACCTGGGCGGGCTTGCATCAGCGACCGTGACGCCTCAGCCACTCACGGGAAAGCTCCCGGGCACGCTGGTCGGCGGCGAACACCGCGTCCAGCGACGGCAGCGGCACAACGGGCTCCTGATCGAGCACCTGTTCGATCATACCCGCGATCTCCGGGAAGCGGATACGCCGCTCAAGAAATGCCTCGACCGCCACTTCGTTGGCCGCATTGAGTACGGCGGGTGCGCTGTTGCCGGCCTCGGCAGCCTGCCGCGCCAGGCGCAGGCAAGGGAAGCGCTGTTCGTCGGGCGCCTGGAAATCCAGACGGGCGATGGCAAACAGGTCCAGCGGAGCCACCCCGGAATCGATGCGCTCAGGCCAGGCCAGGGCATTGGCGATGGGCGTGCGCATGTCCGGGTTACCCAGCTGCGCCAATACCGAGCCGTCCACGTAATCGACCAGGGAGTGGATGACACTCTGTGGGTGTACCACCACCTCGACCTTGGCCGGCGCGGCATCGAACAACCAGCAAGCCTCGATCAGTTCGAGCCCCTTGTTCATCATGCTGGCCGAATCCACGGAAATCTTGCGCCCCATCGACCAGTTGGGGTGCGCACAGGCTTGCTCCGGCGTCACATCGAGCAACGCCTCGACCGGTGTCTCGCGGAACGGGCCACCGGAAGCCGTCAACAGAATCCGACGCACGCCAACCGCGCTCAGGCCGCGAGCGTAGTCGCCGGGCATGCACTGGAAGATCGCATTGTGCTCGCTATCGATCGGCAACAATACGGCGCCGCTGCGCCGCACTGCCTCGATGAACAGCGCACCGGACATCACCAGGGCTTCCTTGTTGGCCAGCAACACCTTTTTGCCCGCCTCCACGGCAGCCAAGGTCGGGCGCAGGCCGGCGGCACCGACAATCGCGGCCATCACTGCATCCACTTCCGCTGCCGCAGCCACCTGGCAAAGCCCGGCCTCGCCTTCCAGCACCTCGGTGGCGCAGCCGGCCGCTGCCAGGGTTTCGCGCAGCCGTACGGCCGCCTCGGCGCTCGGCACTACAGCGAACGCAGGGCGATGGCGTACACACAGGGCCAGCAACTCGTCGATCCGCGAATACCCGCTGAGGGCGAACACCTGATAGCGATCAGGGTGGCGCGCAATCACATCCAGCGTGCTCAGGCCGATGGAGCCGGTGGCCCCGAGTACGGTAATACGTTGCGGGCGGCTCACATCACACCCCATTCGGCAGCCCACAACAGGACGGCGAAAATCGGGATCGCCGCAGTAAGGCTGTCAATGCGATCGAGCACGCCGCCATGGCCAGGCAGCAGATTGCTGCTGTCCTTGATGCCGGAACGGCGCTTGAACATGCTCTCTGTCAGGTCACCGACCACCGAGGACATGACCAGCAGGGCAGCACCCAGCAGGCCCAGCAGGATCTGGCCGAAACCCCAGTCGCGGCTGATGCCGACCGCCAAGGTAATTGCCAGGCTGACCGCCAGGCCGCCATACACGCCTTCCCAGCTCTTGCCCGGGCTGACCTGCGGGGCCAGCTTGCGCTTGCCGAAAGCCCTGCCAGAGAAGTAGGCGCCAATATCGGCAGCCCACACCAGCACCATGACCGACAGGATCAGCCAGTTGCCCAGCGGCCAGTGCTTGAGCAGCACCAGCCCCTGCCAGGCCGGCAGCAATACCAGCAGGCCGATCAGCAACCGGCAGGCCGCGCTGGCCCACAGCTCGCTGCTGCGCGGGTAGGTAAGCACCAGCCAGGTGGCCAGCCCCCACCAGATCACCGCGGCACCCAGCACCCAGGGCGCCAGCTCCGGAAGGATGTACAGCAACATCAGCGCTCCGGCGACCACCGCGGCATAGGCGATGCGCAGCGGCTGGGTCATCAACCCGGCCAGGCGCGCCCACTCCCAGGCGCCAAGGGTCACCACGAAGCCGATGAACAGGGCGAAATCCCCGCCGTTGAGCAGGAAGAAGCCACCCAGCGCAATCGGCAGCAGGATCAGCGCGGTAATGATGCGTTGTTTAAGCATTAAGCACGAGCTCCAGCCTCGACCTGCTCGCTGGTCTTACCAAAGCGGCGCTGGCGCGAAGCGAAATCGGCCAGGGCATTGCGCATGGCCTCGTGTTTGAAGTCCGGCCAGTACAGGTCGGAGAAGTACAACTCGGCGTAGGCCAGCTGCCACAACAGGAAATTGCTGATGCGGTGCTCGCCACCGGTACGAATACACAGGTCCGGCAGCGGTAACTCGCCGGTTGCCAGGCAGGTCTGCAGCAGGCCCGGGGTGATGTCTTCCGGACGCAGGTGCCCGGCTTGCACTTCCCGCGCCAGCCGCTGCGCGGCCTGGGCGATGTCCCACTGGCCGCCGTAGTTGGCCGCGATCTGCAGGATGAAGCGGTTGTTGCCGGCGGTCAGCGCCTCGGCTTCGCGCATGGCAGCCTGCAACTCGGGATGGAAGCGCGACCGGTCACCGATGATGCGCAAGCTGATGTTGTTCTCGTTGAGGCGCTTGGCTTCACGGCGCAGGGCCGAGAAGAACAGCTCCATCAGCGCACCGACCTCTTCGGCGGGGCGCTGCCAGTTTTCGCTGGAGAAAGCGAACAGGGTCAATACCTCGACCCCGGACTTGGCACACACCTCGATGACCGCGCGAACGGCGTCGACACCCGCCTTGTGCCCGGCAACGCCGGGCAGCAGGCGTTTTTTCGCCCAGCGGTTGTTGCCATCCATGATGATCGCGACATGACGCGGCACCGAGGACGGCGCCACTGGCTTGGTCTTTTCCATTAAGAAACCCCGGCCTTAGACGGCCATCAGGTCCTTTTCCTTGGCCTTGAAGGCGGCATCGACTTCGGCAACGAACTTGTCGGTAAGCTTCTGGATCTCGTCAGCGGCGCGACGTTCTTCGTCCTCGCTGATTTCCTTGTCCTTGGTCAGCTTCTTCAGGTCGGCCAGGGCGTCGCGGCGCACGTTGCGCACAGCTACCTTGGCATCCTCGCACACGCCGCTGGCCTGCTTGGTGTAGCCCTTGCGGGTTTCCTCGGTCAGGGCTGGCATCGGCACACGAATGGTGGTGCCGGCGCTGGACGGGTTCAGGCCCAGGTCGGAGGTGAGAATGGCCTTCTCAATGGCAGCGCTGAGGTTCTTGTCGTGAGCGACAATCTTCAGGGTGCGGGCATCCTCGACGCTGATCGCAGCGACCTGGTTCAGCGGCATTTCGCTACCCCAGGCAGTGACTTTGACGCTGTCCAGGATGCTTGGGTGGGCACGACCGGTACGGATCGCCGCCAGGTGACGACCCAGCGCCTCGATGGACTTGCCCATGCGGTCCTGGGCGTCTTTCTTGATGTCGTTGATCATTTTTGAACTTCCTCGATCAGGGTTCCTTCCGCGCCGCCGTGCACGATGTTCAGCAAGGCGCCGGGCTTGTTCATATTGAAGACGCGCAACGGCATCTTGTGGTCGCGGCAAAGACAGATTGCCGTCAGATCCATCACACCCAGCTTGCGATCCAGCACTTCATCGTAGGTCAGATGATCGAACTTCTCGGCATGCGGGTCCTTGAATGGATCAGCAGTGTATACACCATCGACCTTGGTTGCCTTCAATACCACGTCGGCATCGATTTCGATGGCGCGCAGGCAGGCAGCAGAGTCGGTGGTGAAGAACGGGTTGCCGGTACCGGCAGCGAAAATTACGACTTCTTTGGCGTTCAGGTGGCGCATGGCTTTGCGGCGATCATAGTGATCGGTCACGCCAACCATGGAAATAGCCGACATGACAATGGCAGTAATGTTCGCCCGCTCCAGCGCGTCGCGCATGGCCAGGGCGTTCATTACGGTCGCCAGCATGCCCATGTGGTCACCGGTGACGCGGTCCATGCCGGCTGCACTGAGCGCCGCACCACGGAACAGGTTGCCACCACCGATCACCAGACCTACCTGAACACCGATGCCGACCAGTTGGCCGACTTCCAGCGCCATGCGATCCAGGACTTTTGGGTCGATCCCGAACTCTTCCGAGCCCATCAGGGCCTCGCCGCTAAGTTTGAGTAGAATGCGTTTATAGCGAGCCTGATGACCACTGCCCTGCTGAGCCATTGCGAATCTCTCCTGCGGCGTTTGTAAAAAATTCTGGCGGGCTGCTTGAGCCTGCATGTAACTCTAACGTGACGCAGCGACTGCGTCAGCGAGCAACGGTCTCGTAAACCGCTCCCGCTTTGACAAAGAGGCTGCGCGCGTGAGCGGGCAGCCTCTTTGGGGCGACAGACGGGGCTGTCTTACTGCTTGGCAGCAGCTACCTGAGCAGCAACTTCAGCAGCGAAGTCGTCGACTGGCTTCTCGATGCCTTCACCGACTTTGAAGTAGGTGAACGAAACGATTTCAGCGCCGGCTTTCTTGGCCAGCTCGCCAACCTTGACTTCCGGGTTCATGACGAAAGCCTGCTCTTTCAGCGAAGCTTCGGCCTTGAACTTGGTGATACGGCCGTTGATCATGTTCTCAACGATGTTTTCCGGCTTGCCGGCGATCTTGTCGGCGTTCAGCTGCAGGAAGACATTCTTCTCGCGCTCGATGGCCTCGGCGGAGATTTCCGACGAATCCAGGAACTCAGGGTTCGACGCTGCAACGTGCATGGCAATGTTCTTGGCCAGCTCGACGTCACCGCCTTTCAGAACGACGGCAGCGCCGATCTTGTTGCCGTGCAGGTAGGCACCAACAACGTCACCCTCAACGCGCACCAGGCGACGAATGTTGACGTTTTCGCCACACTTGGCAACCAGGGCTTCACGAGCAGCTTCACGCGATGCGATCAGCGGAGCAGCGTCGGTCAGCTTCTGGGCGAAGGCTTCTTCAAGGCTTTCGGCAACGAAGTTCTTGAAGTCGTCTTGCAGGGCCAGGAAGTCGGTCTGCGAGTTCACTTCCAGCAGAACGGCGGATTTACCGTCGGTCTTGACCGCGATAGCGCCTTCAGCAGCGACGTTGCCAGCCTTTTTGGCGGCCTTGATGGCGCCCGAGGCACGCATGTCGTCAATGGCTTTTTCGATGTCGCCGCCAGCCTTTTCCAGGGCTTTCTTGCAATCCATCATGCCTTCGCCAGTACGCTCGCGCAGTTCTTTTACCAGCGCTGCAGTAATTGCTGCCATTTCAAAATCCTCTTGGAAAGTTTTTCAACCATTCCACCCGCTCGACACGGGCGTTAAATTCTGCGAATCCGCTGTTGTTATCTCAGCCAACCCATAATGCGGGGCCCTTGCTGACAGCAGGATTTCAAGGTGGCAAAAAGGGGGCAAAGCCCCCTTTTTGCGTGCCAAGTAGACGCTAGCGCCTATTACTCAGCAGCAGGTGCAGCCGCTTCTTCAACATAGACTTCGGTGCCGCCAGCAACGTTGTTGCGGCCGCGGATGATGGCGTCGGCCATCGAAGTCATGTACAGCTCGATGGCGCGGATGGCGTCGTCGTTGCCTGGGATGATGTAGTCAACACCTTCCGGGCTGCTGTTGGTATCGACAACGCCGATAACCGGGATGCCCAGCTTGTTAGCTTCGGTGATAGCAATGCGCTCGTGATCAACGTCGATCACGAACAGGGCATCAGGCAGACCGCCCATGTCCTTGATACCACCCAGGCTGCGGTCCAGCTTTTCCAGATCGCGCGAACGCATCAGGGCTTCTTTCTTGGTCAGCTTGGCAAAGGTGCCATCTTCGGCCTGGGTTTCCAGGTCGCGCAGACGCTTGATCGAAGCACGGATGGTTTTGTAGTTGGTCAGCATGCCGCCCAACCAGCGGTGGTCAACGTATGGCGAACCGGCACGAGCAGCTTGCTCGGCTACGATCTTGCCGGCGGAACGCTTGGTGCCGACGAACATGATCTTGTTCTTGCCCTGAGCCAGACGCTCTACGAAAGCCAGAGCTTCGTTGAACATTGGCAGGGTTTTTTCCAGGTTGATGATGTGGATCTTGTTACGCGCGCCGAAAATGTACTTGCCCATTTTCGGGTTCCAGTAACGGGTCTGGTGGCCGAAGTGCACACCGGCCTTCAGCATATCGCGCATGTTGACTTGGGACATGATAGTTCCTTGATAAGTCGGGTTGGGCCTCCACGCATCCCAATGACCAACCCGCAAATTCGAAAATCCGGGGCACCCAGGTCATCGTGTCGACACGTGTGTGGGTTTAAGCTCACGGGGTCGTCCCCGAAAGCGGCGCATGTTATACCACAGACCGCGAGCGAACGAAACCCGAATGAGGTTGCGTCTGTCAGCGGTTTTTGCAGCGCCCCGCCAAACAGGCCAGAATGCCTCCTGTAGACAGCAGCATGGCCGCCTTTATCCCGACAGAATGCCGCCCTGCTCTGCTAGAATCCGGCCTTTCCCGTTTGTTCGCGCCGCGTGCGGCGCCGTAGAGAGCCTGTAATGACCGTCAACATCAAGACCGCAGAAGACATCGAGAAGATGCGCATCGCCGGCCGCCTGGCCGCCGAGGTGCTGGAAATGATCGAGGAGCACGTCAAGCCCGGTGTTACTACCGAAGAGCTCGACCGCCTGTGCCACGACTATATCGTCAACGTCCAGCAGGCCATCCCGGCGCCCCTCAACTACAAGGGCTACCCGAAGTCGATCTGCACCTCGATCAACCATGTGGTCTGCCACGGTATCCCCAACGAAAAGCCGCTCAAGGACGGTGACACGCTGAATATCGACGTCACCGTGATCAAGGACGGCTACCACGGCGATACCAGCCGCATGTTCCACGTCGGTACCGTGCCGGTTTGGGCCGAGCGCCTGTCCAAGGTTACCCAGGAGTGCATGTACAAGGCCATCGAGCTGGTCAAGCCGGGCTGCCGCCTGGGCGATATCGGCGAAGTGATCCAGAAGCACGCTGAAAAGAACGGCTTCTCGGTGGTGCGCGAGTTCTGCGGCCACGGCATCGGCAAGGTGTTCCACGAAGAGCCGCAGATCCTGCACTACGGCCGCGCCGGCACCGGCATGGAACTGAAAGAAGGCATGACCTTCACCATCGAACCGATGATCAACCAGGGCAAGGCCGACACCAAGGTGCTGGGCGACGGCTGGACCGCCATCACCAAGGACCGCAAGCTCTCGGCTCAGTGGGAACACACCCTGGTGGTGACTGCGACCGGCTACGAGATCTTCACCCTGCGCAAGGACGACACCATCCCGCGCACCTCGGCCTGACCGCACCGAGACAGGCCACCCGACGACAGGAACGTGACGCGATGCCCCAGGTGGACCCCGAGCTGTTCGATCGCGGCCAGTTCCAGGCGGAACTGGCCCTCAAGGCGAGCCCCATCGCCGCCTTCAAGAAAGCCATCCGCCAGGCCGGCGAGGTGCTCGACAAGCGTTTCCGCAGTGGCGGCGAAATCCGCCCGCTGATCGAAGCCCGCGCCTGGCTCGTCGACAATATCCTGCAACAGGCCTGGAACCAGTTCGACTGGGGCGACCACAGCGGTATCGCCCTGGTCGCAGTGGGTGGCTACGGGCGTGGTGAGCTGCACCCGCATTCCGACATCGACCTGCTCATTTTACTGGGCGCTGCCGAGCACGAGCAGTACCGCAACGCCATTGAGCGTTTTCTCACCCTGCTGTGGGACATCGGCCTGGAAGTGGGCCAGAGCGTGCGCACCGTCGACGAGTGCGCCGAACAGGCCCGCGCCGACCTGACGGTGATTACCAACCTGATGGAAAGCCGCACCATTGCCGGGCCCGAAGCCCTGCGCCAGCGCATGCTGGAGGTGACCAGCACCGCGCACATGTGGCCGAGCAAAGACTTCTTCCTGGCCAAACGCGCCGAACTCAAGGCCCGTCACCACAAGTACAACGACACCGAGTACAACCTCGAACCCAACGTCAAGGGCTCGCCCGGTGGCCTGCGTGACATCCAGACAGTGCTGTGGGTGGCCCGCCGTCAGTACGGCACCCTGAACCTGCACGCATTGGCCGGCGAAGGTTTCTTGCTGGAAAGCGAAAACGAGCTGCTGGCTTCGTCCCAGGATTTTCTGTGGAAGGTGCGCTACGCCCTGCACATGCTGGCCGGTCGCGCCGAGGACCGCCTGCTGTTCGACCACCAGCGCAGCCTCGCCGCACTGCTGGGCTACAGCGACGAGAACCCCAAGCGGGCAATCGAGCAGTTCATGCAGCAGTACTACCGGGTGGTGATGAGCATCAGCCAGTTGTGCGACCTGATCATTCAACACTTCGAAGAGGTCATCCTCGCTGACGAAGACAGCGGCACCACCCAGCCGCTGAATGCACGCTTTCGCCTGCATGACGGCTATATCGAGGCTACCAACCCGAACGTGTTCAAGCGCACACCGTTCGCCATGCTGGAAATCTTCGTGCTGATGGCCCAGCACCCCGAAATCAAGGGCGTGCGTGCCGATACGGTGCGCCTGCTGCGTGAGCACCGCCACCTGATCGACGACACCTTCCGCACCGATATCCGCAACACCAGCCTGTTCATCGAGCTGTTCAAGTGCGAAATCGGCATCCACCGCAACCTGCGGCGGATGAACCGCTACGGCATCCTTGGCCGCTACCTGCCGGAGTTCGGCCTGATCGTCGGGCAGATGCAGCACGACCTGTTCCACATCTATACGGTCGATGCGCACACCCTCAACCTCATCAAGCACCTGCGCAAGCTGCAGTACACGCCGGTGTCCGAGAAATTCCCGCTGGCAAGCAAGCTGATGGGGCGCCTGCCCAAGCCCGAGCTGATCTACCTGGCCGGCCTCTACCACGACATCGGCAAAGGTCGCCAGGGCGACCATTCCGAACTGGGCGCGGTGGATGCGCAGAAGTTCTGCGAGCGCCACCAGTTGCCGGCCTGGGACAGCCGGCTGATCGTCTGGCTGGTGCTAAACCACCTGGTGATGTCGACCACCGCCCAGCGCAAGGACTTGTCCGACCCGCAGGTGATCAACGACTTTGCCCTGCACGTGGGCGACGAGACGCGCCTGGACTACCTGTACGTGCTGACCGTGGCCGATATCAACGCCACCAACCCCAGCCTGTGGAATTCGTGGCGGGCCAGCCTGCTGCGCCAGCTCTACAGCGAGACCAAGCGCGCCCTGCGCCGCGGCCTGGAAAACCCGCTGGACCGCGAAGAACAGATTCGCCAGACCCAGTCTGCAGCCTTGGACATCCTTGTACGCGAGGGCACCGACCCGGACGATGTCGAGCAACTGTGGTCGCAGCTGGGCGATGACTACTTTCTCAAGCACAACGCCGGCGATGTGGCCTGGCACACGGACGCGATCCTGCAGCAACCGGCCGATGGCGGGCCGCTGGTGCTGATCAAGGAAACCACCCAGCGCGAGTTCGAAGGCGGCACGCAGATCTTCATCTACGCCCCTGACCAGCACGATTTCTTCGCCGTGACGGTGGCGGCCATGTCGCAGCTGAACCTGAACATCCACGATGCACGCATCATCACGTCGAGCAGCCAGTTCACCCTCGACACCTACATCGTGCTGGACAACGACGGCGGCTCTATCGGCGACAACCCGCAGCGGGTCAAGCAGATTCGCGACGGCCTGACCGAAGCGCTGCGCAACCCCGAGGACTACCCGACCATCATCCAGCGCCGGGTACCGCGCCAGCTCAAACACTTCAACTTCCCGCCGCAGGTGACCATCCTCAACGATGCCCAGCGGCCGGTGACCATCCTCGAAATCACCGCACCAGACCGCCCAGGCCTGCTGGCCCGGCTGGGGCGGATCTTCCTGGAGTTCGACCTGTCGCTGCAGAACGCCAAGATCGCCACCCTCGGCGAACGGGTGGAAGACGTGTTCTTCATCACTGATGCCGACAACCAGCCGCTGTCCGACCCGCAGCTGTGCAGCCGCCTGCAGGAGGCCATCGTCCAGCAGTTGCAGGCCGGCCAGGCCAGCGATGCCAGCCCTACCCGCGTGACCTTTTAACGACTAGACGATTGACGAGACCTTGCGCCGATGAACCATGCCTTGACCCAGCTTCAGCCCTACCCGTTCGAGAAACTCCGTGCCCTGCTGGGCAGCGTGAAGCCTGCGGCAGACAAACGCGCCATCGCCCTGTCAATCGGTGAGCCAAAGCACGAATCTCCGGCATTCGTCGCCCAGGCCATGGCCGACAACCTCGACAAACTGGCGGTATACCCCAGCACCATCGGCCTGCCGGGCCTGCGCCAGGCGATCGGCCAGTGGTGCGAGCGTCGCTTTGGCGTGCCAGCCGGCTGGCTGGATGCCGACCGTCACATCCTGCCGGTCAATGGCACCCGTGAAGCGCTGTTCGCCTTCACCCAGGCAGTGGTCAACCGTGACGATGACGGCCTGGTGATCAGCCCGAACCCGTTCTACCAGATCTACGAAGGCGCAGCGCTGCTGGCCGGGGCTACCCCGCACTACCTGCCGTGCCTGGAAAACAACGGTTTCAACCCTGACTTCGACGCCGTACCGGCCGAGGTGTGGAAGCGCTGCCAGATCCTGTTCCTGTGCTCGCCGGGCAACCCCACCGGCGCGCTGGTGCCGATGGACACCCTGAAGAAGCTGATCGCCCTGGCCGACGAACACGACTTCGTGATCGCCGCCGACGAGTGCTACAGCGAGCTTTACTTCGATGAAGACGCGCCACCACCGGGCCTGCTGACCGCCTGCGCCGAGCTCGGCCGCAGTGATTTCAAGCGCTGCGTGGTGTTCCACAGCCTGTCCAAGCGCTCCAACCTGCCGGGCCTGCGCTCGGGCTTCGTGGCTGGCGATGCCGAAATCATCAAACCGTTCCTGCTGTACCGCACCTACCACGGCTGCGCCATGCCGGTACAAACCCAGCTGGCCAGCATCGCCGCCTGGCAGGACGAGGCGCATGTACGCGCGAACCGCGACCAGTACCGCGCCAAGTACGATGCCGTGCTGGACATCCTGCAGCCGGTGCTGGACGTGCAGCGCCCGGACGGCAGCTTCTACCTGTGGGCCAAGGTGCCGGGCTGTGATGCCGAGTTCACCCGCGACCTGTTCGAAGCCCAGCATGTGACGGTGGTACCGGGGTCGTACCTGTCGCGTGATGTGGATGGCGTGAACCCGGGCGCAGGGCGTGTGCGCATGGCGCTGGTGGCACCGCTGGCCGAATGCATCGAGGCGGCCGAGCGGATTCGCGCCTTCCTGCAGAACCGCTGATTCAGCAATGCTTTAATTCTGTGCAGAACCTGTGGGAGCGGGTTCACCCGCGAACACCGGCGCACCCGGTGCCATACACCGTGTCGCCTGATTCGCGAGTGAACTCGCTCCCACAGGGCCGCAAAGCGGCCCCCTGCGGGTCTACCTGACCTGCCCCAGGTTGGCCTCGCTCATATCCAGCTCCCCAAGCACCTGCCGCACCACCTCATCCCCCACCAGGTGCTGGCGATGCAGGTTATAAAGCTCCAGCCGCTGCGCCCTCAGTGCACGCAAACGCAAGCGCCGCTCCAGCAAGTCCATCTGGTCGGCCAGGGCCTTGGCTTCGGCACTGTCGTTGTAGCTGTTCAGCTCATCCCGGTACTCAGCCATCAAGCGCGCCTTCAGCTCGGTCGCCAAGGTTGCCTGCGCAGCATCCTGCGGGGCATTGGCGTCGATCACTTCTTCTGCCTCCAGGGCATGGATCGCCGCCTCGGCCGTGCGCCGCCAGGCTTCCTGCACTTCCTGGTGCAAGCGCTCGTCCGGGCTCTTGGTCACCCCGCGCAGCAATATCGGCAGCGCGATGCAGGCGCTGATCAACGACAGCAGGATCACCCCGGCGGCAATGAAGATCAGCAAGTCACGCTCAGGGAAGGCCTTGCCCGCGCCCATCAGCAACGGCACCGACATCACACCCGCCAGGGTCACCGCACCGCGCACACCGCCCAGGGTCAGCAGCCAGCAGGAGCGCGCCGTAGGCATCAGCACCAGCGCCGGTTTGCCGCGCCAGCGGCGCACCACGCCGATCGAGCGCCAGATGCTCTGCACCCAGATGAACCGCAGCAGGATCAGCGCAGCAAAGATCGCCACCACGTCCAGGCATCGGTAGGCCAGGGTCGGCCACACGGTGGCTTCGTGGCTGACCACCGCCTTGATGATGTCCGGCAACTGCAGGCCCAATAGCAGGAAGATGAGGCCATTGAAGGCGAACTCCAGCAGCGACCACACGCTGCGGTTGAGCAGGCGGGTGCTGGTCTGCCGTGGCAGCAAGTCAAGCCAGCTTTGCATCATGCCGGCCGCCACCGCCGACAGGATGCCCGACACGCCCAGGCGCTCTGCCAGCACGTACGCGGCGAATGGCAGCAACAACATGAACACCACGTGGGTGGCCGGGTCGTCCCAACCGCGGGCGATCATCCAGGCACGCAGGCGGCCCACCAGCCAGCTGAGGCCCACACCCACCGCGAGGCCGCCAAGCGCCACCAGGACGAAACTGAAGCTTGCATCAGTCAGCGAGAACACCCCGGTGATCGCCGCCGCCAGGGCGAACTTGAAGGTGACAAGGCCCGATGCATCGTTCATCAGGGCCTCCCCCTGCAGCATGTGCATCAGCGGGGTGGGCAGGCGGTCCTGGGCGATGGCCGAAACCGCCACGGCATCGGTCGGCGAGAGTACCGCCGCCAGGGCGAACGCTACCGGCAGGGGGATGCTCGGCAGCAGCCAGTGAATGAAGTAGCCGGCCCCGACCACGGTGAACAGCACCAGACCAACGGCCAGCGCCACCACTGGCCCGCGAATGCGCCACAACTCACGCTTGGGGATGCGCCAGCCATCGGCAAACAGCAGCGGCGGCAAGAACAGGAACAGGAACAACTCGGGGTCCAGGGCCACGTGCAGGCCCAGGGTCGGCAGGGCCAGCAAGGCACCGGCAGCGATCTGTACCAGCGGCAGGGGCAGCGGAATCATGCGGCCGACCAGCTTCGACAGGCTGACCAGCGTCAGCAGGATGAGGACGGTGTAGGCGGACTGCATCCGGGAAAGCTTCCTTTGTGAACCAGAAACGATAGCAAGGCGAAACATCGCCATTGGAACAATATGTTAGCGGCGACCGACGGTTCGGGACCGCTGCACGATAGTCGCAGGTGACGGGGGAATATGTAACATGATGATACCCAGGTAATGTGACCGGGGCTTGCGAGTAGCGTGCCCCGTTAATGAAGGCTTGAACTACAGCGATCCCGTCGTATAATCGATATTAACGAATAACGTTAAGCGTTCAAGCTCATGATTCAAAGCTTTAGCTGTGCCGACACGGAAGCGCTCTTCACTACGGGAAAGACACGGCGTTGGTCAGTTATCAAGTCAGTCGCGGAGCGCAAACTGGCCATGCTCGATGCCGCAACAGAGTTGCGAGACCTTAGGTCGCCACCTGGTAATCGCCTCGAGTCACTGAGCGGCAACCGCGCCGGCCAACACAGTATCCGTGTAAATGACCAATGGCGGCTGTGCTTCACCTGGACAGAACACGGGCCAATTAACGTTGAAATTGTCGATTACCACTGAGGTGCATCATGCTCAAGAACGGTATGCGTCCAATCCATCCGGGTGAAATCCTGCGGGAGGACTTCCAGAAGGAGATGGGCTTCAGCGCCGCGGCTCTGGCCAGGGCGTTGGGTGTAGCAACGCCAACCGTCAACAACATCCTGCGCGAACGGGGCGGTGTTTCCGCCGACATGGCACTGCGTCTGTCCATCTGCCTGGACACCACCCCTGAGTTCTGGCTCAACCTGCAGACGGCCTTCGATCTGCGCACCGCCGAACAGCAACACGGCGATGAGATCATCGGATCGGTCCAGCGCCTGGTCGCTTGAACACATCCTGATCAATAAACAGGGGCGCCACGGGCGTGGCGCCGCGAGGATCGTTCCCGCATAATCCCGCGACTGACATCGAAAAACGGAGAGATTGGGGCAACTTGTAACCCCAATGTACACAATGACCTACACGCTCTACGGCATCAAAGCCTGTGACACCATGAAAAAGGCGCGTACCTGGCTCGAAGACAAAGCCATCGCCTACGAATTCCATGACTACAAAACCCAAGGCATCGACCGCGACAGCCTGAACCGCTGGTGCGACGAACACGGCTGGGAAGTCATCCTCAACCGTGCCGGCACCACCTACCGCAAGCTGGACGACGCCAGCAAGGCAGACCTCGACCAGGCCAAGGCCGTCGAGCTGATGCTGGCCCAGCCGTCGATGATCAAACGCCCGGTGCTGGACCTTGGCGCGCGCACCCTGGTCGGCTTCAAGCCGGACCTGTACGCCGCTGCCCTGGCCTGAGCCCCCACCCTATTTCGCACGAGGTAATCACATGTCCAATACCCTGTTCAGCCTGGCCTTCGGTGTCGGCTCCCAGAACCGCCAGGGCGCCTGGCTGGAAGTGTTCTACGCACAACCGCTGCTCAACCCGAGCGCCGAGCTGGTTGCCGCTGTAGGTCCTGTTCTCGGTTACGAAGGTGGCAACCAGGCCATCGCCTTCAGCAACGGCCAGGCCTTGAAACTGGCCGAAGCCCTGAAAGGCGTGGATGCTGCCCAGGCCGCCCTGCTGACCCGCCTGGCCGAAAGCCACAAGCCGCTGGTCGCCACCCTGCTGGCCGAAGACGCTGCCCTGACCTCCACCCCGGAGGCCTACCTCAAGCTGCACCTGCTGTCGCACCGCCTGGTCAAGCCACATGGCCTGAGCCTGGCTGGCATCTTCCCGCTGCTGCCGAACGTAGCCTGGACCAACCAGGGCGCGGTCGACCTGGCCGAACTGGCCGAGCTGCAACTGGAAGCGCGCCTGAAGGGCGAGCTGCTGGAAGTGTTCTCGGTGGACAAGTTCCCGAAGATGACCGACTACGTGGTCCCGGCCGGCGTGCGCATCGCCGATACCGCCCGTGTGCGCCTGGGCGCCTACATCGGCGAAGGCACCACCATCATGCACGAAGGCTTCGTCAACTTTAACGCTGGCACCGAAGGCCCGGGCATGATCGAAGGCCGCGTGTCCGCCGGCGTATTCGTTGGCAAAGGTTCCGACCTGGGCGGCGGTTGCTCGACCATGGGTACCCTGTCCGGTGGCGGCAACATCGTCATCAAGGTGGGTGAAGGGTGCCTGATCGGCGCCAACGCTGGTATCGGCATCCCGCTGGGCGACCGCAACACCGTTGAAGCCGGCCTGTACATCACCGCTGGCACCAAGGTGAACCTGCTGGACGAAAACAACGAGCTGGTCAAAGTGGTCAAGGCCCGCGACCTGGCCGGCCAGACCGACCTGCTGTTCCGCCGCAACTCGCTGAACGGCGCGGTAGAGTGCAAGACCCACAAGTCGGCCATCGAGCTGAACGAGGCCCTGCACGCGCACAACTGAGCATGCTCGGCGTTTGAAATGTTAAGATCGGGTCTGGCACCACGCCAGACCCGATTTTCATTCCAGGCCCCGTGACCATGTTCCAGCCCTCCCCCTGGCGTGCCGACTTCCCCGCCATCGCCGCCCTGCAACGGCAGCACCAGACCTATCTGGACAGCGCCGCTACCACCCAAAAGCCGCAAGCCCTGATCGATGCCTTGAGCCATTACTACGGCCACGGCGCGGCCAACGTACACCGTGCCCAGCACCTGCCCGGTGCACTGGCGACCCAGGCCTTCGAAACCAGCCGCGACAAGGTCGCCGCCTGGTTGAATGCTGCAGACCCACGGCAGATCGTGTTCACTCACGGTGCCACCTCGGCCTTGAATCTGCTGGCCTACGGCCTTGAGCACCGCTTCGAAGCCGGTGACGAAATTGCCATCAGCGCGCTGGAGCACCATGCCAACCTGCTGCCCTGGCAACAGCTGGCACGCCGGCGCAACCTGCGCCTGGTGATACTGCCGCTGGATCCCTTTGGCCGCATCGACCTGAACCAGGCACTGCAACTGATAGGCCCGCGCACCCGGGTGCTCGCCGTCAGCCAGCTGTCCAACGTACTGGGTACCTGGCAACCGCTGCCGGCCCTGCTTTCCCATGCCCGCGCACAAGGCGCGCTGACCGTGGTAGACGGTGCCCAGGGCGTGGTGCATGGCCGCCACGATGTGCAGCAACTGGGCTGCGACTTCTATGTGTTCTCCAGCCACAAGTTGTACGGCCCGGATGGGGTTGGCGTGCTGTACGGCCACACTAGGGCGCTGGAGCTGCTGCGCCATTGGCAGTTCGGTGGCGAGATGGTGCAACTGGCCGAGTACCAGAGCGCCAGCTTCCGCCCCGCACCGCTGGGGTTCGAGGCGGGTACGCCGCCAATCGCCGGGGTGATAGGCCTGGGGGCGACCCTGGATTATTTGGCCAGCCTCGACGCCCAGGCTGTCGAAGCCCACGAAACCAGCCTGCACCAGCATTTGCTGCGCGGCCTGGCTGACCGTGAGGGCGTGCGGGTATTGGGGGCACCGCAGACGGCGCTGGCCAGCTTCGTCATCGAGGGCGTGCACAACGCCGATATCGCCCACCTGCTCACCGAGCAAGGGATAGCCGTGCGTGCCGGACACCACTGCGCCATGCCGCTCTTGCAAGGGCTGGGACTGGAGGGCGCAATCCGCGTATCGCTGGGCTTGTACAACGACAGCGACGACTTGCAGCGCTTCTTCGCTGCGCTTGATCAGGGCCTGGAGTTGCTGCGATGAGCATGCCGGAACAGGCGCGCCAGGCGCTGGAAGCGTTTGAGCAAGGCAAGGGCTGGGAACAGCGCGCCCGGCTGCTGATGCAGTGGGGCGACCGCCTGGAACCACTGGCCGAGACCGACAAGACCGAAGCCAACCGGGTGCATGGCTGCGAAAGCCTGGTCTGGCTGGTGGCCGAACTCGTCGATGGGCAGTGGCGGTTCAAGGCCAGTAGCGATGCACGCTTGTTGCGCGGGCTGCTGGCGTTGTTGCTGGTGCGAGTGCAGGGTTTGACCAGTCAAGAGCTGGCCAGGCTTGATCTGCGCGAGTGGTTCACCCAACTGGGGCTAGAGCGCCAGCTCTCGCCGTCACGCAGCAATGGGCTGCATGCGGTGTTGCAGCGGATGGCAGAATTGGCGTCTACCCGCTAAATCCAGGGCATACGCTGCTCCCTGTAGGAGTGGCCTTGTGCCGCGAAAGGGCCGCCCAGCGGCCCCAGCAATCTTCGTGGAGAGGCTGAAATGGGGCCGCTACGCGCCCCTTTCGCGGCACAAGGCCGCTCCTACAAGGACCGAGTTGGCCTGTGAATGATTACTCAGGCTTGATACGTTCCGAAGGCCGCCGCGCACCTGCCACCAGCTTCTCGATCGCCTTGCTCGCCGCCACCATGCCAAAGGTCGCGGTCACCATCATCACCGCGCCAAAGCCACCCGAGCAGTCCAGCCTTACACCCTCACCCACGAAGCTCTTCTGCAGACAAACGCTGCCATCTCCCTTGGGGTAACGCAGCTGTTCGCTGGAGAACACGCACGGCACACCATAGTTGCGGCTGACATTGCGCGAGAAGTTGTAATCGCGGCGCAGGGTGGAGCGCACCCGCGAGGCCAGCGGGTCGTTGAAGGTCTTGTTCAGGTCGGCGATCTGGATCTGTGTCGGGTCGATCTGACCACCAGCGCCACCTGTGGTCACGATGGCGATCTTGCGCCGCCGGCACCAGGCAATCAACGCAGCCTTGGCCATGACGCTGTCGATGCAGTCAATTACACAGTCAAGTTGCTCGTGGATGTGCTCGGCCATGGTTTCACGGGTGACGAAGTCGGCCACCGCATGCACCGTGCATGCCGGGTTGATCGCCCGCAGGCGCTCAGCCATGACCTCCACCTTGGGCCGCCCCACCTGCCCTTCCAGGGCATGGGCCTGGCGGTTGGTGTTGCTGACGCAGACGTCGTCCAGATCAAACAGGGAAATTTCACCCACGCCGCTGCGGGCAAGCGCTTCGGCCACCCACGAGCCAACCCCGCCAATACCGACCACGCCCACATGGGCCTGGCCCAGGCGTTGCAGCCCCTGGTCGCCATACAGCCGGGCAACGCCGGCGAAGCGTGGATCTTCTGTGCTCATGTTCATACCCCAAAAAACCGGCGCGCATTATATGCCAGCGGGCCCATGGCCTGCATCGTTAGGAAAGACACTACCAACCCTGCTTTAATGTCCTATCACTTCGACACAAATGGACGACAATGTCTTCACGTAAATTCGGCCTGAACCTGGTTGTGGTGCTGGCCATCGCCGCGCTGTTCACCGGGTTCTGGGCACTGATCAACCGCCCGGTCTCCGCCCCCGCCTGGCCAGAACAGATCTCTGGCTTTTCGTATTCGCCGTTCCGCCTGGGTGAAAGCCCGCAGAAGGGCCAGTACCCCACTGACGACGAGATGCGCCAGGACCTGGAGCAGTTGAGCAAACTGACCGACAGCATCCGTATCTATACGGTGGAGGGCACCCAGGCCGACATCCCGCGTCTGGCCGAGGAATTCGGCCTGCGCGTGACCCTGGGGATATGGATCAGCCCGGACCTGGAGCGCAACGAACGCGAAATCGCCACGGCCATCCAGCTGGCCAACACCTCGCGCAGCGTGGTGCGGGTAGTGGTCGGCAACGAGGCGCTGTTCCGTGAAGAAGTCACCCCGGAAAACCTGATCAAATACCTGGACCGGGTACGCGCAGCCGTCAAGGTACCGGTGACCACCAGTGAGCAATGGCACATCTGGAAGGAAAACCCGGAGATCGCCAAGCACGTCGACCTGATTGCCGCGCACATCCTGCCCTACTGGGAATTCGTGCCGATGAAGGATTCGGTCGAGTTCGTGCTCGACCGCGCCCGTGAGCTGAAGCACCAGTTCCCGCGCAAACCGCTGCTGCTGTCGGAGGTCGGCTGGCCGAGCAACGGTCGCATGCGCGGGGGTGCCGATGCCAGCCAGGCCGACCAGGCCATCTACCTGCGCACCTTGGTCAACACCCTCAACCGCCGTGGCTACAACTACTTCGTCATCGAAGCCTATGACCAGCCGTGGAAGGCCAGCGACGAAGGCTCGGTGGGCGCCTACTGGGGCGTGTACAACGCCGAGCGCCAGCAAAAATTCAACTTCGACGGCCCCGTGGTGGCGATCCCGCAGTGGCGTGCCCTGGCGGTAGCCTCGGTGGTGCTGGCGATGATTGCGCTGATGGTGCTGTTCATCGACGGCTCGGCGCTGCGCCAGCGCGGCCGCACATTCCTCACCTTCATCACCTTCCTGTGCGGGTCGGTGCTGGTGTGGATTGCCTATGACTACAGCCAGCAATACAGCACCTGGTTCAGCCTCACCGTGGGCGTGCTGCTTGCCCTTGGCGCGCTGGGCGTGTTCATCGTGCTGCTGACCGAGGCCCATGAACTGGCCGAGGCAGTATGGATACACAAGCGCCGACGCGAGTTCCTGCCGGTGCAGGCCGACAGCGCCTACCGGCCCAAGGTGTCGGTGCATGTGCCGTGCTACAACGAGCCACCCGAGATGGTAAAGCAGACCCTCGACGCCCTGGCCGCGCTGGACTACCCCGACTACGAAGTGCTGGTGATCGACAACAACACCAAGGACCCGGCCGTATGGGAGCCGCTGAAGGCTCACTGCGAGAAGCTCGGCGAGCGCTTCAAGTTCTTCCACGTCGCGCCACTGGCCGGCTTCAAGGGCGGCGCGCTGAACTACCTGCTCCCGCATACGGCCAAGGACGCCGAAGTGATCGCAGTGATCGACTCGGACTACTGCGTCGACCGCAACTGGCTCAAGCACATGGTGCCGCATTTCGCCGACCCGAAAATTGCCGTGGTGCAGTCGCCGCAGGACTATCGCGACCAGCACGAAAGCGCCTTCAAGAAGCTGTGCTACAGCGAGTACAAGGGCTTCTTCCACATCGGCATGGTCACCCGCAACGACCGTGACGCCATCATTCAGCACGGCACCATGACCATGACCCGGCGCACGGTACTGGAAGAGCTGGGCTGGGCCGAATGGTGCATCTGCGAGGACGCCGAGCTGGGCCTGCGCGTGTTCGAGAAGGGCCTGTCGGCCGCCTACGCCCACAACAGCTACGGCAAGGGCCTGATGCCCGACACCTTCATCGACTTCAAGAAGCAGCGCTTCCGCTGGGCCTACGGCGCCATCCAGATCATCAAGCACCACGCCAGTGCCCTGCTGCGCGGCAAGGGCAGCGAGCTGACCCGTGGCCAGCGCTACCACTTCCTGGCCGGCTGGCTGCCGTGGGTCGCCGACGGCATGAACATCTTCTTCACCATAGGCGCGCTGCTGTGGTCGGCGGCGATGATCATCGTGCCGCACCGGGTCGACCCGCCGCTGATGATCTTCGCCATCCCGCCGCTGGCATTGTTCTTCTTCAAGGTCGGCAAGATCATCTTCCTTTACCGCCGCGCAGTGGGGGTCAACCTCAAGGACGCCTTTGCCGCAGCACTGGCCGGGCTGGCGCTGTCTCATACCATTGCCAAGGCGGTGCTGTACGGTTTCTTCACTAGCAGCATGCCGTTCTTCCGCACGCCAAAGAATGCCGACAGCCATGGGCTGCTGGTGGCACTTTCCGAAGCGCGGGAAGAGCTGTTCATCATGTTGCTGCTGTGGGGTGCGGCGCTGGGTATCTACCTGGTGCAGGGGCTGCCGAGTTCGGACATGCGCTTCTGGGTGGCGATGCTGCTGGTGCAGTCGTTGCCTTACGTGGCGGCGCTGGTGATGGCGTTGCTGTCTTCGCTGCCCAAGCCAGTGGAGAAGGCTGCCGAGCCGCAACAGGCTTGAGATTGCCGGGGCTGCTTTGCAGCCCTTTCGCGGCACAAGGCCGCTCCTACAGGGGACCGCGGCAGCCAGATAACCCGCGATCGCTTGTGGGAGCGGCCTTGCGTCGCGATAGGGCCGCAAAGCGGCCCCATTGGCCCTTCGGTTTGATATAAGATAACGCCCCTCAGATTTCCCCGCCTTGCCTTGCCCCGGAGTCCCCCATGACGGCCCCTGCCGAGCTCTCGCCTACCCTTCAACTGGCCTGCGACCTGATCCGTCGCCCCTCGGTCACCCCTGTCGACGCCGACTGCCAGGCGCAGATGATGAAACGCCTGGGCGCCGTGGGCTTCGAGCTCGAGCCGATGCGCATTGAAGACGTAGACAACTTCTGGGCCACCCACGGCAGCCAGGACGGCCCGGTGCTGTGCTTTGCCGGCCACACCGACGTGGTGCCCACCGGCCCGGTGCAGCAATGGCAGCACGAACCGTTCGAAGCGCTGATCGACGCTGACGGCATGCTCTGCGGCCGCGGCGCCGCCGACATGAAAGGCAGCCTGGCCTCCATGGTGATCGCCAGCGAGCGCTTCGTGCACGACTACCCGAACCACCGCGGCAAGGTCGCCTTCCTGATCACCAGCGACGAGGAAGGCCCTGCGCACCACGGCACCAAGGCAGTGGTCGAGCGCCTGAAAGCACGCAACGAACGCCTGGACTGGTGCATCGTCGGCGAACCCTCCAGCACCACCCTCCTGGGTGACGTGGTCAAGAACGGCCGCCGTGGCTCGCTGGGTGCCAAGCTGACCGTGCGCGGCAAGCAGGGCCACGTGGCCTACCCGCACCTGGCACGTAACCCTATCCACCTGGCCGCCCCGGCCTTGGCGGAACTGGCAGCCGAGCACTGGGACGAAGGCAATGCGTTCTTCCCGCCAACCAGCTTCCAGATCTCCAACCTCAATTCCGGCACCGGCGCCACCAACGTGGTACCGGGCGAGCTGACCGCGCTGTTCAACTTCCGCTTCTCCACCGAGTCGACTGTCGAAGGCCTGCAGGCGCGAGTGTCGGCGATTCTCGACAAGCATGAACTGGACTGGTCGATCGACTGGGCGCTGTCTGGCCTGCCGTTCCTCACCGAGCCTGGTGAACTGCTCGACGCCGTGGCACACAGCATCAAGGGCGTCACCGGCCGCGATACCCAGCCATCCACCAGCGGCGGCACTTCCGATGGCCGTTTCATCGCCACCATGGGCACCCAGGTGGTGGAGCTTGGCCCGGTCAACGCCACCATTCACCAGGTGGACGAGCGGATCCTGGCCAGCGACCTCGACCTGCTGACCGAAATCTACTACCAGACTCTGGTTCGGTTGCTCGCCTGATGCTCGCCTGCCCCCTTTGCCAGGCGCCGCTGAGCCGGCTCGACAACAGTGTGGTGTGCCCGGCCGGCCACCGCTTCGACCGCGCCCGCCAGGGTTACCTGAACCTGCTGCCGGTGCAGCACAAGAACAGCCGCGACCCAGGTGACAACCAGGCCATGGTCGAGGCCCGCCGCGACTTCCTCGACGCTGGCCACTACGCCCCGGTGGCCCGCCGCCTGGCCGAGCTGGCCGCCGAGCGCCAGCCCGGCGCCTGGCTGGACATCGGCTGCGGCGAGGGTTACTACACCGCACTGCTCGCCCAGGCCCTGCCGGCTGCCGACGGTTACGCCCTGGACATCTCCCGCGAGGCGGTCAAACGTGCCTGCCGCCGCGCGCCCCAGGTTACCTGGATGGTCGCCAGCATGGCCCGCGTGCCGCTGGCCGACGCCAGCTGCCAGTTCATCGCCAGCGTGTTCAGCCCGCTGGACTGGACCGAGGCCAAGCGCCTGCTCAGCCCCGGCGGTGGCCTGATGCGGGTGGGCCCGACCAGCGGCCACCTGATGGAGTTGCGCGAGGTGCTGTACGATGAAGTACGCCCTTACGCCGACGACAAGCACCTGGCCCTCGTCCCCGAAGGCATGGCCCACGCCCACAGCGAAACGCTCGAGTTCCGCCTGAGCCTGGCCGTGCCCAAGGCACGCGCCGACCTGCTGGCGATGACCCCGCACGGGTGGCGCGCCAGCGCCGAAAAACGCGCCAGGGTGATCGACCAGCCCGAGCCGTTCGAGGTCACGGTTTCAATGCGTTATGACTATTTCGTGCGCCAAGACTGAGCAAACCCGGAGCCCTTATGCGCCAACCCGATATCGAGATCTACCTGAAGGACGCCGACGTCGACCACAAGCAGATTGCCGAGTGGCTCGCCCAGGCGATTGGCCCGTGCAGCGAATGGCAGCAGAAAGGCCAGACGTTCAAATGCAAGGCCGGTAACATTCCAGTCACCTGGCTACCCAAGGCTGTAGGGAAATGGAACAGCCTGTACCTGGAAAGCGATCAGACGCCATGGGCCGATGATATCGCCTGCGCCCGCGCTGCATTCGCCGCACTGGGTGTGGAAGTGCGCTGCGCGCCGGGTGGCTGGGTCGAGGAAGACGGGGAAGAAGATGCCGACCGCTGGGTCCGCATCAGCGCCGACGGTGAAGAGGAAATCACCTGGCGCACTTCTTGAGCTGCAAGCTTTGATCTGCAAGCGCCAAGACGGATCGCATCAGGCTGCAAGTACACGGTCACTTGCAGCTTGAGGCTTACAGCTTGAGGCTCAGAGCCCTACTACGTCCTCGGCTTGCAGGCCTTTCTGGCCCTGCACGCAGGAGTACTCAACCCGCTGCCCCTCGACCAGGGAACGATGCCCCTCACCGCGGATCGCCCGATAATGGACGAACACATCCGCACCACCTTCGCGCTGAATGAAGCCAAAGCCTTTGGCATCGTTGAACCACTTTACATTCCCAGTCTCACGAGACGACATCTGAACTACTCCGGATTTTTATTGTGAAGATCGCCTTGTAGGCATGAGCTCACGGCCCCGTGCCAACGCCGCTTGCTGAAATATCCTGCAAGTGGCAGGCCGAGTATATGACACAGAACAAAAAAAATTGATGACGGTCCCGCCGTTGGCCGTTTTTTGCTGAACTTACGCCGATACGGCAGACTAAATAGCTGGATACTCACCTGAAAATCACACCCAGGGCACTCACCCCATGACCCGTTCCCCCCTGCGCCGCCTGATCTTCGGCGCCCTGCGTCGCCTGTTGTACCTGTGGGTGCGCTCCGAGACCATCAACCAGTCTTCCATGTCCCTCAACCTCGACCGCAGTCGGCCGGTGTTCTATGCGCTGCCCTCGCCCGCGCTCACCGACCTGGCCGTGCTCGACCACGAGTGCACCAAGGCGGGGCTGCCGCGCCCGGTGCTGCCGGTGGCTGTCGGCCCGCTGCAGGAGCCGGCCGGGTTCTTCTACCTGACTCCCGACCCGGACTGGCTTGGCCGCCAGGACAAAAGCGGCGCCCCGCCCACGCTTGAGCGCCTGGTGGCTGCCGTCAGCCAGCATGCCGAAGAAGATGCGCAGATCATCCCGGTCAGCGTGTTCTGGGGCCAGACGCCGGCCAGTGAGTCCAGCCCATGGAAGCTGCTGTTCGCCGACAGCTGGGCGGTGACCGGGCGTTTGCGCCGGCTGCTGACCGTGCTGATCCTGGGGCGCAAGACCCGGGTGCAGTTCTCCGCGCCCATCCACCTGCGCGAACTGGTGCAGCACAACAAGGGCCACGAGCGCACCGTGCGCATGGCCCAGCGCCTGATGCGCGTGCATTTTCGCAACCTCAAGACCGCCGTCATCGGCCCGGACATCTCGCACCGGCGCAACCTGGTCAAAGGCCTGATCCATGCCCCGCAGGTGCGCCAGGCCATCGCCGACGAGGCCCAACGCGAGAACCTGCCGCTGGCCAAGGCCGAAGCACAGGCACTGCGTTATGGCAACGAGATCGCCTCGGACTACACCTACACGGTCATCCGCTTTCTCGAAGTGGTGCTCAGCTGGTTCTGGAACAAGATCTACGACGGCATCAAGGTCAACCATATCGAACAGGTTCAGGGCATAGCCCCCGGCCACGAAGTGATCTACGTGCCGTGCCACCGCAGCCACATCGATTACCTGCTGCTGTCGTACCTGCTGTTCCGCAACGGCCTTACCCCACCGCACGTGGCCGCAGGCATCAACCTCAACATGCCGGTGGTGGGTAACCTGCTGCGCCGTGGCGGCGCCTTCTTCATGCGCCGCACGTTCAAGGGTAACCCGCTGTACACCGCCGTGTTCAACGAGTACCTGCATACCCTGTACACCAAGGGTTTTCCGGTCGAGTACTTCGTCGAAGGTGGCCGCTCGCGTACCGGGCGCATGCTGCAGCCGCGTACCGGGATGCTGGCCATTACCCTGCGCAGCTTCCTGCGCTCGTCACGCACGCCGGTCGTGTTCGTGCCGGTGTACATCGGCTACGAGCGCGTGCTCGAAGGCCGCACCTACCTGGGCGAGTTGCGCGGTGCCAGCAAAAAGAAGGAGTCGGTGTTCGACATCTTCAAGGTGTTTGGCGCGCTCAGGCAGCGCTTTGGCCAGGTCTACGTCAACTTCGGTGAACCGATCCGGCTCGCCGGTTTCCTCGATGAGCAACAGCCCGGCTGGCGTGAACAGGATCACGGCCCGCAGTACCGCCCGGCCTGGCTCAACGCCGCCACTACCCGCCTGGGCGAAACCGTGGCCCGTCACCTCAACGAGGCGGCCGCCATCAACCCGGTCAACCTGGTGGCCCTGGCGCTGCTGTCCACCAGCCGCCTGGCCCTTGACGAACGCGCCCTGACCCGCGTGCTCGACCTTTACCTGGCCTTGTTGCGCCAGGTGCCCTACTCGCCGCACACCACCCTGCCCGACGGCGACGGCCAGGCACTGATCGAACACGTGCGTAGCATGAACCTGGTGGCCGAGCAGAAGGACGCCCTGGGCCGCATCCTCTACCTGGATGAAGGCAATGCGGTACTGATGACCTATTACCGCAACAACGTGCTGCACATCTTCGCCCTGCCGGCGCTGCTGGCCAGCTTCTTCCTCAGCAGCTCGCGCATGAGCCGCGAACTGCTGGGCCAGTATGTGCACGCGTTGTACCCATACCTGCAGGCCGAACTGTTCCTGCGCTGGACGCCAGAGCAACTGGACGAGGTGATCGACCAATGGCTGGCCGCGCTGGTCGAGCAAGGCCTGCTGCGCCAGGAGAACGACGTGTACGTACGCCCGGCGCCCAGCTCGCGGCAGTTCGTGCTGCTGACCCTGCTCGCCCGCACCATCACCCAGACCCTGCAGCGCTTCTACATGGCCACCTCGCTGCTGCTCAACAGCGGACAAAACACACTCAGCGCCGAAGCGCTGGAAGACCTCTGCGTGATGATGGCCCAGCGCCTGTCGATCCTGCATGGCCTGAATGCCCCGGAGTTCTTCGACAAGACGCTGTTCCGCCACTTCATCCAGACCCTGCTCCAGCAAGGCGTGGTGCATGCAGACGGGCACGGCAAGCTGGGTTATCACGACAAGCTCGCCGAGCTGGCCGAGGGCGTGGCCAAGCGTGTGCTGTCGGCCGAGCTGCGCCTGTCGATCCGCCAGGTGGCCCTGCACCGTGACGATGGCCTGGAAACTTCGACCATCTGACGGTTCATCTACCGGGAAAATCCGCTAAAGTCCCTGGGGTTGGCCACAAGCCAGCTCCAAGGACCTATGGAGATTCCATGAAAAAGCTCTTTATGCTGTGTTGCGCATCCCTGCTCGCAGCCTGTTCCAGCCAAAGCCCATCCACCCAGGCCAGCCTGGACGGCGAAGTCTTCTACCTGCAGCGTATCGCCCTGCCGCCTGCGGCTACCTTGAGCGTGGAGCTGCAGGATGTTTCGCTGATGGACGCCCCTGCCGTGACCCTCGCCCGCCAGGCCGGCCCGGTCAAAGGCAACGTGCCGCTGCCGTTCCACCTCAGCTACGACCCAGCCCAGGTCAAACCCGGCCACCGCTATGCGGTGAGTGCGCGCATCGAGCTGGATGGCAAACTGCTGTTCATCAATACCGAACACCATGGTGTCATGCTCGACGGCAGTGACCCGAAAACTGTACGCATCAAGGTCGACCAGGTTCGCTGACACCCGTATTCATCTGTTTACAAGGAAAGCTTCATGATCCGCACTTCCCTGCGTTTTTCCACCCTGTGCGCCGGCCTGCTGCTGTCGGCCAGCGCACTGGCCCTGTCGCTGGGCGACCTGAGCCAGAAAGACGCCACTGGCGGCCTGAAAGATACCCTGACCCAGGGTGCGCAGCTGGCCGTCAAGCAGTTGAGCACCCCGGGTGGTTTCAGCAATAACCCCGACGTGCGCATCGAATTGCCGGGCAACCTGGGCAAAGCGGCCAAGGCCATGAAGATGTTCGGCAAAGGTGCACAGGTCGATGCCCTTGAAGCCAGCATGAACAAGGCCGCCGAAGCCGCCGTGCCGCAGGCCCAGGCGATTCTGGTCGATGCCGTGAAGAACATGAGCGTGACCGATGCCAAAGGCATCCTCAGCGGCGGTGACGACTCGGCCACGCAGTACCTGAACAAGAGCAGCCGCGAGCAGATCCGCGCCAAGTTCCTGCCTATCGTCAAGCAGGCCACCGACAAGGTCGGCCTGGCCCAGCAGTACAACAACTTCGCCGGGCAGGCGGTGGCACTGGGTGTGGTCGACGCCAAGAGCGCCAGCATCGAGAACTACGTGACCGAGAAGGCGCTGGACGGCCTGTTCGAGATGATTGGCAAGCAGGAGCAGAGCATTCGCCAGAACCCGGCGCAGGCCGCTACCAGCCTGGCCAAGAAGGTCTTCGGCGCCCTCTGATCCGCAACGCGGCCGCAGTACCCTCGCAGGAGCAGCCTTGTGCTGCGAAGAGGCCGGGACAGCAAGATGAATTTTCATTTGCTGCACCGGCCTCTTCGCAGCGCAAGGCTGCTCCTACAGGGCGGTGAGGTCAGTCAGGTTTTCTTCACCCTGAACCACGCCGCATACAACGCCGGCAGGAACAACAGGGTCAACGCCGTGGCCACGATCAAGCCCCCCATGATCGCCACCGCCATTGGCCCGTAGAACACGCTACGCGACAACGGGATCATCGCCAGCACCGCCGCCAGCGCAGTCAGCACGATTGGCCGGAAGCGCCGCACTGTGGCTTCGATGATCGCCTGCCAACGCTCCATCCCTGCCGCAATGTCCTGCTCGATCTGGTCCACCAGGATCACCGAGTTGCGCATGATCATGCCCGCCAGGGCAATGGTGCCCAGCATGGCGACAAAACCGAACGGCTGGCGGAACACCAGCAGGAACAGAGTCACGCCAATCAGCCCCAGCGGTGCGGTGAGGAACACCATCACCGTGCGCGAGAAGCTGCGCAGCTGGATCATCAGCAGGCTCAGCACCACTACCACGAACAGCGGCATGCCAGCGTTCACCGACTTCTGCCCACGCTCGGAGTCTTCAACCGTGCCGCCCACTTCCAGCAGGTAGCCGTCCGGCAGCTTGGCGCGTATCGCCTGCAGGGTCGGCTCTATCTGTTTCACCAGCGTGGCCGGTTGCTCCTTGTCGTAGATATCGGCGCGCACTGTCACCGTGGGCAGGCGGTTGCGGTGCCAGATGATGCCTTCCTCGAAGCCGTACTCCAGGGTCGCTACCTGCGACAGCGCCACGCTCTGGCCATTGTCGGTCGGCAACGCCAGGCTGCCGAGGTTACCCAGGTCACCGCGCTCCTGCTGGGTGCCGCGCAACAGGATCTCGATCAGCTCGTTGTCCTCGCGGTACTGGCTGACCGTGGTACCAGTCAACGAGCTTTGCAGGAAGCTGGCCAGGTGCGCGGTGCTCACGCCCAGGGCGCGGGCGCGGTCCTGGTCGATTTCGAGGAACACAGCCTTGCTGGGTTCTTCCCAGTCCAGGTGCACGTTCACCACATGCGGGTTCTCGCGCACCTTGTCGGCCACTTCGCGGGCCAGCGCACGGGCCTTCTCGATGTGCTCACCGGTGACCCGGAACTGCACCGGGTAACCCACGGGCGGGCCGTTTTCCAGGCGCGTGACGCGGGCACGCAAGTCGGGGAATTGCTGGTCCACGGTGCGGATCAGCCAGCTGCGCAGGCGCTCGCGATCCTCCATCGACTTGGCCAGCACCACGAACTGGGCAAAGCTGGCTGCAGGCAGCTGCTGGTCCAGCGGCAGGTAGAAGCGCGGCGAGCCGGTGCCCACGTATGCCACGTAGTTATCGATGCCGTCCTGCTGCTTGAGCAGTGCCTCCAATTGCTTGACCCGCTCGGCGGTATTGGCCAGCGAGGCGCCTTCGGCCAGCTTCAGGTCAACCATCAGCTCCGGGCGCCCGGAGGCCGGGAAGAACTGCTGGGGCACGAAGCGGAACAGCAGGATACTGCCGACAAAGGCCGCGATGGTCAGCAGGATCACCGTCTTGCGCCGCCGCACGCACCACTCCACCACCCGCCGCACCCGCTGGTAGAAGGGCGTGGCGTAAGGGTCTGGCGCGTGGCCGTCCTTGCCATGACGCGCAGCGTGCAGCTTGGCCAGGTCGGGCAGCAGGCGCTCGCCCAGGTAGGGCACGAACACCACCGCCGCCACCCACGAGGTCAACAGGGCGATGGTCACCACCTGGAAAATCGAGCGGGTGTATTCGCCAGTGCTGGAAGCAGCAGTGGCGATGGGCAAGAAGCCTGCCGCAGTGATCAGGGTACCGGTCAGCATCGGGAAGGCAGTGCTGCTCCAGGCATAGCTGGCTGCCTTGAGCCGGTCGTAACCCTGCTCCATCTTGATCGCCATCATTTCCACGGCAATGATCGCGTCGTCCACCAGCAAGCCCAGCGCCAGCACCAGCGCGCCGAGGGAAATCTTGTGCAGGCCGATGCCGAAATAGTGCATGGCGGCGAAGGTCATGGCCAGTACCAGGGGGATGGCCAGCGCCACCACCAGGCCGGTGCGCAGGCCCAGCGAGAAGAAGCTCACCAGCAGCACGATGACCAGTGCCTCGACCAGTACCTGGACAAATTCGCCCACACCGGCCTTGACCGCCGCAGGTTGGTCCGAGACCTTGCGCAGCTCCATGCCGGCCGGCAGGTTGCGCGCCACGCGCTCGAACTCGCCTTCCAGGGCCTTGCCCAATACCAGGATGTCGCCGCCGTCCTTCATCGACACGGCCAGGCCAATGGCATCCTCGCCCATGAAGCGCATACGTGGCGCGGGTGGGTCATTGAAGCCACGGTGCACTTCGGCCACATCGCCGATGCGGAACGTGCGGTCACCTACGCGGATGGGGAACTGGCGAATCTGCTCCACGCTGTCGAAGCGCCCGCTCACCCGCAGTTGCAGCCGCTCGCTGGGCGTCTCGAAGAAGCCGGCGGTGCTCACCGCGTTCTGCTCCTGCAGGGCCTGCTGCACGGCCTCCAGGGGTACGCCGAGGGTGGCCAGCTTGAGGTTGGACAGCTCGATCCAGATTTTCTCGTCCTGCAGGCCCACCAGCTCGACCTTGCCCACATCCTTGACCCGCTGCAGCTGGATCTGGATGCGGTCGGCGTAGTCCTTGAGCACCGCGTAGTCGAAGCCCTTACCGGTCAGCGCATAGATATTGCCGAAGGTGGTACCGAACTCATCGTTGAAGAACGGGCCCTGGATCTCCGGTGGCAGGGTGTGGCGAATGTCCGCGACCTTCTTGCGGATCTGGTACCACAGCTCGGGGATGTCCTTGGAATGCAGCGAGTCGCGGGCCATGAAAGTGACTTGCGACTCGCCGGGGCGCGAGAACGAGACAATCTTCTCGTACTCGCCGGTTTCCATCAGCTTCTTCTCGATACGTTCGGTGACCTGGCGCGACACTTCCTCGGCGCTGGCGCCCGGCCACAGGGTACGAATGACCATGGCCTTGAAGGTGAATGGCGGGTCCTCGCTCTGGCCGAGCTTGGTGTAGGACATGGCGCCAATGGCCGCCAGCAGGATCATCAGGAACAGGACGATCTGGCGGTTGCGCAGCGCCCAGGCAGAAAGGTTGAAACCCATCGGGACTTACTCCTTGGCCGTCAGCTTCACTACACGGTTGCTGCGGTCCACAGGGCGTATTTCCTGGCCCTCACGCAGTACATGGCCACCGGCGGCGACCACCCAGTCACCGGCGGCGAGGCCTTCGAGCACTGGCACAGTGTCGCTGCCATAAGCCCCCAGACGCACCTCCGCCCGCTCCAGGCGGCTGTCCTTGTTGACGCGCCACACATAGGCCTGGCCGTTTTCCGCTGTAACCGCTGACAGCGGCACTGCCAACGGGATCAGCCCATCATGGGCGATGAACACCCGGGCACTCTGGCCCAGCTCCGCCGGCGTGGCGGCCGAAGTAAAGGCGATGCGCGCAGCAAAGGTGCGCGAGCGGGGGTCGGCGGCCGGTGACAGCTCGCGGATACGCCCCTGAAAGCGCGCTTGCGGGTGTGACCACAGCTCCACACTGACCGGTTGCCCCACGGCAAAGCGGGCGAACTGCTGCTCCGGCAGGCCGATCACCACTTCGCGCTCGCCATCGGCGGCCAGGGTGAACACGGTTTGCCCGGCGGCAACCACCTGGCCCACTTCGACCTGACGCTTGGCAACCACCCCGGCCTGCGGCGCGCGCAGCACGGCATACTCGGCCTGGTTGCCAGCCACGTCGAACTCGGCCTTGGCCTGTTTCAGCCGGGCAAGGCCGGCGCGGTACAAATTCTCGGCATTGTCGAACTGGGAATGGCTGACCATCTGCCGGTCCAGCAGCTTCTGGTAGCGGTCACGCTCAGCGCGCACCAGCGCCAGGTTGGCCTCGGCAGCCGCCATCTGGGCGCGGTTGGCTTCCAGTTGCAGGCGCACGTCCTGCGGGTCCAGCTCGGCCAGCGGCTGGTCGGCCTTGACCCGCTGCCCCTCCTCCACCAGGCGCTTGGTGACCTTGCCGCCAATGCGGAACGCCAGGTCCGGCTCGAAGCGCGCACGTACTTCGCCGGGGTAACTATCGGCAGCCGCTTCGGCCGGCTGCGGCTGCACCACCAGCGCCGGGCGCGGCGCGGCAGGCGGGGTGGCTTCCTGACCGCATGCCGTCAGTAGCAACGCGGCAACGGCGGGCAAGGCGATGGACAAGGCATGGCGCAACATGATGAATCCTTTCGCGGAGGGCACTTCGAATATTTGTACTGGCGAGTATATTAAGTCAGGTAAGCGATGCCGGGAAGGGTTTGCGGTGGTTTTTCCAGGGGTACGGCTGAAGTCTTTTTGGCGCCTGAGAGATCGGGCGCCGCCCGCACGGCGTATCCGCCGTACGTGTGGCAGATTGGTGGGGTGCCAAGCAGTCTTGAGGCCAGTACTGCGCGGGTGGTCATGAAACAGTGATCGCAAGCGCAGCGCGTACATTGTGGGAGCGGGGTCACCCGCGAACACCGGCGAAGCCGGTGCCATGCACCGCGTCGTATTCTTCGCGGGTGAATCGGACCGCCGCACCGCCGCTCCCACAGTGATTTGCGTCGGTGTCGAGGACAGCGCTATACCTGTGGTGTTCGGTTTGTCGGGGGTGGTGTCGACACCTCGCTGACGCCTGAGCGACGACATCACTGGCGGACAACTGTCCGCTGGCAGACAGCAGGCAATGTGACCTGGTTTTAGCCGGATCGCGCCCGACCCGTTAAGATGGTGATCCTTAAACCAGATGCAGACCACAATGCCCAACGACGCACCCATCGGCCCAGGCCGGCCAAAGGACCTGGTCAAGCGCGAGGCGATTCTCGAAGCGGCCAAGGCCCTGTTCCTCAGCCTTGGTTACGCCAACACCAGCATGGATGCGGTCGCTGCGGCGGCAGGTGTTTCAAAACTTACCGTGTACAGCCACTTCACCGACAAGCAGACCCTGTTCTGTTCAGCGGTCATGGCCACCTGCCAGATCCAGCTACCTGACCTGCTGTTCGAGTATCCCGAGGGGGCACCGGTGGAGGAGGTATTGTTGACCATTGCCCGTGGCTTCCAGGCACTGATCAGCAGCGACGAAGCGGTCAAGCTGAGCCGCCTGATCATGGCCCAGGGGAGCCTGGACCCAAGCTTTGGCGAATACTTCTACGAAGCCGGCCCCAAGCGCGTGCTGGCAGGGATGGAAGCGCTGCTGCGCGGGGCGGATGAGCGCGGGCTGTTGCGCATCGACAACCCGCTGCGTGCGGCGGAGCATTTCTTCTGCCTGGTCAAGGGGGCACCGGATTATCGCTTGCTGCTGGGGTGCGCGGGGCCGCTGCAGGGCGAAGAGGCCGAGGCGCATGTGCGCGAGGTGGTGGGGGTGTTCTTGCGAGCGTACCGACCCTGAAAGCATCTTCTGGCATACGCGGTCTGTAGGAGCGCGTATGCCTGTGCCTGTGCCCCCAACCGGCGTACTACCTGACATTTTTGCCAGTATCCAACCAGGCACACTCTAGACATACTCTCATGAAGCCCCACATGAGCGCACCACCATGTCCACTCAAACACTTCAACTCTTTTATAAGGGCAACAAACTCTCGACAGTGCATTCAGGCAGTGCTCATTGTTCAGTTGTCAGCGCGAATAACCAGAACCTGTGCGAAACAAACAGCCAAACCACGCAAGCACAGCTTTTGGCCACCGATGCCCAAGCGTCAACCGTTACCGCCCATGCAGGAAGCCAAACGGCCATTGCCTACAGCCCTTATGGCGATGATAGTTTACCGGCCGCTCACCAGATACTGTCCCGCTTTACCGGGCAAACTTGGCTACCCTCTGCCATAGGCTACTTGCTGGGTAATGGTCACCGCCTGTTCAATCCAGCGCTGATGCGCTTTCACAGTGCGGACAGTTTCTCGCCATTCGCTAGAGGTGGCCTTAACACGTATGCTTACTGCGGCAACGACCCCATCAACAGGGTGGACCCTACCGGCAGATTTTTCAGAGGGCTGTTCAAACAGTTTAATCAGGGCTATTCGTACAAAAAACTGGCTCCACGCCTGGATGAATCGAGTCCTAACCTATCTAAAAATGAATACAAAGCGCTGTCAAAGTCTATTAGTAAACGCCTACTCCGAGCTCAGAGTGAGCTAGACCGCGGACTTACTAATGGATTTGTCCATACAACAGAGCATGCACTGGAAAAAATAAACATTCTTAATAACCAACAAGCAATACTGAGCTTTTTGTCCGCGGACAAAAACGGGCGTTTTAATTTTGACACTACCCGACAAACGCAAGAAACGCATGCACACAGTCCAGTGCATGCCGGTCCTACCAGTACACTCGCTGAAGAAATACTTAGCAGCCCTACAACCATTCACCCTTCCATTCCGGAAGATATGGTACACGAAGAGCTGCTAGAACGTCTGAGACGCCTGCGTGAGGATTAGGCCTTCAACGCCTTCTTCGGATATATGTCATACCGGCTCGACTTGCCCTCCAGGCTATGGCTGGGCTTAGGCCCATCGATGATCGGCGCCTTGCGCGGGCGCTTCACCACCACCCGGTGGCTAGCCAGCGCCAGGGCAGCTTCGAGTAGCGCTGGGGCATCCAGGTCGTCCCCCACCAAGGGCCGGAACACGCGCATTTCCTTTTTCACCAGGGCGCTCTTGTCGCGGTGCGGGAACATTGGGTCGAGGTAGATCACCTGCGGCGCTTCGCCTTCCCAGGCGCGCATGCGCTCGATGGCGTTGCCGGTCAGCAGGCGCATGCGCCCGACAATCGGGCCCACCTCGTCATCCGACCGCGCCCGCGCAAGGCCATCCTCCAGCAGCGCGGCAATCAGCGGCTGGCGCTCGATCAGGGTCATCTGGCAGCCCAGGCTGGCCAGCACGAACGCATCTTTGCCAAGGCCTGCCGTGGCATCCAGCACTTGTGGCCGCACGCCTTGGGCAATGCCCACGGCCTTGGCAATCATCTGCCCGTTGCCACCACCAAACTGGCGCCGGTGCGCGGCCTGGCCTTCGACAAAGTCCACCCGCACCGGCCCTGGTGCCTGCGGCCCAAGCTGCTGGATCTGCAAACCCTCGGCGCCCACCTGCACGGCGAAGCCGGCGCTCTCGTCCTGTAGCGGCAGGCTTAGGCGTTCAGCCCACACCTTGGCCTGCTCCGCATACTCAGCCGACATCGCCTCGACCCTGATACCCGTGCCTTGCTCTTCCATCGTCCACACCTAAAAAATCAAACCAAGCCTTAATGAATCAGCAGCCACGGCCGATACAGGCAATATCCCGCTATTCTGCCAGAGCACAACGCGCGCGACTGCCATGTCAGATACTCTTCCTATCGGCTTGACCTATTTGTCGCCTGTCGGCAACTACAGTCAGCACAACACCCAGGCACTCGGGGGCGTCAGCCACCTGTGGCAGGATTTCTTTGCCCGGGCCATGGCCGAGCAGCAGGAAGAGCCCGTAGACAGCGTCAGCCAGTCCTTCGTGCAGTACGACCACGACAGCGGCGAACCCATCGGCGGCGCCCGTGCGCTGGCCCTGATCGACGCCCAACGCGCCTGCCCGGTGCTGGACACCGAGGTAACACCGCCCGAGCCGCTGTTCTTGCCCAAGGCAGAGCTCGAAGCCAGCCTGCTGCCGCCTGCGCCTGAGCCGTTCAGTGCCATGGAACTGATTGAACAGCAGCGCCAGCTCGACACCAGCAACAGCTGGATGCGCCCGGTGGTGATGAGCCAGGGCCATCCGATTGCCGAGCCCGGCCCGGGCCCTGCCCCGCGGTCGTTGTTCCTGCCCATTGCCGAGTTCGAGACCAACCTGCTGGACCCGGCACCCGAACCGTTCGACGAGGCCACCCTGGCCAAACAGCAAAACGACCTGGAGTTCGACATCCACTGGGCGCGCCCGGTGGTGCTGAACAACGTGCGCGTTCACGCCTGAAGCTAACGGCAGATCTGCCAGCGCCCCATGTCCAGGTGGAAGTGATTATGGTGCGCGGCGTTGTAATCCGGCCCCAGTACCGTGCTGAAGCTCTCGCAAGCCGCCTGCTGCACCTGCCGCAAGAACTCTGCCTTCTGCCCACCCACCTGCCAGTCACGCGCCAGCACGATGCGCTGACCGTCCTGCAGGCGAAAACCGCTGATGTCCAGCGCATTGGCGGTAGCGTGCTGACTCAAGCGGCCCTGCTTGCGGTGGTAGACATTGCGGCAGGCAAAGCTGCCCAGGTGATCGACCTGCGTCACCGGCTGGCCCAGCACCCGCTGCGCCACCGGCTGCAAGCCATGGTTCTCGAACAGCGCGTAGGCCACCGCCAGCGGGCAACTGGCCAGGAAGCTGCTGCTGAGCCGCGCCTGCCCACCCTCGATGCGCCACACGTTCTGCAACGGGCAGTTGGCCGCAGCGGGGCTGTCGGCTTGCGCCCGGTAACGCAGCTGGCTGGTTTCCAGTGCCTGCCGGCACAAGGCCGGGTCATCGCGCAGGCGTGAAAGCTTGTACGGCGTCAGCAGGTTGGGCGGCTGGCGCACGTCCAGCGGCGCCCAGGGGTTCCACACGGCAGGCAGGCGCCAGTCGAAGTGCCAGGCCAGGCCGGCCAGCACCAACAGGCCGGCCAGCAGCGCCAGCATTGCCCGCATCAGCGGCGGAACAGGTCGTTGAGCAGGGCAAACGGCAGTGCCTGCTCACCGTAGCCGAACGTACCCTCGTTGCGAATCTCCAACGCAGCACGGTGGAAGGCCCCCAGCGCAGCACGGGCCAGCGACGAGCCGACGCTGATGCGGCGCACGCCCAGGTCCTGCAACTGGTTCACGCTCAGCGACACACCCGCCATGCCCATCAGTACGTTCACCGGCCGCGGTGCGACGGCCTGCACCACCGCACGTACTTCCTCGACGGTGCGCAGCCCGGGGGCATAGAGCACATCGGCGCCGGCCTCGGCATAGGCTTGCAGGCGCAGGATGGTGTCGTCGAGGTCCATGCGGCCATGCAGCAGGTTTTCTGCCCGGGCGCACAACGTGAACGGGAACGGCAGGCTACGCGCAGCCTGCACGGCGGCGCGCACGCGCTCCACGGCCAGCCCGAGGTCATAGATGGGCGCATCACTGCGGCCACTGGCATCTTCGATGGAACCACCTACCAGGCCGATTTCTGCCGCACGCAAGATGGTCTGGGCACAATCTTCAGGCATGTCGCCGAAACCGTTCTCAAGGTCCGCGGCCACTGGCAACGCAGTGGCATCGACGATCTCGCCGGCATTGTCCAGGGTATCGTCCAGGCTCAAGGCGCCTTCGGCGTCTGGCCGGCCCAGGCTGAACGCCAGGCCGGCACTGGTGGTGGCCAGCGCCTCGAAACCCAGGCTGGCAAGCAGCTTGGCGGAGCCGGCATCCCACGGGTTGGGGATGACGAACGCGCCTTCGCGCTCGTGTAAAGCCTTGAAGGCTTCGGCTCGCAGGGTTTGCACATCCATGGTTCAACCTCCGGCAGTCAGGGAAAGGTCAGAGTAAGCCCAGTTGTTCGACCTCGGGCGCGCGCGGCAATTCCGGCAAAGGTGCAAGACCTGGCAGGCGTGCCATCAGGCGTTGATGGAAATGCCGGGCCAACGCCGCAGCCAGGCGATTGTCCGAAGTGTGCAGGAAGATATAGGGGTTGCGGCCTTCCTCGATCCAATCGGCGATTTTTTCTACCCAAGGGCTGAGGAAGGTGTGATTGGCCTCCAGCTCCGGATGGCCGATGAAGCGCACCTGTGGGTGCTGGCTGAAGGCCGCAGGGCGTGGTGGTACCTTGGGCTTCTTCGACTGCGCATGCAGCACGGCAGGGTCGCGCGAGGTGCAGCTGAACAACGCCCGCGGGTCCAGGCAGATGCGCTCCACGCCGCGTTCGTGCAGCAGGCGGTTGAGCAGGCGTTCTTCTTCACCCTTGGCGAAGAAGGCCTGGTTACGCACTTCCACGGCCACCGGCAGGCCGATCTCGTCGAGGAAGTGGCAAAGCTCGCCCAGGCGCGCCGGGCCGAACTTGGCCGGCAACTGCAGCCAGTACGGCGAAACGCGCTTGCCCAGCGGGGCCATCAGCCGCGTGAAGTCGAAGGCAGGCTCCAGTTGATCACGCAGGTCACCCTCGTGGCTGATGTCCCGGGGAAACTTGGCGGTGAAACGGAAGTGCCCGGGCATCACCTGCGCCCAGCGGGCAATGGTGCCGGGAGCGGGGCGTGCATAGAAGGTGGTATTGCCCTCGACGGCGTTGAACACCTGGCTGTAGAGGCCAAGCATTTCGTTACTGGTGGCGTCGGCGGGATAGAGGTAGTCGCGCCAGGCGTTTTCGCTCCAGGACGGGCAACCGAGAAAATAAGGCAGTGGTGGTGGACTCATCCACTAAATGTACAGGTCGAGCCCCAGTACTTCCATGTCCCAGTCGGTGAAACCGGCGGTGCTCAGGTAGCTGGCCAAGGCAGTGGCGGTGCGCCGGTCACGGGCGCGGGGGAAGACCATGTCCTGCTGGCGGGCTGGCAGGCCACCGCTGCGGCGGCGGGCGGTGGCCTCCACGGGGGCGCCCTGGCTGTCTTCAATCAGCTCGGCATCATCAATGGCCTCGTCACGCGCCGGTGCCTTGCGCGGGGTGCGCTTGACCGGGTAGGACTGCGAAGAGAAACCGTCGATACGCATGGCATGAGCACTCAGGACCAATGATGGCAATTTAGCAGCATCAGGGTTCCGTCGCTAATGCTTGACTGATAACTGGACCACAGATCGCGCAAAAGGTTTTAGAGTGATCGGCGATAACCGACGAACAGCACTCAGTGCTTCTTGGGCGTAGCTACATTATCGCGCAGATATACCGGTTGCGCCTGCTCGGCAACGATTGCCTCATCACGAGCCCAGGCGAAGGTAGCCAGGCTGAGAATGTCCAGCGCAGTGGGCAAGGCGCCAGGGTTGATGGCCGCCACCTGTACCGCCAGGCGCTCGGCATAGCCCCATCCGGTACCGGCACCGAACCACTCGCCACTGCTGCCCGCCGGCAGCGCTACCTGTTCGGGCGGCAACACCGCCTCGCGGCCGACCAGGCGCATTTCGCCGGCCGTGGCCTGGTAGCAGCCCCAGTACACTTCATCCATACGCGCATCGATGGCAGCCGCCACCTGCTGCACGCCCTGCTCGCGCAAGGCACCCTGGGCCAGCGCGGCCAGGTTGGACACCGGCAGCACCGGGCGCTCCAGCGCGAAGGCCAGGCCCTGGACCACACCAATGGCAATGCGCACGCCGGTGAAGGCGCCCGGGCCACGGCCAAAGGCGATGGCATCCAGTGCATTCAGCGCAACGCCGGATTCGGCCAGCAACTGCTTGATCATCGGCAGCAGCTTCTGCGCGTGCTGACGCGGGATCACCTCGTAATGGCTGGTTACCTTGCCGTCATGCAGCAGCGCGACGGAACAGGCTTCGGTGGCGGTATCCAGGGCCAGCAGGGTGGTCATCGAACGGGTATCCAGGTGCGAATGAAAAGAGCGGCAGTATAGAGCAGCAGCGGCGTTGTGTCCCGAAGGGGCGCTGTGCGGCCTTTGCAGGTGGCCTGGCGCGGGCCCTGTAGAAGCGCCAGGCCGTGGATCGCAGGCCGGAAACGACAACGGCCCGCTAGCGGGCCGTTGTCGGGGGGCGTCAGGTGCTGATCAGCTCAGGGCTGCCAGGACCTTGGCAGTGATGGCGTCGACCGAACCGACACCTTCAATGTGGCTGTACTTCGGCTTGCCGGCATTGGCGGCCGACAGCTTCTGGTAGAACTCCACCAGCGGCTTGGTCTGGGTGTGGTAGACCGACAGGCGATGACGAACGGTTTCTTCCTTGTCGTCGTCGCGCTGGATCAGGTCTTCACCAGTGACGTCGTCCTTGCCTTCCACTTTCGGCGGGTTGTACTGAATGTGGTAGGTACGGCCCGAGGCCAGGTGTACGCGGCGGCCAGCCATGCGGCCGACGATTTCTTCGTCGTCCACGGCGATTTCGACCACGGCGTCGATGTCGACACCGGCAGAGACCATGGCTTCGGCCTGCGGGATGGTGCGTGGGAAGCCGTCGAACAGGCAGCCGTTGGCGCAATCAGGCTGGGCGATGCGCTCCTTGACCAGGCTGATGATCAGCTCGTCGGAGACCAGCTGGCCGGCATCCATGACTTTCTTCAGTTCCAGGCCCAGCGGGGTGCCGGCCTTGACGGCGGCACGCAGCATGTCGCCGGTGGAGATCTGTGGAATACCGAACTTTTCGGTGATGAACTTTGCCTGAGTACCTTTACCGGCCCCGGGAGCTCCCAGCAGAATTACGCGCATCTTGTGCTCCTCAAATTTTTTTATGAAATTCAATGGATTCGGCAACCAGGGCCAAGTCCGGAAAATCGGGTATGACCATAAAACGGTCAGAAGGCTGCTCAAGATACACAGCGCCCGGCAGCCATACAAGCGTCCCAAAGTTGCAGGAATGCGCCACTTGTGGCCGACCGGGCAGGTGGTTGCGCCCGGCGCAACCACCCTCCCCTTACCCGTGCATGGCCTGCACGCCACTCACCCCTGCTGGCTTGGGCACACCTTCAGCCGGTATTGCGCAGCCCGGCGGCAATACCCGCCACGGTCACCAGCAAGGCCTGCTCCAACGGGCTGTCCAGAGCGGCTTCGCGGCTGCGCGAGCGGGCCAGCAACTCGGCCTGCAGGCGGTGCAGCGGGTCCAGGTAGGTGTTGCGCAGGCTGATGAATTCCAGCGTCTCGGGGCTGTGCGCCAGTAGCACCTGCTGCCCGGTCAGCCCCAGTACCACCTGGCAAGACTGCGACAATAGGTCGCGCAGGTGTGCACCTAAAGGAAGCAAGTCCGGTTGCACCAGACGTTCGTCGTAGGCCTCGGCTATTTGCGCATCGGCCTTGGCCAGCACCATTTCCAGCATGTCGATGCGGGTACGGAAAAACGGCCACTGCTCGCGCATCTGTGCCAGCAACTCACCTTGGCCACAGGCCAAGGCATTGCTCAGCGCGGTTTCCCAGCCCAGCCAGGCCGGCAGCATCAGCCGGGTCTGGGTCCAGCCGAAGATCCATGGGATGGCCCGCAGGCTTTCGATCCCGCCTGCCCGGCGCTTGGCCGGGCGGCTGCCCAGCGGCAGGCGCCCCAGTTCCTGTTCTGGCGTCGACTGGCGGAAGTACTCGACGAAATCGGGGTTGTCGCGCACCACGCTGCGGTACGCCTTGACGCCGTCAGCAGCCAACTGGTCCATCACCTCGCGCCAGGCCGGTTGCGGGGGCGGCGGTGGCAACAGCGTGGCTTCGAGCACAGCGGCCAGGTACAGGTTCAGGTTTTGCTCGGCGATGCCCGGCAAACCGAACTTGAAGCGGATCATTTCGCCCTGCTCGGTGGTGCGGAACCGTCCCGCCACCGAACCCGGTGGCTGCGACAGGATCGCTGCGTGGGCCGGGCCACCGCCGCGCCCTACCGTACCGCCCCGGCCGTGGAACAGCAGCAGTTCGACCTGGTGTTCGGCGCAGATGCGCACCAGGTTTTCCTGGGCCCGGTACTGCGCCCAGGCCGCCGCCGTGGTGCCAGCATCCTTGGCCGAGTCGGAGTAGCCGATCATCACTTCCTGCGGGCCGCGCAGCCCGGCCCGGTAACCCGGCAGGCCGAGCAGGCGCTGCATCACCGGCCCGGCGTTGTCCAGGTCAGCCAGGGTCTCGAACAGCGGTACCACACGCATGGGGCGGGTCAGGCCGGCTTCCTTGAGCAACAGTTGCACCGCCAGCACATCCGAAGCGGCACCGGCCATGGAAATGACATAGGAGCCCAGCGAGGCAGCGGGCGCGGCGGCGACTTCCCGGCAGGTGGCCAGCACCTCGGCGGTGTCTGCCTGCGGCCTGAAGTGCGCGGGCAACAGCGGGCGGCGGTTTTTCAGCTCGGCCTGAAGGAATTCGATGCGGCGATCTTCATCCCAGTCGGCATAGCGGCCCAGGCCCAGGTAGTCGGTGATTTCGGTCAGCGCGTCACGGTGGCGGGCAGCGTCCTGGCGCACGTCCAGGCGGCCCAGGAAAAGGCCGAAAGTGACGGCGCGGCGCAGGCAATCGAGCAACGGCCCTTCGGCGATAACGCCCATGCCGCATTCGTGCAGCGACTGATAGCACAGCTCCAGTGGCGCAATCAGGTCGCGGTTATCCACCAGCACCTCGGCGCTGGCCGGCTGGCTGCTGGTCAAAGCGGTATGCGCCCAGGCACGCGTCGCTCGCAGGCGGTCGCGCAGTTGCTTGAGCACGGCGCGGTAGGGTTCGGCACTGCCGCCCACCCGTTCGCGCAACGCGTCACTGGCCTGCTGCATGGACAACTCGGCGGCCAGTGCATCGATGTCGCGCAGGAACAGGTCGGCGGCCATCCAGCGCGCCAGCAACAGCACTTCCCGGGTAACGGCGGCAGTCACATTGGGGTTGCCGTCACGGTCACCGCCCATCCACGAGGCAAAGCGAATTGGCGCGGCCTCCAGCGGCAGGCGCAAGCCGGTGGCATCCAGCAGGGCCTTGTCGACCTTGCGCAGGTGGCTGGGGATGGCGTGCCACAGCGAATGCTCGATCACCGCGAAGCCCCACTTGGCTTCGTCTACCGGCGTCGGCCGGGTGCGGCGGATTTCTTCGGTGTGCCAGGCCTCGGCAATCAGCCGGCGCAAGCGTTCACGCACCTGATGGCGTTCGTCCGGGGTCAGGTCACGGTGGTCCTGGGCAGCCAGCTGGCCGGCGATGGCGTCGTACTTCTGGATCAAGGTGCGACGGGCCACCTCGGTGGGGTGCGCCGTAAGCACCAATTGGATGTCGAGCTTGGCCAGTTGCCGGGCCAGGGCATCGTTGCTATGCCCGGCCTGCTTCAGGCGCGCCAGCAATTCGGGCAGCACACGGGCCTCGAAGGGTTCGGCCTGGCCGGCGTCGCGGCGGCGGATCAACTGGTACTGCTCGGCCATGTTGGCCAGGTTGAGGAACTGGTGAAAGGCCCTGGCGACGGGTAGCAAGTCTTCTTCGGCAAGGTCGGCCAGGGTCGAGGTCAATTGCTCGCCGGGGCCGCGGCGGTCGGCCTTGGCGCTGTGGCGGATGTCTTCGATTTTCTGCAAGAACGCATCGCCATGCTGCTGGCGAATGGTTTCGCCGAGCAGCTCACCCAACACATGGACATCTTCACGCAAACGCACATCGATATCGGTCATTGGCCCTCTCTTTGGCGCGGCTCTGGCGCACTCTTGTACACAACTCTACCGAAGAGTGCCCCCAGCCGAGCGCCAATGGCAAGCCGTGATCAGCCAAAGCAAACTAAAGTGAAAGCAAGCACTCCCATGCAATGCAGCCTTAGCAGGCGTCAACAGAGGTCATCATGAAAATCCGTGAACTCGCCCAGCACTGGGAACAGAATGCCGCCGGCACTCTCAGCCGCACGGGCCATGTATTGCATCTGGACCTGGAATCCGAGGCGCGCCTGGCCGCGCTGATCGACATGTACCCAAAGCGTACCGCCGAGGAACTGCTCGGCGAGCTGGTGGCGGCCGCCCTCGAAGAGCTGGAAGCCAGCTTCCCCTATGTGCAGGGTCACCAAGTCATCGCCACCGATGAAGAAGGTGACCCGCTGTACGAGGATGTCGGCTCTACTCCGCGCTTTCTGTCCCTCTCGCGACAGCACCTGCACAGCCTGAGCACCACCGACGACGATAGCGAAAGATAACCACCCGCCCCACCGTTCCGGGCCTCGGCAAGGCCCGGAATACCGCCTTTGCCTGCAAAAGTTCCAGGCAAATCGCGCTGACCGATCAGTCAGAAATAATTCCTCGTTCAGTGCACTTTTTTCTGAACCATTCCAAAAACGGTCGAGTCGGAGCCAATAGCCATCACGCTAAAACCCTGCACACTGCCCTCGTGCACCGTTCAGCTGAAGCGCGCGGTTTTGTCAGGGAATAAGCGATGGACTGCTACGGACATCGTCGTTATCAGGAGTGATCCAATGGAGCTGACCACCATGAAGACCCGCACTAGCAAACTGTCATCTACTCATGTGCGCGGGTTCAAGCTGGCCGCGCTGGCCCTGGGCAGTAGCCTGGTCCTGGCCGGCTGTGCGGGCAACCCGCCCACCGAGCAGTATGCCGTTACCCAATCCGCCGTGAACTCCGCCGTGAGCGCGGGTGGCACCGAGTTCGCTGCCGTGGAAATGAAAGCGGCCCAGGACAAGTTCAAGCAAGCCGAAATCGCCATGCACGACAAGAAGTACGACGAGGCCAAGCGCCTGGCCCAACAGGCCGAGTGGGACGCACGCCTCGCCGAACGCAAGGCCCAGGCGGCCAAGGCCCAGAAGGCCGTGCAGGATGCCCGTCAGGGCGTTCAGGACGTACGTGAGGAAGGCCTGCGCAGCGCTCAGTGAGCCCTGCCCCGCCAACCTTAGCCTTCGCACTCGATCAAAGGATGAACACTATGCGCAAACACGTCATGATTCCCGCCCTGCTGGCCCTCAGCGTTGGTCTTGCTGCCTGCTCGCACGACCCTAACGCCAACCTGGAATCGGCCCGCACCAACTTCTCCTCGCTGCAGAGCGATCCGCAATCGAGCAAGGTCGCGGCACTGGAGACCAAGGACGCCCAGGACTGGCTGAACAAGGCCGACAAGGCCTACATGGACCGTGAAGACGAGAAGAAGGTCGACCAACTGGCCTATCTGACCAACCAGCGTGTTGAAGTGGCCAAGCAGACCATTGCCCTGCGCACCGCCGAAGGCGAGCTGAAAAATGCCTCGGCCCAACGCGCACAGGCCAAGCTGGATGCCCGCGACGCGCAGATCGCCAAGCTGCAGGACAGCCTCAACGCCAAGCAGACCGACCGCGGTACGCTGGTGACCTTTGGCGATGTGCTGTTCGACTTCAACAAGGCCGAGCTCAAGAGCAACGCCTACCCGAACGTCACCAAGCTGGCCCAGTTCCTCCAGGAAAACCCGGAGCGCAAGGTGATTGTCGAGGGCTACACCGACAGCGTCGGCTCGGCCAACTACAACCAGACCCTGTCCGAGCGCCGCGCCAACAGCGTACGCATGGCACTGGTACGTGCCGGCGTAGACCCGGCGCGCATCGTCTCCCAGGGCTATGGCAAGGAGTACCCGGTAGCGGACAACGGCAGCAACTCGGGCCGTGCGCAAAACCGTCGCGTGGAGGTAACCATCTCCAACGACAACCAACCGGTGGCACCCCGTTCGGTGAGCCAGGTTCAGCGGTAAGGCTGGCTGGCTGAAAAAAAGCCCCGCGCTCGACGTGGGGCTTTTTTTTGCCTGTACCGGCCTCTTCGCGGCTAAAGCCGCTCCCACAGGTATTTCCCCCACCCCGAAACTGAAGCGGTCCCTGTGGGAGCGGCTTTAGCCGCGAATGGGCCGGAACAGGCGCTGAAAAGGCTGGCTCACTTCACCTGCTGCGGGGTTTCCTCGCCCATGCAGCGCACCGCACGCTTGCGGTTGTCCACCAGCACGCCGGTCAGGCCTTTCTGCTCGGTGTCGAACAACACCAGCACGCCATCGACGCACTGGGCCACTTGCGGCGCCGGGTCCAGCGAAACCTTGTAGTCCTCGCCCGGGATGGTCTTGAGCATGGTGAAGTCCTGCAGCAACAGGGCATCCTCGGGTTTGGCGAAATGCAGGTAACCGTAGTACCACAAGGCCCCCACCGTCACGATGATGCTGCCGACGCCGGTCAGGATCAGCGGGATGGCGTTGCGTTCTTCACTCATTGCTTGTTCTTCTCGTCAGGGAAATTGGGCACTTCGGCAAGCCGCCGCAGGCCGTTGAAATGGCTAGGGTCGTCGAGGAAACGCAGCATCACCTGGCGCCATGTGGGGTCGGCGAAGGTCTGCACATGGCCACCGCGGGTCAGTTGCAGCACCCGCGGTGGTGGCGCGTGCTGGTACAGGCGAATACCGTTGTCCATCGGCACCAGGTTGTCGTCGATGCTGTGGAAGAACAGCTTGGGCGGGCTGCTCAGTTGCTCGATCGAACGGATTGCACTGTCGCCGTCCGGCACCAGCCACGACAGCGGCACCTGCAACGGCCAGGTCATCCACGACGTGCTGAGGGCAAAGCGCCCGACTGAACGGTAACTGGCCGGTACGCCATCGAACACCAGGGCACTGAAGCGCTGGCGCTGCTCGGGGTGGGCCGCCAGGTAATGAATGGCCATGGCGCCGCCAAGGCTTTGCCCCAGCAGCACCAGGGGCTTGCCCTTTACCTCGGGCGCCTGGTCTAGCCAGGCCATGGCGGCGGCGATATCTTCGTACACCTCTGGCAGGCTTGGCGCCCCCTGCGACAGGCCATAACCGCGGTAATCGATCATCAGCACCTGATAGCCCTGCTCCGGCAGCCAGTAGCTGCCACCCAGGTGCCCCGGCAGGTTGCCGCCGTTGCCGTGCAAGTGCAGTACCGTACCTTTGACCTCGACCCCGGCCTTGGCCGGCAACCACCAACCGTGCAGGCGGATGCCATCAGTTGTGGTCAACGTTACATCGCGGTACGCCAGCTTGGCCCGCTCAGGCGTAAAGGCCTGACCACGCTCGGGGTAGAACAGCAGGCTGCTGCAGCCGCCAAGGCCCAGCAGGACCAAGCCCAGGGCCAGCAGGCGGCAGCACTCAGAGAATGTTCGCGTAGTCGGCTTCAATACGGTCCAGGCTCAGGTGGTTGAGGAAGTTGGAGAAGCACATCCAGGCCGACAGCGCGTTAAGGTCGCGGAACTGCTCGGGCAAGTACTTGGGCGGCGCAACCAGGCCCTCCTCCACCAGCTGGCGCAAGGTACGCATGTCTTCCAGGGTGGTCTTGCCACAGAACAGCAACGGGATCTGTTCGAGCTTGCCCTTCTTCACGGCCAACTGAATGTAGTTGTAAACCATGATGAAGCCCTTGAGGTAGGACAAGTCCTTGGTGAATGGCAGGCCATTGGGCACCGAACCGCGGAACACCCGGCTGGCGTTGCTGTAGCTCTGTGCCATCTCGAAGCCTTGCCCACGGAAAAAATCGAACACCTGGAGGAAATCGGCGCCCTCCTCGACCATGTGGATGGCGCGAGTGCGGTTGGTGAGCTTGCGCAGCCGGCTGGGGTAGGAGGCGAAGGCAATCACTTCCATGAGGATGGCCAGGCCTTCCTGGGTCACCGTCGACGAGGGCGGGCCCTTGGCCAGGAAGGTGCAGATCGGCTGGTTCAGGCCATTGAGCGTGGTACCGACATGCACCAGCCCTTCGTGCACCTCCAGGGCGCGCACGTCGCGGGCGTTGAACATGGCATCGGCGCGCACCTTGATGTAGTCGGCACCGGCCGCGGCATCGGCGACGATACCGTCGGACTCGAACACGCGGATGGTTTCCTCGGCCTCGCCGAACACCTTGTTCAGCCGGCGCTGGAGGATCTCCACCGCCTCTTTGGCGGTGAGGTTCTTCGGCTCGTCCTTCAGGTCGCCACGGCCATCGATATTGTTGAGGTAATCCGACAGCATCAGACCGAGGTCGGCCAGGGTCGGGTCACCGGCATGGAAGGCATCGGAGGCAGCGCCATACAGCTCCTGGGAGATCAGGCCGAAGTCCTCGGTCCCGCGCGCTTCGAGCATGCGCACCACCATGCGGTACTCGCGGCACATGCGCTTCATGATCTGCCCGACCGGGTTGAACTGACCTAGCTGGCGGATGATGTCACGCTCGATGCCCTGGAACTCGGCCTTCACCGCGCCGGAGTCGAACGATAGCGGGCGCGACTGGTAATAGGCACGGTCGACGGCCGGCGGCTCCTTGCCCTTGGCTTTGAGGAAGCCCTGACGAATGTTTTCGTCCCATTTAACCGCGTCCAGGACCCGGATCGGGGTCTGCGCCGCAACGATGCGGTCTGACAGAGCGCGGATGGTTTGCTGGTATTCGTCCACTGGGGACTCCTTATTGCAACAATGAGCCAAGCCTTGTGTTGCCTGTGCTGGCCTCTTCGCGGCTAAAGCCGCTCCCACAGGGACCGCACAGGTCTCAAGCCTGGTGCAGTACCTGTGGGAGCGGCTTTAGCCGCGAAGAGGCCGGCACAGGTAACTACTTGCCAGTACGCTGGAACCGCGCCACTTCGACGAACAGGTCGGAGTTGGCCGGGTCGTCCAGGTACGCCAGCACCCGCGCCGAGGGGCTATCGATCAGCACGCCGTCGCCGTTGTCTTCAGGCACCTCGGTGCTGCGCCCGGTCAGTTCCTTCTTGTCCACCGCCTGCTGCACCTGCTCGACATCCAGGTTGTAGACCACCAGCTCCTTGCCCTCGACGATGTCGAAACCGCCGATCAGGAAGTTGCCTCCCAGGCGTTTGGGCACGCCGGCCGACAGGTACCAGCGGTTGCCGTGGCGCGACACGGTGAACACGTATTCCTCAGGGGCCTTGCCCTTGGCCGTGGCCACCGCCTTGTAGGCACCGCCGCCGCTGCGGCTGATGGTCAGCTTCAACGGCTCGCCCCAGGCGTCCTTGCTGCTCCACTTGCCGAGCAGCGCCTTGGGCGCCGCCTGGTTGCTGGGCAAGGGCTCATGGAAGGTCACCAGACAACCGCCCAGCAGCAGGAATGACAGAGTCAACAACACCACACGCCAGGCTTTCATCAGGTTCTCCTTGAAAAATCGGTCTCGGCTCAGGCCGATGCCAGCACCAGCTGCAGGTATCGGGTAAGCATAGCGAGCATCTGCCCATCGGCTTGCGCGTTCGCATCCTTGAGCAGGCCCTGATATTCCATCTGCTCGATAATCGCCGTCAACATCTGGGCGTCCTGTTCTGGTTGTCGCGACCCCACCACCTGCAGCAATTGACGGGTGCCGTGCAGCAGGATCTGCTCGTGGGCACGCACCAGCTCAGCCAGGCGTGGGCACAGCAGCGCCTCTTGGCGGAAGGCCTGTTCGGCCATCAGGAAGTCGCGGCGGTTCAGCAGTTGCCGCTGAACATAGTCGGCAGTCATGCGCGCCACTTCGTCAGCCAGCCGCGCCCGTGCCGCCGGGCTGCCGTCACCCTGGGCCAGCAACTGGCGCAGTACCACTTCGGTGTTGGCCCACAGCTTGGCCATGTAGGCGGCACTACGCTCGACATACTGGGCGAAGGTATCGGTGAGCAGGTCCTCGATGTCCTTGAAGTAGTAGGTGGTGGCCGACAGCGGCACAGCGGCCTCGGCGGCCACCGCACGGTGGCGCACACCGCGCACGCCATCGCGCACGACGATACGCATGGCGGCGTCGAGGATCAGCTGGCGGCGCTGTTCGCTGCCTTGGCGGGCAGTCTTGCGGCCTTGGTATTGCACGTTTTCGGCGACGGCGGTAGCGATGCCGGCGGCGCCTTGATCAGGCATGGCGGGTGTCACAGGGCATACCTCACGGTTCAAGTCATCTGCGGCCTGCACTGGCCTCATCGCCGGCAAGCCAGCTCCCACGGGCCCGCACAATAGTCAGGACCTATGCAGCACCTGTGGGAGCTGGCTTGCCAGCGATGGAGCCAGTACAGACAACATAAAGCTTCAGGCAAGAAAAAGCCGCCTCGAAAGGCGGCTTGTTCAATTCACTCAGGCCTGTGGACGCATGTGCGGGAACAGGATCACGTCGCGGATCGACGGCGAGTTGGTCAGCAACATGACCAGGCGGTCGATGCCGATGCCTTCACCGGCGGTCGGCGGCATGCCGTACTCCAGCGCACGCACGAAGTCGGCGTCGTAGTGCATGGCTTCGTCGTCACCAGCGTCCTTCTCGGCCACCTGGGCCAGGAAGCGCTCGGCCTGGTCTTCGGCATCGTTGAGCTCGGAGTAGGCGTTGGCGATTTCGCGGCCACCGATGAACAGCTCGAAGCGGTCGGTAACGGCCGGGTTGTCGTCGTTGCGACGAGCCAGCGGCGACACTTCGAACGGGTACTCGGTGATGAAGTGAGGCTGCTCCAGCTTGTGCTCGACCAGCTCTTCGAAAATCATCACCTGCAGCTTGCCCAGGCCTTCGTGGCCCAGCACCTTGGCACCGGCCTTCTTGGCGATGTCGCGGGCGCGGTCAACGTCCTGCAGGTCGGCAGCGGTCAGTTCCGGGTTGTACTTGAGGATCGAGTCGAACACCGACAGGCGCACGAACGGCTCGCCGAAGTGGAACACCTTGTCGCCGTAAGGCACGTCGGTGCTGCCCAGTACCAACTGCGCCAGCTCGCGGAACAGTTCCTCGGTGAGGTCCATGTTGTCGTTGTAGTCGGCGTAGGCCTGGTAAAACTCGAGCATGGTGAATTCGGGGTTATGACGCGTCGAAACACCTTCGTTACGGAAGTTGCGGTTGATCTCGAACACTTTCTCAAAGCCACCCACCACCAGGCGCTTGAGGTACAGCTCCGGCGCGATACGCAGGAACATGGCCATGTCCAGGGCGTTGTGGTGGGTTTCGAACGGCTTGGCCGCCGCGCCGCCCGGGATGGTTTGCAGCATCGGCGTCTCGACTTCGAGGAAGTCACGCTCGGTGAGGAACTTGCGAATGTGCGAGATCACCTGCGAACGCACACGGAAGGTGTGGCGGGTTTCTTCGTTGACCATCAGGTCGACGTAACGCTGGCGGTAGCGCTGTTCGGTGTCGGTCAGGCCGTGGTGCTTGTCGGGCAGCGGGCGCAGCGACTTGGTCAGCAGGCGCACGTTGGTCATTTCGACGTACAGGTCACCCTTGCCGGAACGTGCCAGGGTGCCTTCGGCGCTGATGATGTCGCCCAGGTCCCAGGTCTTGACTGCGGCCAGGGTTTCTTCCGACAGGGTCTTGCGGTTGACGTAGACCTGGATGCGACCGGTCATGTCCTGGATAACCATGAACGAGCCACGGTTGAGCATGATACGGCCGGCAACCTTGACCGGAATCGCGGCTGCTTCCAGCTCTTCCTTGGTCTTGTCCGCGTACTGTTTCTGCAGGTCGTTGCAGTAGCTGTCGCGACGGAAGTCGTTGGGGAAGGCGTTGCCTTTGGCGCGCTCGGCGGCAAGTTTTTCCTTGCGCAGGGCGATCAGGGCATTTTCTTCCTGTTGCAGGTCTTGCGAGTCGGTCTTGAGGTCGCTCATGTCGTCACATCTTCCATCAGGGAATTCATTGCCCTCGCCCGCAGGCGAGGGTCTTTCAGCAGGAGTGAAGCTTACAGGCCCTGTTTCAGGCTGGCTTCCAGGTATTCGTCGATATCACCGTCGAGCACCTTGTTGCAGTCGCTGCGTTCAACGTTGGTACGCAGGTCCTTGATCCGCGACGCGTCGAGCACGTACGAGCGGATCTGGTGACCCCAGCCGATGTCCGACTTGCTGTCTTCCAGCGCTTGCGAAGCGGCGTTGCGCTTCTGCATTTCCAGCTCGTACAACTTGGCCCGCAGCATTTTCATGGCGGTGTCCTTGTTGGCGTGCTGGGAGCGTTCGTTCTGGCAAGCCACCACGGTGTTGGTCGGCACGTGGGTGATACGTACCGCGGAGTCGGTGGTGTTCACGTGCTGACCACCGGCGCCCGAGGAGCGGTAGGTGTCGATACGCAGGTCGGACGGGTTGATGTCGATCTCGACCTTGTCGTCGATCTCGGGCGACACGAACACCGCCGAGAACGAGGTGTGACGACGGGCGCCGGAGTCGAACGGGCTCTTGCGCACCAAGCGGTGCACGCCGATCTCGGTGCGCAGCCAGCCAAAGGCGTACTCGCCCTTGATGTGCACGGTAGCGCCTTTGATGCCGGCGACTTCACCTTCGGAAAGCTCGATGATGGTGGCGTCGAAACCGCGCTTGTCGGCCCAGCGCAGGTACATGCGCAACAGAATGTTGGCCCAGTCCTGGGCTTCGGTGCCGCCGGAACCTGCCTGGATGTCCAGGTAGGCGTTGTTCATGTCCATCTCGCCGCTGAACATGCGGCGGAACTCAAGCTTCGCCAGGGCTTCTTCCAGGCGCTGCAGCTCGGCGGTCACGTCCTCGACAGCGGCTTCGTCTTTTTCTTCGACGGCCATGTCCAGCAAGTCGCGGCAGTCGTTCAGGCCACCGGACAGTTCATCCAGGGTTTCGACGATCTGCTTCAGGGCAGCGAGCTCGCGGCCCAGTTCCTGGGCGTATTCGGGCTTGTTCCAGACGTTTGGGTCTTCCAGCTCGCGATTGACTTCGATCAGGCGGTCATGCTTGTGATCGTAGTCAAAGATACCCCCGAATGGACTGGGAACGCTCGGTGAGGTCCTTGATGGTGTTCAGAATCGGTTGGATTTCCATGGGCGCGCGGCTCTCGTACGAATTCGGTGAAAAGCCCGCGAGTATAACCGAGTCCGCGGCACGGCGGCAGACCCGCCGGGCGGTCACATTCGCAGAACGTATCACCGCCCTTGCAGGAGCGGGCTTGCGCAGCCCATCGCGACACAAGGCCGCTCCTAAAAGGGGCCGTGCACCGTTTCTCAGGCGATGCCGACTTGGTTACGCCCGCTGTTCTTGGCCTGGTACAAGCCTTTGTCCGCCGCCGAAATCAGTTGCCGGCAGTGGCTGCCCACGGCCGGGGTCTGGGTGGCCAGGCCGATGCTCACGGTCAGGTGCGAGTCGGCCACCGGGGCGCTGTGCGGGATGCCAAGGCCGAAAACGGTCTGACGCAGCTTTTCAGCCACCAGGCGTGCCCCGCCTGGCGAGGTGTTGGGCAGCACCAGGGCAAACTCCTCGCCGCCATAGCGGGCCGGCAGGTCGGTCGGCCGCGAGCATGAGCCACGGATCGCCTCGGCCACCTGGCGCAAGGCCTCGTCGCCGGCCAGGTGGCCGAAGCTGTCGTTGTAGGCCTTGAAATAGTCCACATCGATCATCAGCAACGACAACTGCTGCTGTTCACGCATGGCGCGCCGCCATTCCAGCTCCAGGTACTCGTCGAAGTGGCGGCGGTTGGACAGCCCGGTCAGGCCATCGGAGTTCATCAGCCGCTGCAGCATCAGGTTGGAGTCGAGCAACTGCTGCTGGCTGACGCGCAGGGCGCGGTAAGCCTCGTCGCGTTGCAGCAGGGTAAGGTAGGAGCGCGAATGGTAGCGAATGCGCGCTACCAGTTCGATGGTGTCCGGAAGCTTGACCAGGTAATCGTTGGCCCCGGCGGCAAACGCCGCGCTTTTGACCAGCGGGTCCTCCTTGGTCGACAGTACGATGATCGGGATGTCCTGGGTGGCCGGGTTGTTGCGGTATTCGCGTACCAGGGTCAAGCCGTCCAGGCCAGGCATGATCAGGTCCTGGAGGATGACCGTGGGCTTGATGCGCATGGCCTGGACCACCGCCTGGTGCGGGTCGGCACAGAAGTGGAAGTCGATGTTGTCTTCATTGGCCAGACCACGCCGCACCGCCTCGCCGATCATGGCCTGGTCGTCGACCAGCAGCACCATCGCAGAGTTTTCGTTGGTGGTGGCAAAACCTTCGATCGGTAAGTCATTCATACCTGTTCACCCGATCACTGCCGTTCTGGCGGCGTGATTCAATACATTTCGTCATTTTGCGAAAAAGTCCATCAAGCGCCCGGCGATGCGTTCCAGCGGGCGAATTTCCACTGCGGCATCGATTGCCGCGGCGGCCTTGGGCATGCCGTACACTGCGCTGCTGGCCTGGTCCTGGGCAATGGTCAGAAACCCCTGCTGACGCATCAGCTTCAGGCCCTGGGCGCCGTCGCGCCCCATGCCGGTGAGCAGCACGCCCACCGCATCGCCATTCCAGTAACGTGCCACGCTCTCGAAGAACACATCGATCGAGGGCCGGTAGATTTCATTGACAGGTTCGGCAGTGTAGGCCAGTTGGCCATTTTGTAGCAGGCGAATATGGTGGTTGGTGCCGGCCAGCAATACCTGGCCCGGCTGCGGCGGCTCGCCTTCACGGGCCAGGCGCACCGGCAGGCCGGCTGCGCTGCTGAGCCACTCTGCCATGCCGGCAGCAAACACCTGGTCCACATGCTGGACCAGCACGATGGCCGCCGGAAACGCAGCAGGCAAGCCCTTGAGCAGCACTTCGAGGGCTGCCGGGCCACCCGCCGACGAACCGATCGCCACCAGCCCGCGACGCTGCGAGGCCTCACGCAGCGGTGTCGCCACCGGCCTTGCCGCTGGCGTGCGCTGCTGGCCGACCAGCCAGCCGATATTGAGGATTTTGCGCAGCAGTGGCGCCGCTGCTTCGCGGGCATCGCCAGCGCCCAGTGCCGGGGTGTCGACCACGTCGAGGGCGCCATGGCCCATGGCTTCGAACACCCGGTGCACGTTCTGCTTGCGGTCGACCGTGACGATGACGATGGCGCAGGGGGTTTCGGCCATGATCCGCCGCGTGGCCTCCACGCCGTCCATGACCGGCATGATCAGGTCCATCAGGATCAGGTCCGGCAGTTGCTCGGCGCAGCGCTGCACCGCCTCGGCGCCATTGCTGGCAACCCACACCACCTGGTGCGCAGGCTCCAGGGCGACCGCCCGACGCAGCGCCTCGACGGCCATAGGCATGTCATTGACGATGGCGATCTTCATCCCTGAGCACCTCCGATCAGCTCCACCACAGCATCCAGCAACGCATCGTCGTGGAAACTGGCCTTTGCCAAATAGTAGTCGGCGCCTGCATCCAGGCCACGCCGTCGGTCTTCCTCACGGTCCTTGTAGGACACCACCATCACCGGCAGCGACTGCAGGCGCTGATCGCGGCGTACCAGGGTCACCAGCTCGATGCCGTCCATTCGCGGCATATCGATGTCAGTGATCAGCAGGTCGAAGTCCTCGCTGCGCAGGGCGTTCCAGCCGTCCATGCCATCTACCGCCACCGCCACATCGTAGCCACGGTTGCCCAGCAGCTTGCGTTGCAGCTCGCGCACGGTCAGCGAATCGTCGACCACCAGGATGCGCTTGCGCACCACACCACGGGCGCCGCTGCTCCCGCGTTCGACGCGCTCCAGGCTGCCGGTACTGAGCAGTTTCTCCACCGAACGCAGCAGGTCTTCGACATCGACGATCAACACCACCGAGCCGTCATCGAGCAAGGCGCCGGAAGAAATGTCCTGCACCTTGCCCAGCCGTGGGTCGAGCGGCATCACCACCAGTACCCGCTCACCTATCAGCCGCTCCACGGCCACGCCGTACAGTTGCTCGCGCTCACGGATCACCACCACCCGCAGGCTGCCGTCTTGCGCCTGGCCGGCAGGCCGGTTCAACAACTGGCTGGCCGCCACCAGGCCGATAAGCCGGCCTTCGTGCCAGAAATGCTGGCGCCCTTCGATCTGCACGATCTGCTCGGTGGTCACTTCCAGCGTGCGTTCGATGTGGGCAAGCGGGAAGGCATAGGCCTCGCCACCCACCTCGATCACCAGGCTGCGCACCACCGACAGGGTCAATGGCACCTGCAGATGGAAGCGACAGCCCTGACCCGCCACCTGGGTCAGCTCGATGGAGCCGCGTAGCTCGCGGATCATGTGTTGCACCGCATCCAGCCCCACGCCGCGCCCAGACACCTCGGTGACCTTGTCGCGCAGGCTGAAGCCGGGCAGGAAAAGGAACGTCAGCAGTTCTGCATCACTCATCCGCGCCACCGTGTCGGCAGGCGACAGGGCGCGCTCGACGATGCTGCTGCGCAAGCGCTCCAGGTCGATGCCGGCACCATCGTCGATCAGTTCCAGGCTGAGCATGCCGGCCTGGTGCGAGGCGCGCAGGCGAATCACGCCTTCCTCTGGCTTGCCCGCCAGCAGGCGACGCTCCGGCAGCTCGATGCCGTGGTCAACCGCGTTGCGCAGCAGGTGGGTCAGCGGTGCTTCAAGCTTTTCCAGCACATCGCGATCGACCTGGGTCTTTTCCCCCTCTACCGCCAGCTGTACCGGTTTGCCCAGCGAGCGGCCAAGGTCTCGGACCATACGGCTCTGGCCGGTCAGCACATCGGCGAACGGCCGCATTCGGCAGGCCAGGGCGGTGTCGTACAACAACTGTGCACGCTGGCTGGCCTGCCAGCCGAATTCGTCCAGATCGGCGGCCTGCTGCTGCAGGATCTGCTGGGTTTCGGCCAGCAGACGCTGGGTTTGTGCCAGGGCTTCGAGCACCTCGCTGCCCTGGCCACTGTCCTCCAACTGCATGCGCAGGCCATCAAGCGCCTGCATACCCTGGCCATGCATGCGCTTGAGCCGCTGCAAGGTGGCCAGGTAAGGTTTGAGCCGCTGGGTTTCCACCAGCGACTTGCTGGACAGGTCGAGCAGGCTGTTGAGGCGGTCGGCGGTGACCCGCAGCACCCGCTCGGCACCTTCGCCGCCGCGTTTGCCGGCCTTGCGGCGCGGGGCAGGTTCGGGGTCGGACTCCAAAGCATCAAGTGGCAACGCCATAGGCTCGGCTGGCAAGGTTGCCAGCGGCAAGTCTGGCAGCACGGGCACTGGCGGCGGCACGGCAGGCATGGCCACAGCCCCTGGGTCGAGCAGGCTGGCCATTTGCGCCAGGAAGACGGGCAGGGTCGCCTGCGCCCCGACGTCGCCCGGTGTGGCGATACGCATCAGCAGGTCGGTGCCTTGCAACAGCGCGTCGATGTGCTCGGCACTCAGGCGCAAGCGGCCCTCCTGTGCCGCCACCAGGCAGTCTTCCATGACGTGGGCGACGCTGACGCCGGCATCCACCCCAACGATGCGCGCCGCGCCCTTCAGCGAGTGGGCGGCGCGCATGCAAGCCTCAAGCTGGTCAGCCTGGGTAGGGTTGCGCTCCAGCGCCATCAGGCCGGCGCTGAGGACCTGGGTCTGCGCCTCTGCCTCCAGGCTGAACAGTTCGAGCAACGATGCGTCGCGCATTTGCTCTGGGGTCATGACAGGCTCCGCTGCACGGCAGACAGTAAGTGTTGATCGTCCAGCACCCGCACGCTGCGGCCGCGCCACTGCAGCACTGCGGCGGTAAAGCGCGTGGCGTCCTGGCCGCTGCCCAGCAGCAGTGGGTCTAGCCGGTGAATACCGTCGATTTCCTCAACGGCCATCACTACCGGCCCTCCCTCGGCCGCCAGAATCAGCATGCGTGGCATGGCCCGACCGCTGCGTTGCTCGGCGGTGTCGGCCTGCACACCCAGCAAGTCAGCCAGTGACAGGCACGGCACCAACGCACCGCGCACATTGGCAACCCCCTGCAGCAGCCGCGAGCGCTGATGCGGCAGCGAATGCACGGCCTGCATCGGGGCGATCTCGGCCAGGCTGGCGGTGGCCAGCGCCAGCCACTCTTCGCCCAGGCGGAACAGCAGCATGGAGCGGCCGGTGTTTTCCTCCACTGGCTGCGCCGGGGCAGCCTGGTGGTCCTGCATCAGCGCGTAGCGGTCAAGCAGCCGGGTGGCCGAAGCCGCATACACGTCGCAATTTCGGCAGTGGACATGCCGCTCCAGCAGCGGGCACTGCTTGTCGCCGTGCACGCCAATGCGGTTCCAGCAGTCGTCGATGTGCGCGTCATCTTCGGCCAGCAGCTGCATCGCCATTTCACCCTTCATCGTTCAGGCTCCCTGCCAACCCGTGCAGCGCGGTCCTGCAGGCGCCGGGCACCGGCCAGGTCACCTTGGGACGCCAACAAGGCCGCCAGGTGTACCAGCGCCTCGGGGTGCTGCGGCTCCAGGTACAGGGCTTTGCGATAATGGGTCAGCGCCTGCTGCGCATCGCCTTCGGTATCACTGAGCAGCCCCAGCCAGTAGTACACCTGCGCCGACGGCGCGAACTGGCCCAGGTAGCGCTGGCATTCGGCACGCGCCTGCTCGCTGGCGCCAGCGTTGGCAAGCCGGGCGATGCTGGCCAGCAGCTCGCTCGCGCCCTCACGCGCATGCTCGCGGGCCGGCGCTGGCTTGGGCGCCATCGGCAGTACACGCAGCGGGCGCGGCAGCGGCGCGCCGGGTGGCGGATAACCCGCCGTGGCCAGCGGCGGTACGGTGCGCCGTGCGGGTTGCACAGGTGCCACTGCCAACGGGGCATTGCCACCCTCCTGGCGCACATAGGCAAACGACTGGGCGATCCCTAGCGGGCGCATGCCCAGCCGCGCCAGCAAGCTGCCTTCGGCCGGGCCGATGAACAGCACACCCTGCGGATGCAGCAGGCGCTTGAGCACCTCGAATACACGCTGCTGGGTCGGCACGTCAAAATAGATCAACAGGTTGCGACAGAACACGAAGTCGTACAGGCCGTCGCGGCTGGCCAGCGCGGGGTCGAGCACATTGCCCACCTGCAGGCTGACTTGCTGCTGAACTCGACCGTGCAGGCGGTGGCCTTCATCGAGGGCATCGAAGTAGCGCTCGCGAAAGCCCAGGTCGCTGCCGCGAAACGCATTGCGCCCATACACGGCCTGCCCGGCCTTGGTCACCGAACTGGGGCTGATGTCCATGCCATCGATCAGAAACGCCCCAGGCGCAATGCCCGCGTCGAGCAAGGCCATGGCCAGCGAATAGGGTTCCTCGCCGGTCGAGCATGGCAGGCTGAGCAGGCGCAGTGGGCGGGCCCCGGCCAGTTCGGCCAGGCGCTTGTGTGCCAGGCTGGCCAGGGCGGTAAAAGACTCCGGGTAACGGAAAAACCAGGTTTCCGGGACGATCACCGCCTCGATCAACGCCTGTTGCTCATCCGCCGACTGCTGCAGGCGCAGCCAGTAATGGTCCAGGTCGACGGCGCCCACGGCCACGCAACGCTGACGCAGCGCGCGCTCGACCATGGGCGCACCTACCGACTCAACGTCCAGGCCGATGCGCTCGCGCAAGAAGCGGAAGAAACGCTGTTCGCTCATGTCGGCATCCCTGTCGGCTCATCCGTGTACAGCAGGTGGTGCACGGCATCAGGCAGCAGATCGTTGACTTCGATGCGCTGCAGCAGGCCCTGCTCATCCTGGCGTACCGGGCCCAGATACGGCGCTTCGCCGCTGTCCACGCCATAAGGCTGGAATTCCTCCGGGTGGCAACGCAGGGTCTCGGTGGCCTGCTCCAGGATCAGGCCGAGTTGCAGGCTGCCACGATAATGCACCAGCACCAGTCGCGTACTGGTGCGCTGCGCCGCCGGCTGACCGAAACTCAGCGCGGCAAGGTCGATCACAGGAACCAGATGGCCACGATGGGCGAGGATGCCCGCGACCCAGGCAGGTGCCTGGGCAATCGGCTTGAGCGGCTGGCGCGGCAGCACCTCGATCACCTCGTGCACGCTCAGGGCAAAGCGCTGTTCCCTGAGGCGAAACTGCAGGTACAACGCGCCCTTGGCGTTTTGCGCGGATGCGGCGTGCGGTGGCAAGTCGTTCATCGTGTTCAGACTTTGAAACGCGACACGCCGCCACGCAGGCCGGCGGCCACCTGGCTCAGTTCATCGATGGCAAAGCTGGCCTGTCGCAGCGACTCGACGGTCTGGGTACTGGCATCGCTGAGCTGCGCCAGCGCCTGGTTGATCTGCTCGGCACCGGTGGCCTGGGCCTGCATGCCTTCGTTGACCATCAGCACACGCGGCGCCAGGGCCTGCACCTGGTGAATGATCTGGCTGAGCTGCTCGCCCACCTGCTGCACCTCGAACATGCCGCGGCGCACTTCTTCGGAAAACTTGTCCATGCCCATGACCCCGGCAGACACCGCCGACTGGATTTCACGCACCATCTGCTCGATGTCGTAGGTGGCCACGGCGGTCTGGTCGGCCAGGCGGCGCACTTCGGTGGCTACCACGGCAAAGCCACGCCCGTACTCACCGGCCTTTTCCGCTTCGATGGCGGCGTTGAGCGACAGCAGGTTGGTCTGGTCGGCAACCTTGACGATGGTCACCACCATCTGGGTGATGTTGCTGGCCTTTTCGTTGAGGATGCCGAGTTTGGCGTTGACCAGATCCGCAGCGCCCATCACCTGGTGCATGGTCTCTTCCATCCGCGCCAGCCCCTGCTGGCCAGAGCCGGCGAGGCTGGAAGCCTGATCAGCGGCGGAGGTGACTTCGGTCATGGTGCGCACCAGATCACGCGAGGTGGCGGCAATTTCCCGTGAGGTGGCGCCGATTTCCGTGGTGGTGGCGGCGGTTTCGGTGGCGGTGGCCTGCTGTTGCTTGGACGTGGCGGCGATCTCGGTCACCGACGTGGTGACCTGCACCGACGAACGCTGGGCTTGGGCCACCAGGTTGGCCAGCGCCTCGGCCATTTCGTTGAAGCCGCTTTCGATGGCGCCGAACTCGTCCTTGCGGTCCAGGCTCAGGCGCATGCTCAGGTCGCCGGAGCGCAGCCTGTCGAGGGCATGCACGATACGCTGCATGGGGGCGGTGATGGCACGCATCAGCAACAGGCCACAAATGGCGGCCGCAACGATCGCCAGCAGCAGCGAAACCACCATACTGCCTTTGGCCGTGCTGACGGCGCTGACAATCTCGCTGGTCGCGGACTCGGCAGACGCCCGATTGAATTCGATCACTTCATTCAGGTGCTTGCGCCCTTCCACCCAGGCCGGCGTCAGCACCTCCATGATCAGCCGTTCGGCTTCGGCGTAGTTGCGCTGGCGGTACGCATCCAGCACCTGATTGACGATCCTGAGGTAGTTCTCCTCCAGTTGCACGAAGCTCTCGAAGCGGGTCTGGTCGTCTTTGTCCTGGATGGTGGCCTGGTAGCTGGCCATGTGCTGTTTCAGCCTGTCTTCGAAGCTTTTGAACAGCTCCATGTCGGCCGAAGTGATTTCACGGTGGTTGGACAGGCCCACCAGTTGCTGGCTGGTGACGTAGCTGTCGACCCAGGCGCTGCGGATCATCGAGCTGTAGTAGACCCCGGGAATGCTGTCGGTCCCCACTGCCTCCTCGGCGGTTTCGATGGCCACCAACCGCGAGTAGGCGGCCACGATCATCAGCAGCATGATGGCGATGATCACGGCGAAACTTGCCAGGATCCGTTGGCGCAAGGTCCAGTTTTTCACATTCAGCCCTCAGGAATTCTCAACGAGCGGGAAAAATCGCTGAAGTATAGCCCAGAGGCCTTACACATTTTCGGGTGAAGTGAGGGGTAAACAGGCATCCCTGCTGATGGACATGCCATTTGTTTCGTAGATCGTGAGCGCACCATGGCCCCTGTAGGAGCAGCCTTGCGCTGCGAAAGGGCCGGGATGATCAATACTGCTGCATGGGCCTTCATGGCCTCTTCGCAGCACAAGGCTGCTCCTACAGGGAGTGCGCACGCCTGAATGAGTGATTATTGGCCAGCAGCAAGCCGTACCTGGCTTTCCAGCTCTCGGCGCAGGGCTGGGTCCAAACGCAGCTGGCGGGCCAGTTCGTCCAGGTAGGCACGCTCCATGAAGTTTTCCTGGTCGACCATCATCACGCTGGCCAGGTACATCTCGGCGGCCATTTCTGGTGTTTGCGCGGCGCGGGCCACTTCGGCCGGGTCCAGCGGTTTGTTCAGCTCGGCATGCAGCCAGTGCTGCAGTTCACGGTCGCTGTCCAGGCGGGTAAATTCACCCTCGATCAGCGCCCTTTCGCGCTCGTCGATATGGCCATCGGACTTGGCCGCCGCTACCAGCGCCCGCAGCACCGCCTGGCTGTGCTGCTCGACCTGGGCAGGCGGCAGGCGGTCGACGGTTTGCGGTTCGGCTGCGGCCCCCTGCTGATTGGCCTGCCAGTTGCCGTAGGCCTTGTAGGCCAGCACACCCAGCGCAGCCAGGCCGCCGTAGGTCAGGGCCTTGCCGCCGTACTTGCGGGCTTTCTTGCTACCGAGCAGCAGGCCCAGGGCGCCCCCACCCAACAGGCCGCCACCAGCACCGGACAACAGCCCGCCAAGCCCACCGCCAGCGCTGCCGGACTTGTTGGCGCCCCCCTGTTTTTCGAGCATCTGCTGGCCGGATTTGAGGAGTTGATCAAGCAAGCCCCGAGTGTTCATTCATGTGTCTCCACGCAAGAAGATTCAACCGCCAGAGTAAGGCTTGGCAGAACGCACGCCATCGCGGATTTGCTTCCGGATGTTGCATTGGCTGGCAAAAAGCCAACTAGACTCGATATCGCCAATACCTCGCGCGATCGCACTACGCTTATAACAATTGCTTCACGGCTTGCTTGATGACTGCCCCGAACAAGATCTCCAAAAAGAGGGAACACCATGTCAGTGCACAAGACCGCATTGCTCGGCGCCATGACCGGTGCCGTGCTGGCCAGCGCCAGCCTGCAGGCTGCCGAACCGCCCAAGGCCCTGGGGCCCGGCGAGGGGCGCCTGGATATCGTTGCCTGGCCCGGCTACATCGAGCGCGGTGAAAGCGACAAGGCCTACGACTGGGTGACCGGCTTCGAGAAGGAAACCGGCTGCAAGGTCAGTGTGAAGACCGCCGCCACCTCGGACGAGATGGTCAGCCTGATGACCAAGGGCGGTTATGACCTGGTCACCGCCTCGGGCGATGCCTCGCTGCGGCTGATCGTGGGCAAGCGCGTGCAGCCGATCAACACCGCCCTGATCCCCAACTGGAAGAACATCGACCCGCGCCTGCAGAACGGTGGCTGGTACGTGGTCGACAAGCAGGTGTACGGCACCCCCTATCAGTGGGGGCCGAACGTGCTGCTGTACAACACCAACACCTTCAAGCAAGCCCCTACCAGCTGGGGCGTGGTGTTCGAGCCGCAGAACCTGCCCGACGGCAAGCCGAACAAAGGCCGCGTCCAGGCCTACGACGGGCCGATCTACATCGCCGACGCGGCGCTGTACCTGAAGTCGACCAAGCCCGAACTGGGCATCAAGGACCCCTACGAGCTGAACGAGGAGCAATACAAGGCCGTGCTGGAACTGCTGCGCCAGCAGCAGCCGCTGATCCACCGTTACTGGCATGACGCCACCGTGCAGATGAGCGACGTGAAGAATGAAGGCGTGGTCGCCTCCAGTTCCTGGGGCTACATGGTCAATGGCCTGAAGGCCGAGAACCAGCCGGTGGCCTCGACCATTCCCAAGGAAGGCGCAACCGGCTGGGCCGACACCACCATGCTGCACAGCGAGGCCAAGCACCCCAACTGCGCCTACAAGTGGATGGACTGGTCGCTGCAACCTAAGGTGCAGGGTGACGTAGCGGCCTGGTTCGGCTCTTTGCCGGCGGTGCCGGCAGCGTGCACCGGCAGCGAACTGCTGGGCGCCGAGGGCTGCAAGACCAACGGGTTCGACAATTTCGACAAGATCGCCTTCTGGAAAACCCCGCAGGCCCAGGGGGGCAAGTTCGTGCCGTATAGCCGCTGGACCCAGGACTACATTGCGATCATGGGTGGGCGCTAAAAGTTACTTGGCCTGCCCTGGCCCTGTCGCCGGCAAGCCAGCTCCCACAGTGTCTGCAAAGGCCCCAGCCTTGCGCATGACTGGTGGGAGCTGGCGTGCCGGCGACAGGGCCAGGGCAGGCAATACATAGACAACTGAGTACAGCCTATGCCCCTAGCCGTCCAGTTCACCCAGGTTTGCCGCACCTTCGGCGAGGTCAAGGCTGTCGATCAGGTCAGCATCGACATCATCGATGGCGAATTCTTTTCAATGCTCGGCCCTTCCGGCTCGGGCAAGACCACCTGCCTGCGCCTGATCGCCGGCTTCGAACAACCCACCAGCGGTTCGATCCGTATCCACGGTATCGAAGCCGCTGGCGTGCCGCCCTACCAGCGCGACGTCAACACCGTGTTCCAGGACTACGCGCTGTTCCCGCACATGAACGTGCTGGACAACATCGCCTATGGCCTGAAAGTGAAAGGTGTGGCCAAGGCCGAGCGCCACGGCCGCGCCGAAGAAGCCCTGGCCATGGTGGCCCTGGCCGGCTATGGCGCGCGCAAGCCCGCGCAGCTGTCCGGCGGCCAGCGCCAGCGTGTGGCCCTGGCCCGTGCCTTGGTCAACCGGCCACGGGTATTGCTGCTGGATGAACCCTTGGGCGCGCTGGACCTGAAGTTGCGCGAACAGATGCAGGGCGAGCTGAAAAAACTGCAGCGCCAACTGGGCATCACCTTCATCTTCGTCACCCACGACCAGACCGAGGCCCTGTCGATGTCCGACCGGGTCGCGGTGTTCAACCGTGGCCGTATCGAACAGGTCGACACCCCGCGCAACCTGTACATGAAGCCCGCTACCACCTTCGTCGCCGAATTCGTCGGCACCTCCAACGTGGTGCGTGGCGAGCTGGCCATACAGCTCAACGGCAGCCCGGCGCCCTTCTCCATCCGCCCCGAGCACATCCGCCTGGGCGAACCGGTGGTGACCAGCCATGAAGTGCAGGTCAGCGGCTTGTTGCGCGATGTCCAGTATCAGGGCAGCGCCACACGCTTCGAGCTGCAACTGGAAAGCGGCCAGCTGTTGGCGGTGAGCCAGGCCAACGACCGCTGGCAAGCGCAGCCCCAAGCGTGGCAGCCCGGGCAACGGGTGCTGGCACATTGGCCCCGCGAGGCCATGACGGTGCTGCAGGAAACCGAGGCCCGCTGACATGAGCACACTGCGCAGCCTGTCAAACCTGCTGTACCGGCGCCCGAACCTGTACCTGGCACTGCTGCTGGCACCCCCGCTGACGTGGTTCGGCGCAATCTACCTGGGCTCGTTGCTGAACCTGCTGTGGCAAGGTTTCTACACTTTCGACGACTTCACCATGGCGGTGACCCCGGACCTGACCCTGGGCAACTTCGCCGCGCTGTTCAACCCGTCGAACTTCGACATCATCCTGCGCACCTTGGGCATGGCGGTGGCCGTGTCATTGGCCAGCGCGGTACTGGCCTTCCCCATCGCCTACTACATGGCGCGCTTCACCAGCGGCAAGACCAAGGCGTTTTTCTACATCGCGGTGATGATGCCGATGTGGGCCAGTTACATCGTCAAGACCTATGCCTGGACCCTGCTGCTGGCAAAGGGCGGCGTCGCCCAGTGGTTCGTCCAGCAGTTGCACCTGGATGGCCTGCTGCAGGCGGTGCTGGCCGTGCCGGGCGTGGGCGGCAGCACGCTGTCGACTTCCCACCTGGGGCGCTTCATGGTGTTCGTGTACATCTGGCTGCCATTCATGATCCTGCCGATCCAGGCCTCGCTGGAGCGCCTGCCGCCTTCGCTGCTGCAAGCCTCGGCAGACCTTGGCGCACGGCCTGGGCAAACCTTCGTGCAGGTGATCCTGCCGCTTTCGATCCCAGGCATCGCCGCCGGCTCGATCTTCACCTTCTCGCTCACCCTGGGTGACTTCATCGTGCCGCAGCTGGTCGGCCCACCCGGTTACTTCATCGGCAGCATGGTCTATGCCCAGCAAGGGGCGATCGGCAACATGCCGATGGCCGCCGCGTTCACCCTGGTGCCCATCGTGCTGATTGCCGTGTACCTGTCCATCGTCAAGCGCCTGGGGGCCTTCGATGCACTCTGAAAAAGCTTCAACAGGGCTGCGACTGGCGGCTTGGAGCGGGCTGCTATTCCTGCACTTCCCGATCCTGATCATCTTCCTGTACGCCTTCAACACCGAAGACGCGGCGTTCAGCTTCCCGCCCAAGGGCTTTACCCTGAAGTGGATCGGTGTGGCTTTCGCCCGGCCCGATGTACTGGAGGCGATCAAGCTGTCGCTGCAGGTGGCCTGCCTGGCCACGCTGATTGCCCTGGTGCTGGGCACACTGGCGTCCGTCGCGTTGTATCGGCGCAGCTTCTTCGGCAAAGAGAGCATTTCGCTGATGCTGATCCTGCCTATCGCCCTGCCCGGCATCATCACCGGCATCGCCCTGCTCTCGGCCTTCAAGTCCCTGGGGATAGAGCCCGGGGTGTTCACCATCGTGGTCGGTCACGCCACGTTCTGCGTGGTGATCGTCTACAACAACGTGATCGCCCGCCTGCGGCGCACCTCGCAGAGCCTGATTGAAGCGTCGATGGATTTGGGCGCCGATGGCTGGCAGACCTTCCGCTACATCATCCTGCCCAACCTTGGCTCGGCACTGCTGGCCGGTGGCATGCTGGCTTTTGCCCTGTCGTTCGATGAAATCATCGTCACCACCTTCACCGCCGGCCACGAACGCACCCTGCCGATCTGGCTGTTGAACCAGCTCAGCCGCCCGCGCGACGTGCCGGTGACCAACGTGGTCGCCATGCTGGTGATGTTGGTGACCATGCTGCCAATCCTTGGCGCCTACTACCTGACCCGTGGCGGCGAGAGCGTCGCGGGCAGTGGCAAATGACCCTGGAGGAGTCCCCGATGCAAACGCAGATGCTGATCAATGGCCAACTGGTCGCTGGCCAAGGCCCGGCCTGGACCGTGCTCAACCCGGCGCTGGGAACCGCGCTGGCACAGATCAACGAAGCCACCGAGGCCCAGGTGGACAGCGCCGTGCGCGCCGCCGACCAGGCCTTCGACAGCTGGTCGCAAACCAGCCCCAAGGACCGCTCGCAAACCTTGCTGGCGCTGGCGGATGCCATCGAAGCCCATGGCGATGAACTGGCCCGGCTGGAATCGCAGAACTGCGGCAAGCCCCTGAGCGCCGCGCTGAACGATGAAATCCCGGCGATTGCCGACGTGTTCCGCTATTTTGCCGGCGCGGCACGCTGCCTGGGCGGTTTGGCGGCGGGCGAGTACCTGCCCGGCCACACCTCGATGATCCGCCGCGACCCATTGGGCGTAGTTGCTTCCATCGCACCGTGGAACTATCCGCTGATGATGTTGGCGTGGAAGATCGCCCCGGCCCTGGCAGCCGGCAACACGGTGGTGATCAAACCCTCCGAACTGACCCCGCTGACCGCCTTGCGCCTGGGTGAACTGGCCCAGGATCTGCTGCCACCGGGCGTCCTCAACATTCTCTTTGGCCGCGGCCAGACCGTCGGCAACCCGCTGGTCAACCATCCCAAGGTGCGCATGGTGTCGCTGACAGGCTCCATACCCACTGGCGCGCACATCATCAGCGCCACCGCCGACAGCGTTAAACGCATGCACATGGAGCTGGGTGGCAAGGCCCCGGTGCTGGTGTTCGACGACGCCGACATCGACGCTGCCATCGACGGCATCCGCACTTTCGGCTTCTACAACGCCGGCCAGGACTGCACCGCAGCCTGCCGCCTGTACGTGCAGGACGGCATCTACGAGCGCTTCGTCGAGCGCCTGGGTGCAGCAGTAGCCAGCCTCAAACCGGGCCTGCAGGACGCCGAGGACACCGAGCTGGGGCCGTTGATCAGCGCCCAGCATCGCGACAAGGTCGCCGGGCTGGTGCAGCGGGCCATCGACCAAGCGCACATTCGCCTGGTGACCGGTGGCAAGGCGATTGATGGCGATGGCTTCTTCTTCGAACCGACCGTGCTGGCCGACGCCCTGCAGGACGACGAGATCGTGCGCAACGAAGTTTTCGGCCCGGTGGTATCCGTCACCCGCTTCAATGACGAAGCCCAGGCGCTGGAATGGGCCAACGACTCCAACTACGGCCTGGCCTCATCGGTCTGGACCCGCGACACCGGCCGCGCCCACCGCCTGGCGGCGCGCTTGCAGTATGGCTGCACCTGGGTGAATACCCACTTCATGCTGGTCAGCGAAATGCCTCATGGCGGGCAGAAGCATTCGGGGTATGGGAAGGATATGTCGATGTATGGGCTGGAGGACTACACCTGTGTGCGGCATGTGATGATCAAGCACTAGCCCGAGGTTCTAGCCACTGGCCTCTTCGCGGGTTCGCCCGCGAAGAGGCCGGCACAGGTAGAACCTAATCGCGCAGGTCAGACTCGTGAATCGGGTTGGCGCGGCTGGTCGCGCGCTGGTACTGCGCAGGCCAGGTCGCTTCGTTGCCGTCCAGGTCGTCGTCGGCGTGTAGTGGCCAGTACGGGTCACGCAACAGCTCGCGGGCGAGGAAGATGAGATCGGCCTGGCCGGTGCGCAGGATGTGCTCGGCCTGGGCCGGTTCGGTGATCATGCCCACGGTGCCGGTGGCAATTTCCGATTCCTTGCGCACGCGTTCGGCGAAGCGGGTCTGGTAGCCGGGGCCGGTGGGGATCTCGGCGTTTACCGAGGTACCGCCAGAGGATACATCGATCAGGTCCACACCCAACCCTCGCAGGCGACGGGCCAGTTCGACGGTTTCATCCGGGTTCCAGCCGTCCTCCACCCAATCGGTTGCCGATACCCGCACCAACAGCGGCAACTCGGCAGGCCACACCTTGCGCACGGCCTCGACCACCTGCAGGGTCAGGCGGATGCGGTTTTCGAAACAACTGCCGTACTCGTCGCGGCGCTGGTTGCTTAACGGTGAGAGGAACTGGTGCAACAGGTAGCCATGCGCAGCATGAATTTCCACCACCTTGAAACCGGCCTTCAAGGCGCGCTCGGTCGAGGCGACGAACGCCGCGATTACATCCTGGATCTCGTCCGGGGTCAGCTCATGTGGCGGTGTGTGTTGCGGGTCGAACGCGATCTTCGATGGGCCTACTGGCTGCCAGCCTCCCTCTTCGAGCTTCACACTGCCCTGTTTGCCCAGCCATGGGCGATAGGTACTGGCCTTGCGCCCGGCGTGCGCCAACTGTATGCCCGGCACGGCACCCTGGGCGGTGATGAAACGGGTGATGCGTTGCAGCGGCGCGATCTGGGCGTCTTCCCACAGGCCGAGGTCTTCGGCGGTGATACGGCCGATGGCGGTCACCGCCACGGCTTCCGTGATCACCAAGCCCGCGCCCCCAACGGCACGGCTGCCTAAATGGACAAGGTGCCAGTCGTTGGCCAGACCATCGACGGCGGAATACTGGCACATCGGCGATACGGCGATGCGGTTGGGCAGGGTCAGCTGACGCAGGGTGTAAGGCTCGAGCAGCAGGCTCATGAGGGCACCTCCCAAGGACTCCAATGGTGATCCGGCCCGGACACTCAATTGCACGTCCCTGGCCCAGGTCCGGTCATAACTTCAGACTAGACCAGAATGGGTGGGGGGGAGGTTCCATGGGATTTTGGGTGGGGTGCGGGAATGTCAGGCTCGAAAGTGATGTCGCCGGTGAGATCGAGCGCCGCCCGCGCGGCGCTCGATTTCCGCCCCACCAAACAACTCAAGGCAAGCCCAGCGAACCCGTCAGCGCGGCTCCATGTGGGCAATCATCAACTGCACACTTTCGTTGCCACGAAACTCGTTCACATCCAGCTTGTACGCCAGTTCGACCCAGCGCACGGTCGGGTTCGGCCACACTTCACGGTCGACGCCAAAGGCAATGCCATCCAGTCGCACCGAACCACACTCGCTCTTGAGCACCACCTTCAGGTGCCGCTCGCCCACCACGCGCTGCTCCACCAGCTGGAACACGCCGTGGAACAGCGGTTCGGGGAAATGCTGGCCCCAAGGCCCGGCATGGCGCAGGGCCTTGGCCAGGTCGAGGTGAAATTCCTCCACGGCCAGGCTGCCATCTGACAACAGCCGGCCTGTCAGGTCTTCCTCACGCAGCTGGCGCCGCACTTCTTCGTCGAACGCCTCGGCAAAGGCCGGGAAATTACCCTCAGGCAATGATAAGCCCGCAGCCATGGCGTGGCCGCCGAACTTGCTGATCAGTTGCGGGTGACGCGCCGCCACGGCATCCAGTGCATCGCGGATGTGGAAGCCTGGTACCGAGCGCGCCGAACCTTTGAGCATGCCCTCGCCGGCATCAGCGAACGCAATGGTTGGCCGGTGATAACGTTCTTTAAGGCGCGAAGCCAGAATCCCGATCACACCCTGGTGCCAGTCGGCATCGAACAGGCACAGTCCATACGGCATCGACTCGACTGGCAGGTCCTTGAGCTGGGCCAGGGCCTCGCGCTGCATGCCCTGCTCGATGGACTTGCGGTCCTGGTTCAGGTCGTCTAGCTGCTGGGCCATGTCCTGGGCCAGTGCCGCGTCTTCGCACAGCAGGCATTCAATGCCCAGGCTCATGTCGTCCAGGCGACCGGCGGCGTTCAGCCGTGGGCCGAGGATGAAACCCAGGTCAGTCGAGGTGATGCGCCGGTGATCGCGGCGGGCCACTTCGAGAATTGCCTTCAGCCCTGGCCGGGCGCGGCCGGCGCGGATGCGCTCAAGGCCCTGGTGCACCAGGATGCGGTTGTTGGCATCCAGCGGCACCACGTCGGCGACGCTGCCCAACGCGACCAGGTCGAGCAGTTCGCCGATGTTCGGCTGTTGTTGCGTCTCGTAGCGCCCCAGGCTGCGCAGGCGCGCGCGCAGGGCCATCAGCACATAGAAGATCACCCCTACCCCGGCCAGCGCCTTGCTCGGGAACGTACAGCCCGGCTGGTTAGGGTTGATGATGGCGTCGGCATCGGGCAATTGCTGGCCCGGCAGGTGGTGGTCGGTGACCAGTACCTTGAGCCCGGCGGCCTTGGCTGCCGCCACACCCTCGACGCTGGAAATGCCGTTGTCCACGGTGATCAGCAGTTGCGGCTGACGCTGCAGTGCCACCTCTACGATTTCCGGGGTGAGGCCATAGCCGTATTCGAAGCGGTTGGGCACCAGGTAATCGACGTGGGCTGCACCCATCAGGCGCAGGCCCAGCACCCCGACGGTGCTGGCGGTGGCGCCATCGGCATCGAAGTCGCCAACGATAAGAATGCGCTGGCGCTGGTCCAGCGCCTCGACAAGCAGGTCGACACCGGCCTCGATGCCCTTGAGCTGCTGGTACGGCAGCAGGCGCGCCAGGCTTTTGTCCAGTTCGGCCTCGGCCTGCACGCCGCGCGCGGCGTACAGGCGGGTCAGCAAGGGTGGCAAGTTACCCAGAAATGGCAGGGTCGGCGGCAGGGGGCGAGGTTCGATGCGCATGGGTCGCTTCAGCCACGCTCACCGAGCAGCCACTGCAGTTGCACTTCGTGCTGGCCACGGTCATCCGTCACGAACACCGTGCCTTCGCTGATCATCACGTCCCACTTGATGCTGCGCGGCATGTCGGTGGCCAGCGTCTCCAGCACCTCCTGAGGCACGGCAGCGATGTTCAGGTTTTTCAGGTTCTTGACCGCGCTCACCACCTTGCCTTCCCACACACGCAGGCTGCCATAGGCCAGCAGGCTGGTGCGTTCGGTACGGCGCGAGCACCAGGTCAGGCGGTCGGCGTCTGGCTGGCCCACTTCGATCCAGTGCAGCACGCGATCATCCAGGCTCTTTTCCCACAGTGCCGGCTCATCGACATCCGACAGACCGCGGCCAAACGACAAGTTCTCGTTGTACCAGAGCGCATACGCCAACAGACGAACCGCCATACGCTCTTCAGTTTCCGAAGGGTGGCGAGCAATGGTCTGCTTGACGCTTTCGTAGACATTGCGATCAAGGTCGGTCAGATTCAATTCGAACTTGTAGGTGGTGGACGGCTGGGCCATGGTCGACGGGCTTCGTGCAAAAGAAAAGTGGCACAGTCTAACCCATCCGCACCTTCCATGCGCCGCAGCAGTACCCGGCGAAACCGACGTGTGATAAAACCATGGCTCTGCCCAGCTGCCACGGATGCCCCATGTCGACGCCCAGCAAACCCCTCGCCGGCCTCAAAGTTGTCGAACTTGGCACCCTGATTGCCGGGCCGTTCGCCTCGCGCATCTGTGCCGAATTCGGCGCCGAGGTGATCAAGGTCGAATCCCCCGATGGCGGCGACCCGTTGCGCAAGTGGCGCAAGCTGTACGAGGGCACTTCGCTGTGGTGGTTCGTGCAGGCGCGCAACAAGCAATCGCTCACCCTCAACCTCAAGCACCCCGAAGGCCTCGAGATTCTGAAGCGCCTGCTGGCTGACGCCGACATCCTGATCGAGAATTTCCGCCCGGGCGTGCTGGAAAAACTCGGCCTGGGTTGGGATGTGCTGCATGCCCTTAACCCGCGCCTGGTGATGGTGCGCCTCTCGGGCTTTGGCCAGACCGGGCCGATGAAAGACCAACCGGGCTTCGGCGCGGTGGGCGAGTCAATGGGCGGTTTGCGCTACATCACCGGCTTCGACGACCGCCCGCCGGTACGCACGGGCATTTCCATCGGCGACTCGATCGCCGCCCTGTGGGGGGTGATCGGTGCGTTGATGGCGCTGCGCCACCGCGAGGTCAATGGCGGCCAGGGCCAGGTGGTGGACGTGGCGCTGTACGAGGCGATCTTCGCCATGATGGAAAGCATGGTCCCGGAGTTCGATGTGTTCGGTTTTATCCGCGAGCGCACCGGCAACATCATGCCGGGTATCACCCCCTCCTCCATCCATACCAGCGCCGACGGCAAGCACGTGCAGATCGGCGCCAACGGCGATGCGATCTTCAAGCGCTTCATGCAGGCCATCGGCCGTGCCGACCTGGCAGATGACCCGACCCTGGCCAGCAACGATGGCCGCGACCTGCGCCGTGACGAGCTGTACGGGGTGATCGACCGCTGGGCCAACAGCCTGCCTCTTGAGCAACTGATGCAGGTGCTGACCACGGCCGAAGTACCGGCCAGCCGTATCTATTCGGCCGAAGACATGTTCAATGACCCGCAGTACCTGGCGCGGGAAATGTTCCTGCAGGCCAAGCTGCCGGACGGCAAGCCGTTCCGCATGCCGGGCATCGTGCCGAAGCTGTCGGATACGCCTGGCTCCACCGAATGGGTCGGCCCGGCGCTGGGCGAACACACCGAGGCATTGCTCACCCGCCTGGGCTACGACGCAGCGGCCATTGCCGGCCTGCGCGAAGCCGGCGCGGTCTGACGCCTGGCGCCGCCCTCGCCCATGCGCGCTACCCGCGGGCTACGCCACCTGATCCTGCTCTGCGGGCTACTGCTAGCATTGCTGCTACAGCCTGTCAGTGCCAAGGAACGCATCTTCTGGCTGGTGCGTGACCTGCCGCCGTTCACCATTTTTGCAGGCCCGGAAAAAGGCCAAGGGGTGATCGACCAGTTGTTGCCGCTGCTGATTGGGCAGATGCCCGAATACGACCACAGCATTGTGCGGGTCAACCGCGCCCGTGGCATCCAGATGCTGCAAGACCGCAACAGCTTCACCTGCGACCCTACCCTGCTATGGACCCCGGAACGGGCCGAATATGTGCGCTTTTCCATGCCATCGCTGGGCGTGCTCAGCGGTGGCCTGGTGCTGCGCAAGGAAAACCAGGCGCTGGCGGTTCCCTACCTCGACGGTCAGCAGGTAGACCTGCATGGCCTGCTGAGCAACGGCTCGCTGAAGCTGGGGATTGTTGCAGAACGCAGCTACGGCACCCAGATCGACGCCATCCTGCGCCAGTTGCCCGACAGCGTGCTCAGCCGCCACTACGGCAACGATGCCACCGCCAACCTGCTACAGATGCAACAGCTGGGGCGCCTGCGCATGGTGCTCGGCTACTGGCCGGAAGTGCGCTATCTGATTCAGCAGCAAGGGGGGGCACTGGCGGATTACCAGTTTCATCCGGTGCAGGGGGTAGAGCGCTACCAGTTTCTGCATGTGGGTTGCACGGACAGCCCTCTGGGGCGCGAAGCGATCGCGCATATTGATCGGCTGTTACCTGCACTGCGCCGGGATGTTTTGCCGGCGTTGTATGCGCGTTGGCTGGATCCGGCGTTACAGGAAGACTATCTGGAAGACAGCAAACGCTCCTTTGAAGGCCAATAAGCCAACCGACATACACGGTCGCTGTAGGAGCAGCCTTGTGCTGCGAAGAGGCCCTCATGACAAACGACATTCTCAAGCTGCACTGGCCCTCTCGCAGCACAAGGCTGCTCCTACAGGGAAATGAGCCTGCGCAGAAAAAAGAAACCCCGGACGCTGGGGAGGACGCCCGGGGCCAAGCGAAAGTCCTTGGGGACTTACCGAGGCAGCCTTGCCAGCACCGGAGCAAAGCACTGGCTGGCTACCCTTACACTGTCTGATACACCACTCAGGCAAAGGTTCCCTGGGGTTGCTGACGCTGCTGCAGCGCCGCGATCACACAAGGCTGCAACCGCCCTTCGGCAATCTGCAAGTCACGGTGCAGGCCATCCACCAGATCGATCAACAGGCGTTGCTCCTGCAACTGACGCTCGCTGACCATGCGTCGCAAGGTAATGCCGGCAACGCGGTCGTGAACGGTCAACTGACGATTGCCGCTGGCGTCGGCGATGCCAAGCTGGGCCTGATAGGGAGTCAGGGCTTCGTTGAGCAATTTGCAGATTCTTTCCATCCGGTTCACTCGCTGCGTGGTGGGATATAAAGGAACTGACCAACAGGCGCAGCGCAAAGTTCGTATGCCGCAGCTGTTTCATTGAGCATGCGGGGCAGACATGACAGTTTGAATACGCCGCCACGGGCGCTCCTGCAGCGCTTGCAGGGCACGCTGCAGGCGTGTCGTCGAAAGCGGCCAAGGGAGTTCGGCGAGTACCCAGAGACCCCGCTTTCTTGCCTCCTGGGCAAGGTTCTGGTGCTTGGGGGTAGCCTGGCCGACGAACAGCAACGCTCGTGATCGATGCTGCCGTGCGAGCAAAGAAAGGCCGGCCCGGGTTGGCATGGCGTGGTCGAGAATCAGCAGGTCGGGGCGACGTTCAGCAGCCAGGCAAGCGTCCAGGTCGGTGGCGGTGGCGCTGATGCGCACGTTGAACATGCCTTGGGCGTTGAGGGCCTGGTGCAGGAGGATCTGGTGGGACGGGCGAGCCTGGTGGATCAACACGTAGGGCTGGTGCATATGCCGCTCCTGGTGGGAGGACCGGCTAATTTAGGCTTGGCGCTGGACAGGTCGAATAGGAAATTTCTGAAGGATCAAAGGAAAAGGATTACATGCGGGGCCGCTATGCGGCCCCACATGGCAACGCGCTTACAACGGTTTGCCGCGGTTGCCGTGCTGGCTGACAAAGCCCTGCACTGCTTTCAGGTCATTGGCCAGCACCGTGCAACGCTCTTCACGGCTGAACAGGTCACTGAGGTGCGCCGGCAGCTCCAGCGCCTTGCCTACACCCGCCTTTTCCACCGCTTCCGGGAACTTGACCGGGTGCGCGGTACCCAGCACCACCATTGGCGTGTCCAGGCTACGACGGCACTCGCGGGCAGCCTTGACGCCAATCGCGGTGTGCGGGTCCAGCACTTCACCGGTGGCAGCGAAGACTTCGGCAATGGTCTCGCAGGTCTGCTCGTCGCTGACGGCCAGCGAGTCGAACAGTTTGCGGGCTTCGGTCCAGCGGCCTTGCTCGACGCTGAAGCCACCACCTTGCTTGAAGTTGTCCATCAGCTCGGCAATGGAGGCGCCGTTGCGGCCGTGCAGGTCGAACAGCAGGCGCTCGAAGTTGGACGAGACCATGATGTCCATCGACGGCGACAGGGTCGCGTGCAGAGTGTCCTTGACGTACTGGTTGCCGCTCATGAAGCGGTGCAGGATGTCGTTGCGGTTGGTGGCGACGATAAGCTGGCTGATCGGCAGGCCCATGTTACGCGCCAGGTAACCGGCGAAGATGTCGCCGAAGTTGCCGGTTGGTACCGAGAACGCCACCGAACGTGCCGGGCCGCCCAGCTGCAGGGCTGCGTGGAAGTAGTAGACGATCTGGGCCATGATACGCGCCCAGTTGATCGAGTTGACTGCCACCAGGCGGGTGCCCTTGAGGAACGACTGGTCGGCGAAGCTGGCCTTGACCATTTCCTGGCAGTCGTCGAAGTTGCCTTCGATGGCGATGTTGTGGATGTTGTCCCCGAAGATGGTGGTCATCTGGCGGCGCTGCACTTCCGACACGCGCTGGTGCGGGTGCAGGATGAAGATGTCGACGTTGTCGCAACGGCGGCAGCCTTCGATGGCGGCGGAACCGGTGTCACCACTGGTGGCGCCAATGATCACCACGCGCTCGTTGCGCTTGGCCAGCACGTGGTCGAGCAGACGGCCGAGCAGTTGCAGGGCGAAGTCCTTGAACGCCAAGGTCGGGCCGTGGAACAGCTCCAGCACCCACTCGTTGCTGTTCAGCTGACGCAGCGGTGCGACCGCAGCGTGGGCGAACTCGCCGTAGGTTTCTTCGAGGATCTTCTTGAAATCGGCGTCGGCGATGCTGCCTTCAACGAACGGGCGCATCACGCGGAAAGCCAGCTCGTGGTATGGCAGGCCAGCCCAGGAAGCGATTTCTTCCTGGGTGAAGCGTGGCAGGTTTTCTGGCACGTACAGGCCGCCGTCACTGGCCAGGCCAGCCAGCAGCACGTCTTCGAAATTCAGGGCCGGTGCCTGGCCGCGGGTACTGATATAGCGCATGGGTGCAAACCTTCGATGCTGGGGCCGGGGCCGCGCTGGCGGCCCGACGGCAATAATTTTGTCAGTTGAGCTGTTCGACGCGGATACGCACGACCTTGCCGATCACGTCCTGCAGGGCTTCCAGGGCGACGATGGCGTCGTTGATGCTCTGTTCGACCACACCATGGGTCAGGAGGATCATCGGCACCAGGCCGTCCTGCTCCTCGGCTTCCTTCTGCATGATCGACTCGATGTTGATGCCACGCTCCGACAGGATGCTGGCCACCTGGGCCAGTACGCCCGGGTGATCCTTGGCCTGGATGCGCAGGTAGTAGGCGCTTTCGCAGGCTTCGATCGGCAGGATCGGGTGCGCCGACAGCGAGTCTGGCTGGAAGGCCAGGTGCGGTACGCGGTTTTCCGGGTCGGAGGTCATGGCACGGACCACGTCGACCAGGTCGCCCACCACCGACGAAGCAGTAGGCTCCATGCCGGCGCCCGCACCGTAGTACAGGGTGGAACCGGCGGCGTCACCGTTGACCATGACAGCGTTCATCACGCCGTTGACGTTGGCGATCAGGCGGTCGGCCGGGATCAGCGTCGGGTGCACGCGCAGCTCGATGCCTTCGGCGGTGCGACGCGCCACGCCCAGGTGCTTGATGCGGTAGCCCAGGGCCTCGGCATAGTTCACGTCAGCAGTGGTCAGTTGGGTAATGCCTTCGGTGTAGGCCTTGTCGAACTGCAGCGGAATGCCAAAAGCGATCGACGCCAGGATGGTCAGCTTGTGCGCGGCGTCGATGCCCTCGACGTCGAAGGTCGGGTCGGCTTCGGCGTAACCCAGCGCCTGGGCTTCGGCCAGCACGTCCGGGAAGGCACGGCCCTTCTCACGCATTTCGGTGAGGATGAAGTTGCCGGTGCCGTTGATGATGCCGGCCAGCCAGTTGATGCGGTTGGCCGACAGGCCTTCGCGGATGGCCTTGATCACCGGGATGCCGCCCGCCACAGCCGCTTCGAAGGCGACGATCACGCCCTTCTCGCGGGCCTTGGCAAAGATTTCGTTACCGTGCACGGCAATCAGCGCCTTGTTGGCGGTGACCACGTGCTTGCCGTTTTCGATGGCCTTGAGCACCAGGTCGCGGGCGATGGTGTAGCCACCGATCAGCTCGATGACAATGTCGATCTCCGGGTTGCTCGCAACTTCGAACACGTCAGCGGTAATGGGGGTACCGGTAATCTGGCAGTTCGGGTTCTGCGAGCGCATGGCGATCTGTGCCACTTCAATACCGCGCCCGGCACGGCGGGCAATCTCCTCGGCGTTGCGCTGAAGTACATTGAAGGTTCCGCCACCGACGGTCCCCAACCCACAGATGCCTACTTTGACCGGTTTCACTGTGAACTCCCCATTGAACGGCCGACACCTTCGCCGACCGTGAAACATGCCGTCACCCCATGACGACGGCGTACTGAATTGGATTACTTGGCAAGTGCCAGCTTGGCGACTTGCGGTGCCGGCTGGTAGCCCGGAATGACCTGGCCGCTTTCAAGGACGATGGCCGGCGTGCCATTGACGCCGATCGACTGCCCCAACTGGAACTGCTTGCCGACCGGGTTGGCGCACTTGGCGGCCTTGATCTCTTCACCTTCGACCATCTTGTCCATCGCCCCACGGCGATCGCTGGAGCACCACACAGCCTGCAACTGCTGGTCACCCGGCGAGCCCAGCCCCTGGCGCGGGAAGGCGACATAGCGCACTTCGATACCGCGACGGTTCAGCTCGGGCACTTCGGCGTGCAGCTTGTGGCAATACGGGCAGGTGGTGTCGGTGAACACGGTGATGTGCGACTTGGTCTCGCCCTTGGCAGGATAAACCACCATCTCGGCCGCTGGAATGCCGTTGATGAGCTTGGCGACGCCCATACGCTCGGTTTTCTCGGTGAGGTTGACCGGCTTGCCGTCCTGGATCTGGAACAGGTAGCCCTGCATCACGAACTGGCCGTCGGCGCTGGCGTACAGCACGCGGCCGCCCTGCAGCTTGACTTCATACAGGCCGTTCAGCGGGCTGCTGTCCACGCTTTCGACGGGCACTTCCAGCTCGAGGTTTTGCAGCGATTTGCGGATGGCCTGCTCGGCGACGGCGTTGCTATCGGTTGCCGCGGCAACAGCGAAGGTACTGGCCAGCGCCAACGCGGCGGCGGCGAAAAACTGGGTCACGCGCATGGGAACTCCTGAAGGCGGACAGGGACCGGAGGGCGCCACCTGCGGAAAAGACGCGGTGGCCGTGCGGCCCTTGGTGCAAACCGCCCAAGCCTACCACATCACACCACCGGTGAAGGGCCTTGCAAGGACCAGTCGGCGGAACATGAAAAACATTCATCCACGCGGGTGGTGCTGCGCGTGCAACTGCTGCAGGCGGGCCTTGGCAACGTGGGTGTAGATCTGGGTGGTCGAAAGGTCGCTGTGACCAAGCAGCATCTGCACCACGCGCAGGTCGGCGCCATGGTTGAGCAGGTGGGTGGCGAACGCGTGGCGCAGCGTGTGCGGCGACAGCGATTTGTCGATACCTGCCACCCGGGCATGGTGCTTGATGCGGTGCCAAAAGGTCTGGCGGGTCATCTGCTCGCCGCGCTGGCTGGGGAACAGCACATCGCTGGGGCGGCCATTGAGCAACTCGGCACGGCCATTGCGCTGGTAGCGCTCCAGCCACACCACTGCCTCCTCGCCCATGGGCACCAGGCGCTCCTTGCTGCCCTTGCCCATCACCCGCAGCACACCCTGGCGCAGGTTGACCTGGTCGAGGGTCAGGCTGACCAGCTCGGTGACGCGCAGGCCGCACGCATAGAGCACTTCGAGCATGGCGCGGTCGCGCTGGCCGATGGCTTCGCCCAGGTCCGGGGCCTGCAGCAAGGCTTCAACGTCGGCTTCGGACAACGACTTGGGCAGCGGCTTGCCCAGTTGCGGCATGTCGACCTGCAGGGTCGGGTCTACCGCCACCAGCTTTTCCCGCAGCAGATAGCGGAAGAAACCGCGCAGGCCGGACAGGAAGCGCGCCGTGGAGCGTGGCTTGTATCCCTGATCGAGGCGCCAGGCCAGGTGGTCGAGGATCAGGTCACGGCCGGCGTCGGGCAGGGAGACCGAATGTTCCTGCAACCAGCCGTTGAACAGTGCCAGATCGCTGCGGTAGGACACGCGGGTGTTGTCGGACAGGCCTTTTTCAAGCCACAGGGCGTCGAGAAACTGGTCGATCAGGGGGTGGTCGAGGGCGGGCATGAAGACTCGGTGGCAAACGGCGAATTGGCGCTTAGTCTTTCATAACACTGCAAGCATAGGGAGCCCGTATGAACGAACAGCAGATTCTTCTCAGCGTCGGTGGTATCGGTGCCGCTGCGCTTGCCTGCCAATGGCTGGCCTGGCGCCTGAAACTACCAGCGATTCTGTTTCTGCTGCTGGCCGGGATCATCGCGGGGCCGGCACTGGGCTGGCTCGACCCCGAGGCGCTGTTCGGCCCATTGCTGATGCCGCTGGTGTCGCTGGCCGTGGCGCTGATCCTGTTCGAAGGCAGCCTGACCCTGCACCTGTCGCAGTGGCGCGAGATCGGCAGCGTGGTGCATCGCCTGGTCACCGTCGGCGCATTGGTCACCTGGCTGGTGATCGCCCTGGCGACCCACTGGTTGCTCGGGTTCGACTGGCCGCTGTCTATCCTGTTCGGCACCTTGACCCTGGTGACCGGCCCCACGGTAATCGTGCCCATGCTGCGTGTAGTGCGGCCAAAGTCGACCATCGCCAATATCCTGCGCTGGGAAGGGATCATGATCGACCCGATCGGCGCGCTGCTCGCCGTGGTGGTGTACAGCTTCATCATCGCCAGCGCCGACGGCAACGGCCTGAGCCAGAGCCTGACCACTTTTGCCGGGGTGATTTTTTGCGGCAGTGCCCTGGGCGCGGCCGGTGGGTGGCTGCTGGGGCAGATCATGCGCGAGCAGTGGCTACCGGAGTATCTGCACAATTTGGCCTCGCTGGCGGCTGTGCTGGGTATTTTCATCGCCGCCAACCAGATAATGCACGAGTCCGGGTTGCTGGCGGTGACCGTGATGGGGATGTGGCTGGCCAACATGCGCGGGGTCGATGTGCGGCAAATCCTGCACTTCAAGGAAAACCTCAGCGTGCTGCTGATTTCCGGTCTGTTCATCCTGCTGGCTGCGCGCCTTGACCTGCATGCCCTGCTGGGGCTCGGCCCGGCAGTATTGGCATTGCTGCTGGTGATCCAGTTGCTGGCACGCCCGCTCAACGTATGGCTGGCCACACTGGGCTCGGCACTCAGCTGGCGGGAGCGCACGCTGCTGGCGTGGATCGCGCCACGCGGTATCGTTGCTGCAGCCGTTTCGGCGATTTTCGCCATCCGCCTGCACCAGGCTGGCCACGAGGACGCCTTGCTGCTGGTACCGCTCACTTTCGCCGTGATCATCGGCACGGTGGTACTGCAAAGCGCCACGGCCAGGCCGCTGGCGCGCCTGCTGAAGGTCGCCGAACCGGCACCCAGCGGGTTTCTCATCGTCGGTGCCAACGGGCCGGCCCGGGCCATCGCCAAAGCCCTGCAACAATTGGGCTGCCGGGTTTTACTGACGGATTCCAGCTGGGAAAACATTCGCGCCGCGCGCATGGACGGGCTACCGACTTATTTTGGCAACCCCGCCTCGCAGCATGCCGACGCCCACCTGGACCTGGTCGGGCTCGGGCACTTGCTTGGCCTCTCCCCCGCCGGCGAAATCAATGCCCTGGCCTGCGCCAGGTTCCGCCATGATTTCGGCCACGGCCGGCTGTTCGTGCTGGCAAGCGGCCTGGAGAAACAACGCAGCGACAAGCATCGGGCGGCCGAGGAGCACCGCGGGCACTTGCTGGGGGCCAGCTCGATGACGTATCTGCAACTGGCCAACCGCTTGCACCAGGGCGCCGAGCTGTACAGCACCAACCTGACCGAAGGCTTTGATTGGGACGCCTACCAGGCCCTGCACGGCGAGCGTGCACACTTGCTGTTTGCTCGCGACGGGCATGGCTGGGTGCATGTAGCCAGCCCCGACAACCCGTTGCAGCCGCAACCGGGGTGGACCTTGGTGGCACTGATCGAACCAGCGCCGCAAGCATGATACTCAGGCGCCTGGCAGCACCGGCACCGGGCGCTTGTCCTCATCAATGGCGACGAAGCTGAAGACACCGTGAATCGCCCGCTCGCGGCCGTCGAGGTACATGTTCTCGACAAACACGTCCACCTGCACCTGCAGGCTGGTATTGCCGACCTTGATTACCGAGCCCACCAACTCGACGATCGAGCCCGCCGGGATCGGGTGCTTGAAGTCGATGCGGTCAGTGGACACGGTCACCAGCGGCAGGCGACAGAAGCGCGTGGCGGCAATGAACGACACTTCGTCCATCCAGGCCAGGGCGGTGCCGCCGAACAGGGTGTTGTGGTGGTTGGTGGTGTTGGGGAACACCGCCTTGGTCACGCGGGTCACCGACAACTCGGTGCGGCGCTGGATTTCCTGGTCTCGGGTAGTCATGGCAATCACATCTTCGGGGTTCAAAACGCAAAAAAGCAGCCCGAAGGCTGCTTTTTTCTCGCTAGGCGGCCTTGGCCACCGGGCAAACTGTCCTCAGGACAGTTTTTCCTTGATGCGAGCGGCTTTGCCGGACAGGTCGCGCAGGTAGTACAGCTTGGCTTTACGCACGTCACCACGACGTTTCACGGCCAGGCTGTCGATTTGCGGGCTGTAGGTCTGGAAGGTACGCTCAACACCAACGCCGCTCGAGATCTTGCGCACGGTGAAGGCGCTGTTCAGACCACGGTTACGCTTGGCGATAACAACGCCTTCGAACGCCTGCAGACGGGAACGCTCACCTTCCTTCACTTTAACCTGAACGACAACGGTGTCGCCTGGTGCGAAGGTCGGGATTTCCTTGCTCATCTGCTCTGCTTCGAGCTGCTGGATGATTTTGTTAGTCATGCTGTGCTCCTAAGGTGGACAAACGTGATCCACCATCGATACGTTAACTATCGTTCCGCTCGCGGAGGTATTCCTCGAGCAGCTTTTTCTCTTCTCCAGAAAGTGAGCGACTTTCCAGAAGATCGGCGCGTCGTTCGAAGGTCCTACCAAGGGACTGCTTCATCCGCCATCGCCGGATATGTGCATGGTTGCCACTTAGCAACACGTCGGGAACACGCTGATCCGCATACACCTCAGGTCGGGTGTAGTGCGGGCAATCCAGCAAGCCATCGGTGAAGGAATCTTCCTCCGCCGAGCCTACATGCCCTAAAGCTCCGGGCAGCAGCCGCGTAACCGCATCGATCAGTACCATGGCCGGTAGCTCACCACCGGAAAGCACATAGTCGCCAATCGACCACTCTTCATCGACATAAGCATCAATAAAACGCTCGTCAATGCCTTCATAACGGCCGGCGATCAGGATCAAAGATTCCTGTTCGGCCAAGCCTTTGACCGCTTGCTGATCCAGCTTGCGGCCTTGTGGCGAAAGGTAGATTACCTTTGCCGTTGCTCCGGTCGCTTGCCTGGCACTGGCCAGCGCATCTTCCAGAGGCTTGATCTTCATCACCATCCCCGGACCACCGCCAAAAGGCCGATCATCCACCGTGTGGTGGCGATCACTGGTGTAGTCCCGCGGATTCCAGCAAGTGACTTGCAACAAGCCCTGCTTCACCGCGCGGCTGGTAATGCCGTACTCCGTAATGGCCGAGAACATCTCGGGGAACAACGTGATGACTTCTACGCGAAGGTTACCCATCAGTTAGAAATCCGCGTCCCATTCGACCCGCATCACACCGGCTTCAAGGTCGACTGCCAGCACACATTGCGCCGTATAGGGCAACAAGCGCTCACGGTCATCCAGGCTGCCTGCGCAAGGCTTGACCACCATTACATCGTTCGCGCCGGTCTCCAACAGGTGATCAACCGTGCCGAACAGCTGTTCGTCCTGGTTGATGACTTTCAGACCGACCAACTGGTACCAGTAGTACTCGTCGTCCGTCAGGTTGGGCAAAAGGCTGCGCGAGATGCAAATCTCGTAACCGCTCAGAAGACGCGCTTCGTCACGATCGTCGAGCCCTTTGAGCTTGGCGACCAGCTCCTTTTTATTGGAACGGCCACTGACCAGCTCAACCTGCTTGACCGACCCTTCGCGCCGAAGCGTCCAGTTACGGTAATCCAACAGGTTTTCAATCGGATCGGTAAAGGAATACACCTTCACCTCGCCGCGAACGCCGTGAACCGAAAAAATCTTGCCAACGACGATGAGGTCGTCAGCCTTTTCTGGCGTCGCGTTCATACGGTTCAGGCAGCAGCCTTGGCCGCTTCCTTCAGCAGCTGAGCAACACGCTCAGACGGCTGTGCGCCGATGCTCAGCCAGTGAGCAACGCGGTCTTGTTTAACGGACAGACGAACTTCCTGACCACGAGCGATCGGGTTGAAGAAGCCAACCTGTTCGATGTGGGAGCCGTCACGCGGGTTACGCGAGTCGGTTACGGTCAGTTGGTAAAACGGGCGCTTTTTGGAGCCGCCACGGGCAAGACGAATGGTAAGCATTGAACATCGTTCCTGTAGTCGGTGCTGCAAATCATGATGCACAGCGGGCACACGGGTGCCCGAAAGGCCGCACATTCTCAAGGAATATACGGACTTTTGCAAATGCCTTTTTACTTCAAATAAAACGGCCAGCCTGCTGATCTGCTATTAAGCCGCCTCATCATAGGGGCGGCGGTGTTCCCGCCGAAGCGGGTTCCGGTCAGTGGCGGGGTTGCCGCCATTGGCCTGAATCTGTTTACAGCTTGGGCATGCCGCCGCCGGGCATCATGCCGCCAAGGCCGCGCATCATCTTGGCCATGCCGCCTTTGGCAGAAAATTTCTTCATCATCTTCTGCATTTGCTTGTGCTGCTTGATCAACCGGCCGATGTCCTGCACCTGGGTGCCGGAGCCAAGGGCGATACGGCGCTTGCGCGAACCGCTGATCAGGTCAGGGTCGCGGCGCTCGGCCGGGGTCATGGAGTTGATGATCGCTTCCATCTGCTTGAACTGCTTCTCGGCCGCGCCCTGGGCATTGCCCATCTGCGACAGGTTGACCCCGCCGATGCTCGGCAGCTTGTCCATCAGGCCGCCCAGGCCGCCCATGTTCTTCATCTGTTGCAGCTGGTCGCGGAAGTCTTCGAGGTCGAAGCCCTTGCCCTTCTTCAGCTTCTTGGCCAGCTTGTCGGCCTTGGCCTTGTCGATGGTCTGCTCGGCCTGCTCGATCAGGCTGAGCACGTCGCCCATGCCGAGGATGCGCGAAGCGACGCGGTCGGGGTGGAACGGCTCGAGGGCCTCGGTCTTCTCACCCATACCGATGAACTTGATCGGCTTGCCGGTGATGGCACGTACCGACAGTGCAGCACCGCCACGGGCGTCACCGTCAACCTTGGTGAGCACCACGCCGGTCAGCGGCAGGGCCTCGCCAAAGGCCTTGGCAGTGTTGGCGGCGTCCTGGCCGGTCATGGCGTCGACCACGAACAGGGTCTCGATCGGCTTGACCGCAGCGTGCAGCGCCTTGATCTCGTCCATCATGTCGGCGTCGATGTGCAGACGGCCGGCGGTGTCGACGATGACCACATCGATGAACTTCAGCTTGGCTTCGCGGATGGCCGCTTCGGCAATGGCCACCGGCTTCTGGCTGATGTCGGACGGGAAGAAGGTGACGCCGATGTCGTTGGCCAGGGTTTCCAGCTGCTTGATCGCCGCCGGGCGGTAGACGTCGGCGGATACCACCATCACGGTCTTTTTCTTGCGCTCTTTAAGGAAGCGCGCCAGCTTGCCGGCGGTGGTGGTCTTACCCGCACCCTGCAGGCCGGCCATCAGTACCACGGCAGGCGGTGCGGCATTGAGCGCGAGGTCTTCGTTGGCCGCGCCCATCAGGCTCTCCAGCTCGGCCTGGACGATCTTCACGAACGCCTGGCCCGGGGTCAGGCTGCGCGACACTTCGGTGCCGACCGCACGTTCCTTGACGCTATTGACGAAATCCTTGACCACCGGCAGGGCAACGTCGGCCTCGAGCAGGGCCATGCGCACTTCGCGCAGCGTGTCCTTGATGTTGTCTTCGGTCAGCTTGGCCTTGCCGGTGACATGGCGCAGCGTCTGTGACAGGCGGTCGGTCAGGTTTTCGAACATGGTGATCCTTTCAGGCCCAGTAAAAGCCGAGGTTTGTCAGGCACCCTGGGGGAAATACACACCCGCCGGGCACAGCAAGGCGGCGATTATAGCGAAGTGCGGCGGCGGCGCACACCTTGGGAGATATTCGGTGGCTGCACTGCCCCCTTCGCGGGCACGCCCGCTCCCACAGGATCTTCACTACACTGGAGGCTTGCACGGTACCTGTGGGAGCGGGTTCACCCGCGAATGCCGTTACGCGGTCTGCCAGTCTTCCTAGAGCGGCGGAATCTATGCCAAACTCCGTCTCTTTAAGGCTCGCCAACCAGGACTTATGGTCTCCTCTCCCAGCCTCATCCCCAACCTGATCGCTGCCGGCCTATATATAGCGGCGGCCATCTACCAGGGCTCGCACCTGGCCCAGGGCCGCAAGTCCGACAAGCGCCTGCTCGCCCTGCTGGGTACCTTCGCGGTGCTCGCCCAGGCTGGTGCGCTGTACTTCCAGCTGATCACCCCGCTGGGCCTGAGCCTGGACTTCTTCAGCGCCGCCAGCCTGATCGCCGTGGCCGTCATCGGCCTGACCCTGCTGGCCTGCCTGCGCATACCGGTCGAAAACCTGCTGGTGCTGCTGTTCCCGCTGGGGGCGGTGACGGCGCTGCTGGCGCAGTTCGCGCCGCCTGGCACCGTGCCGCTGATCAACGAAGAGCCGGGCATCCTCGCGCATATCCTGCTGTCGATCCTGGCGTACGGGCTGTTCACCATCGCGGTGTTCCAGTCGCTGCTGCTGCTGCTGCAAGACCGCCAGCTGAAGAACAAGCACCCCTCCGGGCTGATTCGCAACTTCCCGCCCCTGCAAACCATGGAAAGCCTGCTGTTCGGCTTCCTCTGGGCCGGCTGGTGCCTGCTGTCGCTGTCGCTGATCTCCGGCTGGCTGTTCCTCGACAACCTGTTTGCCCAGCACCTGGTCCACAAGACCTTGCTGGCCTGTGTCGCCTGGGTGGTGTTCAGCGTACTGTTGTGGGGCCGCACCCGCCTGGGCTGGCGTGGTCACAAGGCCATCCGCTGGACGCTGGCCGGTTTCTGCCTGCTGATGCTGGCCTATTTCGGCAGCAAGCTGGTTCGCGAATTCATCCTGCATATCTGACGGCCGCTCATGGACACACTGCCGTACGCACCGCTACTCGGCACCCTGGCACTGGCGCTGCTGTGGTCGGCGCTGTTCACCACGGTGGATGCCGCCCGCCTGCTGCTCAATGGCTCGCTGCGCACCTTTGATGACGGCCAGCCCTTGCTCCCGGCCCAGGCACTGGTGCTGTGCGCCAGTTTGGGCAAGCTGCTGGTGCTGGGCCTTGCCTGCCTGATAGGCCAGCGCCATAGCGGCGAGCACGGCTTCTGGCTGGCAGGGCTGGCCGCCACCCTCACCTTGCTGGTGTTTGCCGAGTACGTGCCGCGGCGCCTGGCCCGGCGTAACCCGCAGGCCTGCGTCAGCCTCGGTAGCAGCCTGCTTAAAGTGCCCCTAGCCCTCCTGCAGCCGCTGGCCTGCCTGCTGGACGGTTTCGCCAAGCTGCTCCTGCGCCCGTTCCGCGTGCAACCTACGGCCGTGGCCCTGCACCCTCAGGAAGCCGACGACTTTGACGAAGACGAGGAACACGAAACACCCCGCCACGGCCTGCTCGACGGCCTGCAGTCGCTGGACAAGGTCACCGTCAACGACATCCTGGTACCGCGCAACGAAGTGGACGGCATCAACCTCGACGAGCCGATCGGGCGCATCATCGAGCAGTTGATCATCAGCCGCCACACCCGACTGCCGGTCTACCACAACGACATCAACCAGGTTGAAGCAATCCTCAACACCAAGCTGATCAGCCACCTGCTGCCCAAGGCCGACCTGACCCTGGAGGCGCTGCACAGCGCCTGCTACGAACCCTATTTCGTACCAGAAAGCACGCCCCTGCAAATGCAGCTGCTGAACTTCCACAAGCAGCAGCGCCGGCTGGGTGTGGTAGTGGACGAGTACGGCGAGGTGCAGGGCATCGTCACCCTGGAAGACATCCTCGAAGAGATCGTTGGCGAGTTCGAGGACGAACAGAGCCTGGAAAACCCCCACGTACACCCGCAACCCGATGGCACCTTCGTCATCGACGGCAACGCTTCGCTGCGCGAAATCAACCGCACCCTGGGCTGGCACCTGCCCTGCGACGGCGGGCCGAAAACCCTCAACGGGCTGGTTACCGAAGCACTGGAAAGCATCCCGGAAAGTGCCGTTTGCCTGAAGATCGGCCGCTATCGCCTGGAAATCCTCGAAACAGAGGACAATTGTGCCAGTAAGGTACTGGTGTGGACCGTGACCCGATAGCTATACTCGGGTCACGCTTACCCAGCCCCGCCGTCACGCCTGCTACCCGCACCCGGCGCTCCACGGCCAGTCCGCTCCACTGACACGCCCCGCGGTCCTGCTTCAACACCCCGAACAGTGCCCGCCCCGCCCCTATCCCCCTTGGGCTATCGTCAGTCGAGCGCACACAACAACAAACGCTCCGGCGTCCGCGCAACCGTGCCTGCCCTTTCGCTCAGCACACCGCGCGGGCCCCGCCCATGGAGCCGGACCAGACTGTTAGGGACCTACTTAATGACAAGCAGCACCTACGCCGAAGCGCCTGCCGCGCCGGTCAACTCGCCCGCGCGGGTAGCCACTGCCAGCTTCATCGGCACCGCCATCGAGTTCTACGACTTCTACGTGTACGCCACTGCTGCTGCCCTGGTGATCGGCCCGGTATTCTTCCCATCCGGGTCGGGCACCGCGCAAATGCTGGCAGCCTTCCTCACCTTCGGCATCGCCTTCCTCGCCCGCCCGCTGGGTTCGGCGTTGTTCGGCCACTTTGGCGACCGTATAGGCCGCAAATCGACCCTGGTTGCCTCGCTGCTGCTGATGGGTATCTCCACCACCGCCATCGGCGTATTGCCGGGCTATGACAGCATTGGCGTGTGGGCGCCGATCATCCTGTGCCTGCTGCGCTTTGGCCAAGGCCTGGGCCTGGGCGGTGAATGGGGTGGCGCGGCGCTGCTGGCCACCGAGAACGCCCCCGAAGGCAAGCGCGCCTGGTTCGGCATGTTCCCCCAGTTAGGCCCTTCGATCGGCTTTTTGGCCGCCAACGGCCTGTTCCTGACCCTGGCCCTGACGCTCAGCGACGAGCAGTTCCGTGAATGGGGCTGGCGTATTCCGTTCCTGCTCAGTGCGGCGCTGGTGCTGGTGGGCCTGTATGTGCGCCTGAAACTTGAAGAAAGCCCGGTCTTCGCCAAGGCTGTCGCCCGCCACGAGCGGGTGAAAATGCCAGTGGTCGAGCTGTTTTCCAGCTACTGGCTGCCCACCCTGCTGGGCGCTGCGGCGATGGTGGTGTGCTACGCGCTGTTCTATATCTCCACGGTGTTCTCGCTGAGCTACGGCGTGACCACGTTGGGCTACAGCCGCGAGACGTTCCTGGGCCTGCTGTGCTTCGCGGTGGTGTTCATGGCCCTGGCCACGCCGCTGTCGGCCTGGCTCAGCGACCGTTACGGGCGCAAGCCGGTGCTGATCGTCGGCGGCCTGCTGGCCGTAGCTTCGGGCTTTGCCATGGAGCCACTGCTGACTTCGGGATCGACGACGGGTGTGGCGTTGTTCCTGGCCATCGAGCTGTTCCTGATGGGTGTGACCTTTGCGCCGATGGGGGCACTGCTGCCCGAGCTGTTCCCGACTCACGTGCGTTATACCGGGGCTTCGGCGGCGTATAACCTGGGCGGGATTGTCGGGGCCTCGGCGGCACCGTTCTTTGCCCAGAAGCTGGTCAGCATGGGCGGGTTGAGCTGGGTTGGGGGCTATGTGTCGGCTGCGGCGGTGATCAGCCTGATTGCGGTGCTGTGCCTGAAAGAGACCCGTAATACCGAGCTGTAAGCAATGGGGGCCGCGTTGCGCCCCATTCGCAGCACAAGGCTGCTCCTACAGGGACGTGCGTTGCCGTTGTAGGAGCAGCCTTGTGCTGCGAATGGGCCGCAACGCGGCCCCCTGCGGTTTCGAATCAGAACTCGACCTTTACCGCCTGCGAGGCGCGGGTCGCCTTGGCCCGCGCCAACTCGACCGACTCATCACGCGCCAGGCACACGCCCATGCGGCGAGTACCGTTGATTTCCGGCTTGCCGAACAGGCGAATGGCGGTATCCGGTTCGCTCAGCGCTGCGCCCAGGTTGGCGAAGCTGGTCTGCTGCGACTGCCCTTCTGGCAGGATCACCGCCGAGGCCGACGGGCCAAACTGGCGCACCACCGGAATCGGCAGGCCGAGAATCGCACGGGCATGCAGGGCGAACTGCGACAGGTCCTGGGAAATCAGGGTGACCAGGCCGGTGTCATGCGGGCGCGGCGACACTTCGCTGAACCACACCTGGTCGCCCTTCACGAACAGTTCCACGCCAAACAGGCCACGACCGCCAAGGGCATCGGTAACAGCCTTGGCCACGCGCTGCGACTCGGCAAGCGCTTTCGGGCTCATGGCCTGCGGCTGCCACGACTCCTGATAGTCGCCCTTTTCCTGGCGGTGGCCAACCGGCTCCAGGAAGGTGGTACCGCCTACGTGGCGCACGGTCAGCAGGGTGATTTCGTATTCAAAGTCGATAAAGCCCTCGACGATTACTCGGCCCTTGCCGGCGCGGCCGCCTTCCTGGGCGTAGTCCCACGACTTCTGCAGGTCTGCGTCGCTGCGCAGCAGGCTCTGGCCTTTGCCCGACGAACTCATCACCGGCTTGACCACGCATGGGTAACCGACATCGGCCACGGCCTTGGCGTAGTCTTCATAGGTGTCGGCGAAGTGATAGGGCGAGGTCGGCAGGTCCAGCTCTTCGGCGGCCAGACGGCGAATGCCTTCACGGTTCATGGTCAGCTGCGTGGCGCGGGCTGTCGGCACCACGTTGAACCCTTCGTTTTCCAGCTCGACCAGGGTGGCGGTAGCGATGGCTTCGATTTCCGGGACGATATAATGCGGCTTCTCGGCCTCGATCACCGCGCGCAGGGCAACGCCATCGAGCATGTTGACCACGTGGCTGCGGTGCGCCACTTGCATGGCCGGGGCATTGGCGTAGCGGTCGACGGCGATCACTTCGACGCCCAGGCGCTGCAGCTCGATCACCACTTCCTTGCCCAACTCGCCACAGCCGCACAGCAGTACACGGGTCGCGGTGGGCGACAAGGGGGTTCCGATACGGGTCATTTCAGGTCCTCGAAGGCGTCCGGGGCCGCGCCAGGCTGAGCGCCGCCCGCTGAAAAAGGACCGCTATTCTACACCATCAACCGGCGACGGCAGCCCGTCGGGCGCGAAATGCCATGGCCAGCCACACGGCAGTGACACCGGCGAACTTCGACGCCATGGCGGTGCCGATCACTGCCGGGGTCAGGGCGCCGATCATGCCGAAAAAGATGAAGGTGTCCACCGGGATGCTCAGCGCCGAGCTCAGCCATAGGCGATCGCGCAGCGGCCGGCGGGTGATGCTGAACACCAGCCAGTCAATCAGCTCGGAAATGAAGAACGCGGTGGCGCTGGCCAGGGCGATGGCCGGTTCCGAGGTGACATAGGACAGCACCAGGGCGACCAGCATGGCAACCAGGGCGCCATGGCCGAAGCGGGTCTGCACCATGTCGCGCAGGATGAACACCAGGCCGCCCCAGGCAGACCAGATGATGTCCAGGTGCGGGGCGCTGGAAAAGGCGTAGTTGATCAGCACTACGCTGCTGATGTAGGCAATCAGATAGAACATGGCGGGTAGTCTGTGGGCAAGCCGTACAGATTACCGCTGGTGCCCTCGACAGGCAACGCCGTCCCTACAGGATGAGGCCGGCCTCTACTGCCCGTTCATGGCACAGCTTCAGCACCGCCCGCCGCTCATCGTTGTCCATCCGCCCCCAGCGGCCAATCTCCGCCACGGTGCGCTGGCAGCCGGTGCAGATATCCTGCTCGTCCAGCGCACAAATGCTTACGCACGGCGAGGCCACCGGCCGCTCTACCACATTACTCATCATCAACCACCAGCTCCTGGGCATAACGCTGGGCATTGTGCACGTAATGCGCGGCACTGGCTTCAAGCATGCGCTTCTGCTGCTCGGTCAGTTCACGTACGACCTTGCCGGGCGAGCCGACCACCAGCGAACCGTCGGGGATTTCCTTGCCCTCGGCGATCAGTGCATTGGCGCCGATGATGCAGTGCTTGCCAATGCGCGCGCCGTTGAGGATCACGGCATTGATACCGACCAGGCTGTAGTCGCCCACCGTGCAGCCATGCAGCATGGCGTTGTGACCAACGGTGACGCCCTTGCCCAGGGTCAGCGGCGAGCCCATGTCGGTGTGCATCACCGTGCCATCCTGCACGTTGCTGCCTTCGCCGATATCGATCAGCTCGTTATCCCCGCGCAGCACCGCGCCAAACCACACACTGGCATTGGCCTGCAGGCGCACGTTGCCGATCAGCGTGGCGTTGGGTGCGGCCCAACTGGTGGGGTGGCTTTCGACCCGCAGGTCGCCCAGGCGGTATTTCATGCATGCTCCTCAGGCTGGAACGCAGACGGCGGGGTAGGCCCCGCTCAGTTTTCGATGTAACGCTCAGGGGGCTGGTGCAGGCTGATGCCAGCATCGAACAGCACGTTGACCAGCTCGACGATCATGATCGCCGACAACCCCCAGATCTTGTATTCGCCATAGCGGTAGCTGGGCACGTACCAGCTGCGCCCCTGATAATCGATACGGTGGGTATGATCACGCGGGTCCTGGCGGAAGAATTCCAGCGGCACGGTGAATACTGCCGCGATTTCGGCATCGTTGGCGCGGTATTCGACGAAGTCGGGAATAAGCCCGACGAATGGCGTCACTTTAAGGCCATGCAGCGAAATCAGCGGGCTCAGCGGGCCTATCACTTCCACCAGCCCGGGGGGCAGGCCGATTTCTTCTTCGGCTTCACGCAGGGCGGTAAACACCAGGTCCGGGTCTTCCGGGTCGCGTCGGCCACCGGGAAAGGCCACTTCGCCACCATGGGTGGACAGCCCCTTGGCGCGCAGGGTCAGGACCAGTTCGGGCGCTTCGCTGCGGGTAATGGGCAAAAGGACCGCCGCTTCGGGGAACCGCCGGTCGGTTTCCAGTGATGCGGGTTGGTGATTGCTCATTCGGCGAAGTAGCTCGTCCAGCATTGCGCACGCTCGTATCCAAGGCCTGCCTTGCATGATGCACCAAAGCCGCGAAGCACCCAAGCCCCCGCGCTTGCGGCGGCCCTGCCGGCGCGCCAAGATAGCCTTGAACAAAAGGGAACCCCACATGAAATTCTGCAGCGCGTGCGGCCAGCCGGTCACTCAGCGGATTCCCGAGGGCGATAGCCGCCTGCGGTATGTCTGCGAGTCTTGCCAGACCATCCATTACCAGAACCCCAACATCGTCGCCGGCGTGCTACCGACCTGGGGCAGCCAGGTGCTGCTGTGCCGGCGTGCCATTGAACCACGCCGCGGCTTCTGGACCCTGCCCGCCGGCTTCATGGAGAATGGCGAAACCCTCGACCAGGCCGCCCGTCGCGAAACCGTCGAGGAAGCCTGCGCCCGGGTCGGGCCGATGAGCCTGTACCAGCTGTTCGATTTGCCGCACATCGACCAGGTGCATGTGTTCTTCCGCGCGGAGCTTGCAGACCTGGCGTTTGATGTGGGTGTCGAAAGCCTGGAAGTGCGGTTGTTCGAGCAACATGAGATACCGTGGGACGAGCTGGCTTTCCGCACCGTCACACGCACACTAGAATGCTACTATCGCGACCGCATCGGGCAGCACTACCCCATAGGCCATGAGTACCTGCCGCCAATGAACGTCTCGACCTCGACCTCTACTTAGAAGAAGCCTTCAGGGATACCGTTACATGCGCTGGTTGCTTGCCCTTTTCTGCCTTTGCGTTACCTCGGTGTCCCAGGCGGCTTTCACCGAGACCATCATCCGCAAGCCCGTGCCGGCAGCGCAAACGCCATCGCCTTCACAGCAGGCGATGCAACCGCTGATCGACAAGGTGCTGGTGATCAAGTCCGAGCGTCGCCTGCAGCTGATCAGCCGCGGCGAGCCGCTGAAAACCTACCGTATTTCCCTGGGCAAGCAACCAAAGGGCGCCAAGGAACGTGAAGGCGACAAGAAAACCCCTGAAGGCCTGTACTGGCTGGACTGGCGCAAGCAGAGCGACCGCTTCAACCTGGCCATGCACATCAACTATCCGAACGTGAGCGATGCCGCCCGCGCCACCCGCGAAGGGGTGAGTGCCGGCAGCATGATCATGATTCACGGCACGCCGATCAACGACGAGTACCCGGAGTGGTATTTCCACACCCTGGACTGGACCGATGGCTGCATTGCCATGCGTAACCGTGACATGCAGGAAGTCTGGGAACTGGTGCGCGATGGCACGCTGATCGAAATCCGGCCCTGAAGAGAAGCCGGAGCGATGATGAAAGACAGTTGCTCCCACAGCTTACCAGCGCAGGTCGCGTTGCCCTGCCAGCGCCTGCGGCCCCAGCCACTGCGCACCTCGTAACAAGGGCACCAACGCCGCCTCCGGTTGCAGCTCGAACAGCACCTGGGCCCGCCGACCTGGCAGGTCGGCCTCCACGGCCAACTGATGCTGCCCCTGCTGCGCCAGCTGACCACGCAGGCGCCAGCCACTGCGGCAGTCCATTTCCAGCCAGCCCTGCCCCAGGCCCAGCGACCATGGCTCGCTCAGCGCCAGGTCGCTCACCGTGACACGGCCTTCGCTGCCCATGCATTGGCGCCCTGCCCCCTGCATGCGGATTGCGCCCTGCCACAGCCCGGCCAGGCGGTAATCCGTGGCCACCGTCGCCTGGGCGCCCATCGCCGATGCCTCCAGCCGCCAGCGCCACGGCCAGCCTTCGGCGCGCAACTGCCAGGCCTGCCCCTGAAACCCCAACTGTGCAGTTGCCTGCAAGCGCCAAGGCTGCACCGACCAGCGCAGAGGCCCCACCGGCCCCAACTGTTGCGCCTGGCCCTGCCACAGGCTGCCACTGGCATCCCACAGCGGCACACCTGCCCCGCGAGCCACCCAGGCGGCGGGTAACTCAACGAGCAGGGTCAGGCCGAAAACCAGCAGCACCCACGCCATACCTTTACGGCTCATGGCTGCACCACCAGGTCGAAGCGCAACGCCTTGCCATCCTGTTCCAGCCCCCATTGCAGCGGCGTTACGCCCTCTTCATGCAGGGACTGCAACCAGCCTTGCAGCACCCGTTCATCGGCCACCTGGCCACGCAGTTGCCAGGCCTTGCCTTGCACATCGACCTCGGCCAGTACGACCCGTCGCGCCTCGGCCGACTGCTTCAGGCGCTCCAGGCTCAAGCCCGAGCCACCATGCAGGCTTGCGGCTTGTTCTGCCAGCCCCCGCCACTGGCTGACCTCGCGCCATTGCGCCAAGCCCTCGCGCAGGGCCAGAACAGCCAGCAGCAACGCAATCAGCAACCAGGCGAACTTCAGCCGATGACGCTGCATCCAGTCCTGGTTCATGCGGCGGCTCCCAAGTCGAACACCACTTCGCCACCTTGTACCTGTACGGCAGCACCGGCAGCGTTGGCCATGTCTTGCCAGGGTGGCGTGGCGCCGTCGCCCTCTAGCCGCAGGTGCCAGCGCTGGCCATCGAAGCGCACCGCCTGCAGGCGCCAGCCGGGGTGATCGCGCAGCCAGGCCTGCAAGGCTGCCTGCAGATCTTCGAGCTGGCGGGTGCGTACTTGCTGCTGAAGCTCGCTTTCCCGAAGGCGTTTTAGGGCCTGCGCGGCGTGCCGTGGGCTGGCCTGCTCACCCGTCACGGCAAACACCTGGGCGCGCCAGAGTTGTGCCTGACGCCACTGCTGGTTCAACCACAGCCCACCCCAGACTGCCGCCAGTACCAGGCAGGCGGCCAACAGGCGTTGCTGCGGGCGTGAAACGATGGGCAACGAAGGCACCTTGCGATCGCGCTCGAACAGGCCGGGCATCGCGTCGAGCGGTGCCAGCGCGCTTGGCCAGTCGCCACTCAGTGGCACGCTTTGCATGTGTGCCCAGGGTTGCTGCGGCGCTTCACCCAGTGCTTGCGGCCATGCCAGCCAATGCTCCTGCTCGTCCTCGGCCAGCCCTTTGTACAAGGACATGCCGGGCGTTCGCTGCCAATGCCAGGCACTGCCTGCCTCAGGCCTGGGCAGCAACTGCAACTCCGCCCAGCAACGTTCTACCTGCAAGCCCCATACGCCACACTGCGCGCGCCAGTCGTCCAGTTGCTGACGCGCCACCACCAGCAAGCGAAGGTGGCCGGGCTGACGGGCCAGGCAGGCGCAGGTCACCTCGTCCGGCGGTTGCAGCAAGCGGTCTTCGAGCAACAACGGCCACTCCTCACGCTTGAGCCCGGGTGGGGCAGGCACGTGGAAGACGCTACAGGCCTCGGCAGGCAGAACAAGGGCAACCCGGGCTTGCAGGTTTGCCGGTGGCTCACCGTGCCCCTGTCTTTGCACGATGCCGCCCTCGGCCAGCGCCCAGTGCCAGGCAACACCCGGGCGCAGCAACAACCACGGTTGAGCAGGTGCGCCCCGTCGCCATTCATATTTCATGAGCGCCCCCACGGGAGGGCGAAGGTGCAGACATAGGGTGCTCCATCACGCTGCAGTTCCAGACGCACGCCACGGCCGGGGTGCGCAGGTTGGTCAGAAGGCCAGGCCAGCCACTGGCCGCCCTGGTAATAAAGGACGTTCATGGCGCCAACCCGGTCGAGCCGCTCACGCTGGACCCAGCGGGGCGTGGCGGCGGCGTACAGGTCGACCGAGCTTTCCAGCAGCAGGCGCTGCTCACGGGCCTCGAAGCGCAGCCGCTGGCGTTGCAGCCGCGAGCCACCTTCGGCTTCCGGCAGGCCGGTGGTGGCGACCCACTGTAATTGGTTGCTTGCCGGTTGCCAGTCCAGCCAGCGGCTGGCCAGGGGCAGGCGCTGGTCGTAGACGCGGCGCAGCACCGGGCTGTCGAAACGCCGCTCAAGGGCCAGGCAGAAATCCAGCACCGAGGTTTCCTGGGTGGTCACTTGCAGGCGTTCGCGCACTTTCATCCAGCCATTGACCAACGCAGCGAGCATGATGCCGAGCAGGACAGTCAGGGCCAGGGCCACCATCAGTTCGATCAAGGTCAGGCCTGCCTGGCGGCGCTTCATGTATTGATGCTCGGGTTCAATGCCTGCACAGAACCTTTGTAGGAGCAGCCTTGTGCTGCGAAGAGGCCGGAATGACTGGCAGATTTGCTGTGGCCACACTGGCCTCTTCGCAGCACGAGGCTGCTCCTACCGGGTCCGCGGAGTTGTGGCGAGCTTTTCATGGGCGTTCCAGAAACACGGTGTACTGGCCCAGCGGCAGGCGCTGGTCGCGGTCGGCGTACAATTGCAGTTCGCCACGGCGCAGGTCGCGCACGCCGGTGCGGCGCAATTGCAGTTGCCAATGACACGGCTGGCCACCCTGGCTCAGTTCACCCTTCACCTGGTTGGCAGAAGGCCAGAATTGCTCGACGGCGAAACGTGTTTGCAGTTCACGGGCACACAACAGGCCAAGGCGGTGTTGTTGCAGGTTGTCCTGCACGGCCAGGCGCTGACGCAGCACCTGGCTGGTGATCACCGCCAGCACGGCGGCAATCGCCAAGGCCACAGTGACCTCCAGCAAGGTGAAGCCACGCTGACGTTGCTTCATGGCGCGACCGCCACCTGCAAGCGCCCATCGCGGCCCCACGCCCATTGCTGGCTGCCATCGGCCCAGCGCCAGCGCACGCTGCCCGCCTGTGCCCAGCCGTGCGGGGTGAACAGCAAGTGGGGCTGCGGGCTGGCGGGCCAGTCCGGGTGCAGGCCCTTGGGCCAGTCGCCAAGCCCGGCCGCCTCGACCACCCAGGCATTCCCCTCACGCCGCACGAACTCCGGGCGCTGCCCATTCCAGCGCAGCCCACGCAGCTGCCCCGCATGCCGGGCCAGCGCCGCCTGGGCCCGGGTTTCGCTGGCCAGGCGTTGCAGGGCCTGATCGACAGGCGCCTGGCCGCTGCCGAGCCCGGCCACTGCCAGCCCCGTCATCAGGCCGGCGATGGCCAGCACCACCAGCAATTCGATCAGGCTGAAGCCCCGCTGACGGCGCACCCTTACAGCGCCCAGTTACCCAGGTCGGCATCCTGGCCTTCACCGCCCGGCTGGCCGTCGGCACCCAGCGAATACACATCGACCCGGCCATGCTCACCGGGCATGCGGTACTGGTACGGGGTGCCCCATGGGTCTTCCGGCAGGCGGCGCACATAGCCGTCACTGCGCCAGGCCCGCGGCAGCGGTTCCTGGCTCGGCTTTTTCACCAGCGCGGCCAGGCCCTGTTCAGTGCTGGGAAAGCGCAGGTTATCCAGGCGGTACATGTCCAGCGCCTGCTCCAGGGTGGCCAGGTCGGCCATCACCTTCTGCTTCATGGCCTTGTCCTGGTTGCCCAGCACGCTGGGCGCGACCACGGCGATCAGCAGGCCGATGATGAAGATCACCACCATGATTTCCATGAGGGTGAAACCGCGCTGGCGGTTACGTTGATGCTGCATGGCAGTACTCCTTGTATTCACAGTTGCAGGCCCTGGTTGAGTTGCATGATCGGCAGCAGCACCGCCAGCACGATGAACAGCACCACGGCGCCCATCACCAGGATCATCAGGGGTTCGAACAGCGCCATGGCGGTATCCACCTGGCGGGCAAAGCCACGCTCCTGGTCGTCGGCCACGCGCTCAAGCATGTCGGCCAGGGTGCCGCTGGCCTCGCCGCTGCCGACCATGTTCACCAGCAGCGGTGGGAATTGCTGGCTGGCATCCAGCGCACGGTGCAGGCTGGTGCCGCCCTGCACTTGCTGGCGGACCTGCTCCATGGCCAGGCGGATGCGCCGGTTGCCGACCGTTTCGGTAGCTACTTGCAACGCTTCGAGCAGGGCTACGCCACTGCCGCTGAGAATTGCCAGGCTGCGTGCCAGGCGTGCGCTTTCCAGCACCTGCAACAGGCTGCCGATACGAGGCAGGCGCAGCAGCATCTGGTCGCGGCGCAGGCACCAGTGCGGCTTGCGCAACAGCAAGGTGCCGAGCACGCCCATCAATAGCGCCAGGCCCAGCAACCAGGGCCCGGCCTGCACCAGCCCCTCGCTCAGGCCGATCAGCAACGCGGTGATCAGCGGCAGGCTTTGCCCGGCGTGGGCAAACTGTTCGGTGAGCTTGGGCACGACAAAAGTCATCAGGCCTACGACCACCGCAAGCGATACGCCCATCAGTACGGTGGGATAGATCAGCGCAGTACGCGCCTTGTGCTGTTGCCGTTGCACCTGTTCAAGGTGATCGGCCAGCCGGGTCAGCACCTGTGCCAGGCGCCCGGAGCGTTCGCCGGCCTCGACCAGCGCGCAGTACAAGCCAGTGAATGGCGCCCCCTGGCGCGCCAGGCTGCGGGCCAGGCCCAGGCCTTCGGCAAGGGAGCCACGCAGGGCCACCAGCACACTGTGCAGGGCAGGTTGACGCAACTGACGCTCAAGGGTGCCCAAGGCATCGACCAAGGGGATGCCGGCACCGGTCAATGTGGCCAGCTGACGGGTCAGTTCACACAGCTGGGCACGGCTCAAACGCTGGCGCCGGGGTTGCCGATTACTGCTGTCCTGGCGCTGCAACTGGCGGGCAAAAAGCCCCTGATCGCGCAGCAACTGACGCGCATGGCGTTCACTGTCAGCCTGCACGCTGGCCTTGCGGGTCTTGCCGGCGAGGTCGACGGCCAAGTAGCGATAGGTAGGCATGGTTTAGCCCTGCACCACACGCAGTACTTCGGCCAGGCTGGTCTCGCCACGGGCCAGGCAGTCGCTGGCCATTGCGACCAGGCTCTGCCTGCGCCCGGCCAGGTAATCCTGCATGGCCAGTTCACTGGCGCCGTCATACAGCAGGCCGATCAGCCCGGCATCCAGTTCGATGAATTCGTACAAGCCCAGGCGCCCGACATAGCCACTGCCCTGGCACTGCTCGCAGCCCACCGCGTGGTAGCTGCTGCCCAGCGCCGTCAGTTCTGGCCACAGGTCACGCTCGGCAGCTTGCAGCGGGTGCGCCACGGCGCAACTGCACAAACGCCGCACCAGCCGCTGGGCCAGCACACCGCGCAGGCACGAGGCAATCAGGAACGGCTCGATACCCATGTCGCGCAGGCGGGTCACCGCACCCACGGCACTGTTGGTGTGCAGGGTGGACAGCACCAGGTGGCCGGTCAGGCTGGCCTGCACGGCTATCTGCGCGGTTTCCTGGTCACGGATTTCGCCGAGCATGATCACGTCCGGGTCCTGGCGCAGGATGGCGCGCAGGCCACTGGCGAAGGTCAGCCCTACACGCGGGTTGATGGCAGTCTGGCCGATGCCAGCGATGGCGTACTCCACCGGGTCCTCGACGGTGAGAATGTTGCGGCTGCCATCGTTGAGGCTGTTGAGGCTGGCGTACAGGGTGGTGGTCTTGCCCGAACCGGTCGGGCCGGTGGACAGCACGATACCGTTGGGCCGCGCCAGGCAACTGCGCAGGCCCTGCAAAACCGCGGGCGGCATGCCCAGGTTGCCCAGCGCGAGCAAGCTGGCCTGCTTGTCGAGTACACGCATGACCACGCGCTCGCCATGGATGCCGGGCAGGGTCGAAACCCGCACATCCACCTCGCGCCCTGCCGCGCGCAGGGTAATACGGCCGTCCTGGGGCTGGCGCTTCTCGGCAATATCCAGCCGTGCCATGACCTTGATCCGCGACACCAGCATGGCCGAAAGCGCACGCGGCGGGCGTAGCACTTCGCGCAGGTGGCCATCGACGCGCAGGCGCACCACCAGGCTTTGCTCGAAGGTTTCGATATGGATGTCCGAGGCGCGCAGGCGCAGCGCCTGGCCGAACAGGCCGTTGATCAGGCGAATTACCGGGGCTTCGTCATCGCTTTCCAGCAGGTCTTCGACCTGCGGCATCTCGCTCATCAGGCTGTCCAGGTCGACCTGGTCGCCGATGCCTTCGATCAGCGCTTGATTGGCGCCATCGCCGGCCTGGTACAGCTGGCCGAGGCGCTCGTCGAACACGGCAGGCTCCAGGTATTCGAGCATGCAGGGCTGGCCATGTACCCGCAGCAGCTCCTGCAACTGGGCACTGTCGGCGTTGGGCCGCAGCCACAGCTGCCAGCCCTGTTCCGTCGTGGTCATGGCCACCCCGCTCTGGCGTGCCTGGCGATACGGCAACATCACCAGGCACCGCCTTCGAGGCGTGCGCGGCTGGAGGGGAACACCTGCAACAACGGCGTGCCCTCTGCAAGGTCCGGCAGTTGCAGCGGTGTGGTCTGCTGCAGGGTGCGGTATTTGTCTTCGCTTAGCCCGGCCAGGCTCGGCCCGTCCCGCAGGATGCGCGGGCGGATGAACACCATCAGGTTCTGCTTGGTATTCCTGGTGGCATCGGAGCGGAACAGCCGGCCCAGGTAAGGGATATCACCGAGCAGCGGCACGCGCTGGTTGCTGGTGCTCAACTCGTCGCTGATCAGGCCGCCGAGAATGACCAGGCCATTGTCTTCGACCATGACCTTGGTCTTGATCTCGCGCTTGTTGGTGATCACGTCGCTGGCCGCGCTGGACTCGGCAATCGACGACACCTCCTGGACAATGTCCAGGCGCACACTGTTGTCGATGTTGATCTGCGGCTTGATACGCAGCTTCACCCCGACCTCTTTGCGCTCGATGGTCTGGTACGGGTTGGCGTTGTTTTGCGTGACCGAGCCGGTAACGAAGGGCACTTCCTGGCCGACCAGGATCGACGCTTCGGCGTTGTCCAGGGTCAACAGGGTGGGCGTGGACAGCAAGTTGAAGCCGCTCTTGCCCTTCAGTGCATTGACCAGCATGGCAAAGTTGAACCCGCCGCCGAAATGGCCGATGCCCGCCGTGGCGCCGGTAGTCGCGGACAACAGGTCGCCAAGCGCCTCGTTGTCACCACTGGCAGCAGCCCCGGCGATATTGGCGATGTTCACCCCGTTGCTGCCAAAATTGACGATGCCGGCGCCGAATTTCTCGTCGGCAAACAGCCATTGCACACCCAGCTCCTGGGCGCTGCTGTCGGACACCTCGGCGATGATGGCTTCCACCACCACCTGGGCACGACGGATGTCCAGCTGTTCGACGATGGCGCGGTAGGCGGCCAGCTCGCTGTCGGGGCCGACCATGACCACGGCGTTGGTGCCTTCTTCGTACTCCAGGCGAATGCCCGGGCCACCGGCGGCGGCCATTACCGGCCTGTCCTTGCCCTCGCCTTCGCCCGTGCCTTCAGCCGGCGCCATGCCTTCCTGGCTCAGCCCGCGCAGCACCTTGACCACTTCACCTGCATTGGCGTGCCGAAGGTAGATGACCTGGGTACTGCCGTTGCCAGGTGCTTCCTGGGGGCGGTCGAGCTGGCGCAGCAGGCTGGCGATTCGGTCCAGGTTGCTGCGCCAGTCGGTCACCACCAACTGGTGCGCCGCCGGGTACGGTGTGATTACCCCGACCCGTGGGTCGATCAGCGGTTTGAGGATGCCCAGCACCTGCTCGCTGGCGGCGTTGCGCACGTTGAATACCCGCGTCGCCACGCTGTCACTGCCTTCGCCCTGCTGCCCACCCGCCTCGACCGGCACCGGCTCCAGGCGCGCGGCCTGGTCGGGGACGATCTTCACGCTGCCATTGGGCAGGTCGACAGTGGCGTAACCCTGGGCGCGCAACTGCGCCAGGAAGATGTCGTAGATGGCATCGGCGTCGTGCAGGTCGACGGTGCGCACGGTGACCTTGCCCTTGACCCGGGGGTCGACGATGAAGGTGGTGCCGGTGATGCGCGACACGCTGTCGATGAACTCGCCCAGTTCGGTGTCGACGAAGTTCACCTCGTACATCGGCGTACCATTTTCATCGAACACCGGCTCTTCGGCGCGGGCCTCAGGTAGGCCTATGGCCAGGGCCAGGCTCAGCACGGCGGCCACGCAGTATCTAACAGGCATCGTTCATCCTTGCCGCTTGAAGCCGGTCACGACGGGGCGTGGCGGCCAGGGCAGGCGTTCACGCCGCCCCTGGTTGTTGAAAATCAGGCCATCGGTGTCGATGTCCTGCAGCACGATCCCCGGCGCCAGGCGCTGACCGCGGGCCAGGGTGCGCACCTGCTCGCCGTAGCGCAGCACCACCACACTGGAAGACAGCGGCTGCGCCCTGAGGCCGCCGAGGTAGTGCAATGGCAGGCGGGTAATGGCGATGGCACCGTCGTCGATGGGCGCTTGCCAGTGGCCGACCATCAGCCCCGGCAGCGGGTTGGCGACCGTCGCCGGCACCATGGCCGGTTGCGGCTGGCGGCTCAGTTGCAGCACGCACTGGGCGGCCAGCCAGCCGGCCAGCGTCAGCCCAGCGCCGGTGAACAAGCGCGAGGCGAGTGTCACGAGGCCAACTGCCGTGGGTGCCAGCCCGGGTGCCCCTGCACGTAACGCACTTCGGGCAGTTGCAGCGGCGCCAGTTGCCAGTCGCCAGGTTGGCGGGCGAGCCAGGCTTCGACCCGTTGCCACAGGGGTTCGCCAGCCTGGCTTTCAAACTGCAGGCCGAAGGTGCGGCACAGGCCCTGCATCGGCTCCAGCCCAGTGATGCGCTTGCCTTGCGGGCTGTAGCTGACACCCCAGGCCTGGCCCTGCCAGCGCGGCAGGTCCTGGCTGTTGTCGAGCAGCAGCGGATCGCCGAACAGCTGCTCTGCAGCGTTCTCCAGCACTTGTTCCACCTGCCGGGCCGGCGCTTCGACCACCGGTGCCGGGTAGCCACCGGTGAGGCTGATCAGGTGTTCACGTGTGATCGAAGCACCTGTGGGCAGCGGGTAGTCGTAACGCAGGCCCGGCAACAGCACGGGCATGCCGTTGTCATCGGCCAAGGCCTGATGCAGCAGGCGGTCCCAGCTGCCGCCACGGGTATCACGGCGCCACAAGGCCTGTGGCGCGCGGGCCAGCGGCTGGTCGAGCCACGCCGCGTGGCCGGCACGTTGCTGGTGCAGCTGTGCCTGCAATGCCCCGACACGCAGCTGCGCGGCTGGCGCCAGTTGCTGTGCAAAGGCCGGGAAGAAACGCCCGTCGAACTGCCACAGCCCGGCCACGCGCTGGCAGCGCAGGCGGAAGGCACCGCTGCCCCGGCAACCGGCAAACAGCACCGGCACACGCCGACCACTGGCCTGGGTTACCTCGACGGGCGCCGGCCACAGGTCCTGGCCACGGGCGCACAACAGCACATCGATTTGCGGAACCCGCTCGGCCAGCCACAGCCCGGGGCCGGTGCCGACATCGGCCATGGCCACCACCAGGTCGGCCTCGCGCCGGGCCTGCTCGAACACCGGCTGCAGCGACTGGTACCACAGTTTGAGGGAAGCTTTCTGGTCCTGGGCATAGGGGTCGGTCACGCCGACCACGGCAATCCGTGCGCCGCCGCGCTCGAAGACGTGCAAGGCTTCAAGGCCCAGGGCTTTGCGTTGCGCGTCCGCCAGGCCTGCGCCGAGGGTAACGGCGCCAGCCTGGCGATACAGCCCGGTACTGCGTTGTGGCCACAGCACACGCTCGTCACTGCTGACCCGCGCTTCGGTGCCCAGCAGTTGACTGCCCTGCACCCCGCTTTCGCCTTGGGTCAGGTAGGCCAGGCCACTGCCGTTCCAGCCTTGGCCATTCTCCAGGGTCAGGCTGTTGCCTGCGCCGGCCTCGCCGCGCAGTTGCTCCAGCAGCGCCGCCAGCACCGCATAGCCGCCCAGCTGCGCGGCGGCTGCCTGGCTGGCATCGAGCAGCGGTGCCAGTTGCGGGTAGGCAAGGCTGGCGCTGCTGCCGGTCATCCACGGCGCGCGGCCCAAGTGGCTGACCGGCCCCAGGCGGGTCGCTGGCACCACGGCCTGGCCGGGTTGGCGCGCATCGAGCGTATCGGCCACGTACAACAGGTCGAGCCGGGCGTTGCCGCCCTGCTGCCCAGGGAAGGCAGAACAGGCGCCGAGCAGCGGTGCCAATGCCCCGACACCCATCCAGCCGATCACGTCGCGCCTGTGCACACTGCTCGCCATCGCACCCGCCGTCCTTTTCCACATTCATTCAGGGCCCCGGATGTTGCGGCGTTGGCATTACAGTTTGATGGCAGAAATCCGACAGACATTCCAAATTGATCTGTCAGAGAACCTTCTAAGAGCGAGTCGTTTTAAAAACCCCTTAACATTTCTGCCAATCAATCATCATATTTCCTCACTAAAGTCGCGGGTTCCTCTAACTCAGCCATTACAAGGACACCCTGATGAGTCGAGATACCGGCGACAACCTGGACCGGAACCACAGCGCCAATATGCCGATGGCCAACGTCATGGACGCCTACCTCAGCCGCCGCAGCGTGATGCGCGGCAGCCTGGGCGCCGCCATCGCCATGATTGCCGGTACCGGCCTGACAGGCTGCTTCGACGGTGGTGGTTCCGATCACGATGATCCGGTCACCGAGCCACCGGTGACCGAACCGCCTGTGACTGAGCCGGAGGTGCCGAAACTGGCACTGGGCTTCCAGTCCATCCCGGGCTCGCGCACCGACGCCTGTGTCGTTGCCGCCGGTTACAGCGCCTACGTGCTGGCGCCGTGGGGCACGCCGCTGAACAGCAACGCCAACCCATGGAAGTCCGACGGCAGCAACACCTCGACCGACCAGGCCAACGCCATGGGCATGCACCATGACGGCATGCACTTCTTCCCTATCAACGGCAGTTCGGAAGACGGCCTGCTGGCGATCAACTTCGAATACATCGACGCCGCCGCCCTGCACCCGGCCGGCCCTACCACCGATGTCAACGGCAAGCGCCCGGTCGAGGAAGTGCGCAAGGAAATCAACGCCCACGGGGCTGGCGTGGTGCGCCTGAAGAAAGTCAGCGGCCGCTGGCAGGTAGTCGACAACGACCCGCTGAACCGCCGCTTCACCACAGCGTCGCGCATGGAAATCACCGGCCCGCTGCGCGGCACCGACCACGTCAAGACCAAATACTCCACCGCCGGTACCCACTGCCGTGGCACCAACAACAACTGCGGCAACGGTTACACCCCGTGGGGCACCTACCTGACCTGTGAAGAGAACTGGCCGGGCATCTTCGTCAACAAGGGCACCCGCCCCGAAGACCAGCGCCGTATTGGCGTGGGCACCTCCAGCGGCCAGTACAAGTGGGAAAGCGCTGCCGGTGACAGCACCGAAGTGGCCGACGAGTTCGCCCGTTTCGACGTCACCATCAAGGGCGCCAGCGCGACCGACGACTACCGCAACGAAGCCAGCACCTACGGTTACATCGTCGAGATCGACCCGTACAACAGCAGCACCCTGGCCACCAAGCGCACCGCGCTGGGCCGCTTCCGCCACGAGGGCTGCGCCCCAGGCCTGCCAGTCCCCGGCAAGCCGCTGGTGTGGTACATGGGTGACGACTCGAACAACGAGTACCTGTACAAGTGGGTGTCCACCGCTGTGTGGGATGCCGCCGATGCCAACCCGGCCGACCGCCTGGCCACCGGCGCCAAGTACCTGGACCAGGGCAAGCTCTATGTGGCGCGCTTCAATGCCGATGGCACCGGCGTATGGCTGCTGCTGGACGTGGCCACCGCCACCACGGCTGGCAGCACCCTGGGTGCGCTGTATGGTGACCTGCCAGGCATCATCCTCAACACCCGTGGGGCTGGCGATGCCGTGGGCGCAACGCCGATGGACCGCCCGGAATGGACGACGGTCAACCCGCTGAACGGCGACGTGTACCTGACCCTGACCAACAACAGCGCGCGCACCCCGGAAAAGGTCGACGCGGCCAACCCGCGCGGCCCGAACCGCCACGGCCACATCATTCGCTGGCACGACAGCGACGACCAGTTGAGCTTCAACTGGGACATCTTCGTGTTCGGCGCAAACGCCGCCGGTACTGCCGACATCAATCGTTCCGGCCTGACCGAACTGAACCAGTTCGCAAGCCCCGACGGCATGAGCTTCGATAGCCGTGGCGTGCTGTGGTTCGAGACCGACAACGGCGAGAGTACACTCACCGATTACACCAACGACCAGTTGCTGGCAGTGATCCCTACCGACCTTGTGGACGCTACCGGCAAGCAAGTGCCGGTGAACGCACAGAACCAGGTGGACCTGCGCCGCTTCTTTGTTGGGCCGAATGAGTGTGAAGTGACCGGGATTGCCTTTACCCCGGACAACAAGACCTTGTTCGTCAACATTCAGCACCCCGGGAACTGGCCGTATACCGACAAGGCGACCGATGCTACTCCAGCTGGGGCCAAGGTAAGGCCGCGGGCTTCGACGGTGGTGATTCAGCGCAATGATGGCGGGGAAATCGGGACTGCCTGATCGAGCTGTTTACGGGGGCCGCTTTGCGGCCCTTTCGCCGGCAAGCCAGCTCCCACAGGGATATCACAGGCCATGAATGCCTTGGTTTCCTGCGGGAGCCAGGGGATACACAGTCCTCTGAATATCGTGGTTTCCTGTGGGAGCTGGCTTGCCGGCGAAAGGGCTGCACAGCAGCCCCGACAATCTCAAGCCCTACCAGGCCATGGGCTCCCGGCTACGCACCCGCACTTGCTGCGCCGGCACCCGGGCATGCCATTGCACCACCCCCAGCGCTTCCACCTGGAATTCGCTGCGTATCGCCCGCCCCTCTTCCTCGAACGACAGCTGCAGCAGGAAGTAACCGCTGTTGAGCAGCAAACCCTCACTCAGCCGTTCAAACGTTTCGTCATCCACCGCCCCCAGCGCCTGGCGCAACGCGGCTGCATCCACGTACCCCGACGCCGGCCGCCCGCTGATGATGCGGCTGAGCAACGACCGCGAATAGCGCCCTTCGTACAGCGCCTCCAGTAACGGAAGGTGCTCCAGCCCAAGCGCATTGGCGTTCAGGCGCCAGCCGGTGACCTGGGGCAAGGCGCACAGCATCGGGTAACGAGCCTGGCGAGCGGCGTCCGGCTCCAGCAGCAGGTTCAGCTCGCTGGTGTCGAGCATCGGCTGGTTGGCCGCCAGGCGCGGCGGCTGTTGGCGCAGGTACTGGGCGCTTTCGGCGCCCTGCAGGCGGGTGTCGCTGTCGGCGTCGAGCCAGTCGGCCAGCGCATCGACCAGGCGCTCGGCAGCCATGTCGTCGCCCAGCAGGTAGCGCAACTGGCGTTCGGCACGTTCGCCATCGGCGCCCAGCAGCGCATTGACGTTGAAGCAGGTATGCTGGTCGCGCACCCGCAGTTGCGCGTGACCGGCGCCAAAATCGTAGTTCAGCGGCTGCCCACGCAAGGCCTGCCAAAACAGCGGGCTAAGCCGCCAGGCGGGGTCGCGCAGGGCCTGCCCGGCATAGGCCAGGCCAGCCTGCTCCATGGCCCGCGCCTGCACCCGCTGGTGCAGCAGGCGCACTTCATCCACCTGGCGCCGGCCATCTTCCACCAGCCAGGCCATGCCCGCCGCCAGCATTGCCAACACCACCATCACCATCAGCAGGGCCGCACCCTGCTGTTGCCTGCCACCCATCCGTGCGTGCCTCGCTCGTGGAAGAAAGACGCCAGTGAACACGCGGCGTGTTGCAGGTAGATGGCAATGCCCGCTCGTCATGTGCACGTCATCTACACGAGGCAGGATTGCCGTTCCTTTTCATGACCTTACAGGAGTGGTCGCAATGGGTGGCATTGGAATCTGGCAACTGGTGATCGTACTGCTGATCGTATTTCTGCTGTTTGGTACCAAGCGCCTCAAGGGCCTTGGTAGCGATGTGGGCGAGGCGATCCAGGGTTTTCGCAAGTCCATGGGCGGCGACGCTGACGCCAACGCACCTGGCCAGGCGCAGGTTCAGCAACAGGCCCCACTGACCGGCCAGGCCACGCAGCAGCCTCAAGCGGACCGTCAGGCCTGATGTTCGAGGTAGGCTTCAGCGAGCTGCTGCTGGTTGGCGTCGTCGCGCTGCTGGTGTTGGGCCCGGAGCGCCTGCCGGTGGCAGCGCGCACCCTTGGCCGCGGCCTGGGCCAGGCGCGCCGGGCCATGCATGCCTTGCGCACGCAGGTAGAGCGCGAGATCGAGTTGCCCAACCTCGACAGCGCACCCTTGCAGCGCCTGGAACAGGAGATCCGCCAAGGCATCAGCCTGAACACGGAGCCGGCCAATGACGCGGCCACCGTCACGCTGCCCAAGGAAAACGCCTCATGAGTATTGCGATGGACCCGGCGGCCGGCTTGCCGCTGACCGAACACCTGCGCGACCTGCGCAAACGCCTGGTGCGTTGCCTGGCGCTGGTAGCAGTGGTGTTCGCCGGCCTGTTCCCTTTCGCCCAGACGCTGTACACGCTCATATCCGAGCCGCTGCGGCGCTTTTTGCCGGAAGGCGCGAGCATGATCGCCACCAGCGTCACCTCGCCGTTCCTGACACCCTTCAAGCTGACCGCAATGTGCGCACTGTTCGTGGCCATGCCGCTACTGCTGCACCAGGCCTGGGGTTTTCTGGCGCCGGGGCTGTACCGCCGAGAGCGGCGCATTGCCTTGCCGCTGCTGGTGTCGAGCATCGTGTTGTTCTATGCCGGCATGGCGTTCGCGTTCTTTCTGGTGTTCCCGATGATGTTCGGCTTTTTTGCCAGCGTAACGCCGGACGGCGTGGCGATGATGACCGATATCAGCCAGTACCTGGACTTCATCCTGGCGCTGTTCCTGGCGTTCGGGCTGGCGTTCGAGATCCCGGTGGCGACGTTCATCGTGGTCTGGGTGGGGTTGGCAGATGTAGCCACACTGAGGCGCAGCAGGCCCTACGTGATCGTCGGGTGCTTTGTGGTGGGGATGATCCTGACGCCGCCGGATGTGTTTTCGCAGACGATGTTGGCGGTGCCGATGTGGGTGCTGTTCGAGGTGGGGTTGCTGGCTTGTGCCGGGTTGAAACGGCCTGAGCCAGGCAAGGAGATTGTGGCTGAACTGTAGGGCCTGTTCGCGGGCACGCCCGCTCCCACAGGGATCGCACAATAGTCGAGGGTTGTGCGATCCCTGTGGGAGCGGGCGTGCCCGCGAACAGCCGTGATGCGGTCTAGAACTCGGCGAGCCGCCAGACCTCATAGGCTGGCGTCTCGTACGGGTGGCTTTGCCTGAGCGCTGCGACGACCTGGGCAATCAGGTCGTCAGCCACCACCAGCTCCACCTTCCACTCCTCCACCACCTCGACCTGGCCGGTGTGCCCGAGGTACGGCTGGCTGCCGTCCAACGGGCGGAACTGGCCCTGGCCCAAAGTTTGCCAGGCACAGTGGTCATAGTCACCGATGCGCCCGCCACCCGCAGCGAACACAGCGGCCTTGACCACCTCGACGTGGCTGGCGGGGACGAAGAAGGCGAGCTTGTACACGCCTTAGTTCACCCACACCCGCGCGTTGCGGAACATACGCATCAGCGCGGCATCTTCCTGCCACTCATCCGGGCGCCAGGAGTTCTGCACGGCGCGGAACACACGCTCCGGGTGCGGCATCATGATGGTCACACGGCCGTCGCGGCTGGTCAGGCCGGTGATACCACGCGGCGAGCCGTTCGGGTTGGCCGGGTAGGCTTCGGTGACCTTGCCGTGGTTGTCGACGTAGCGCAGGGCCACGCAACCGGACAGGTCGGCTTCCAGCAGTGCCGCTTCGTTGGCGAACTCGGCATGGCCTTCACCGTGGGCGATGGCAATTGGCATGCGCGAACCGGCCATGCCCTGCAGGAAGATCGAGTTGGACTTCTGCACCTCGACCATGGCCACGCGTGCCTCGAACTGCTCCGAGCGGTTACGCACGAAGTGCGGCCAGTACTCGGTGCCCGGGATCAGCTCGTGCAGGTTGGACATCATCTGGCAACCGTTGCACACGCCCAGGGCGAAGCTGTCGGTACGCTCGAAGAAGGCCTGGAAGGCGTCACGGGCACGGGCGTTGAACAGCGCCGACTTGGCCCAGCCTTCACCGGCACCCAGCACGTCACCGTAGGAGAAGCCACCGCAGGCGACCAGGCCCTTGAAGGCCTCGAAGTCGACTCGGCCCGCGAGGATGTCGCTCATGTGCACGTCGATGGCGGCGAAACCGGCGCGGTCGAAGGCGGCTGCCATCTCGACCTGGCCGTTGACGCCCTGCTCACGCAGGATGGCCACTTGCGGGCGCACGCCCTTCTTGATGTACGGCGCGGCGATGTCGTCGTTGACGTCGAAGCCCAGCTTGACCGACAGGCCCGGGTTGTCTTCCTCGAGCAGCAGGTCAAATTCCTGGTCGGCACAGTCAGCGTTGTCGCGCAGGCGCTGGATCTGGTAGCTGGTCTCGGCCCACTGGCGCTGCAGCATGCGACGGTCGTCGTCGAACAGCACTTCGCCGTTCAGGCTGATGGACACTTCGGCGTTGTTGACCGGCTTGCCGATCACCGCGACGCACTCAGCCAGGCCAGCGGCGCTGAACTGTGCCAGTACGTCCGGGGTGGCATCCTGGCGAACCTGGATGACCGCACCCAGCTCTTCGTTGAAAAGAATGGCCGGCACGTCCTTGCGGTTGTCGGTCAGTGGGTCGAGTTGCAGGTCGAGGCCGCAGTGGCCGGCGAAGGCCATTTCCAGCACGGTGGTGACCAGGCCGCCGTCGGAACGGTCGTGGTAGGCCAGCAGGTGGCCGTCGGCGTTCAGGCCCTGGATCACGGCGAAGAAGGCCTTGAGGTCTTCGGCGTCGTCGACGTCCGGTGCCTGGGCAGCGATCTTGCCGTAGGTCTGGGCCAGGATCGAGGCGCCCATGCGGTTTTTGCCACGGCCCAAGTCGATCAGGATCAGGTCAGTTTCGCCCTTGTCCATGCGCAGCTCAGGGGTCAGGGTCTTGCGGATGTCGGTGACCGGGGCAAAGCCGGTGATGATCAGCGACATTGGCGAGGTGACGCTCTTCTCGCCGCCCTCATCGCTCCACTTGGTCTTCATCGACATCGAGTCTTTGCCGACCGGAATGGTAATGCCCAGCTCCGGGCACAGCTCCATGCCGACAGCCTTGACGGTGTCGTACAGGCGGGCATCTTCACCCGGGTGGCCGGCAGCGGACATCCAGTTGGCCGACAGTTTGATGTCGGACAGCTTGTCGATGCGCGAGGCCGCCAGGTTGGTCAGGGTTTCACCGATGGCCATGCGGCCGGACGCCGGGGCATCCAGCAGCGCCAGCGGGGTGCGCTCGCCCATGGCCATGGCTTCACCGGTGTAGACGTCGAAGCTGGTGGCGGTGACGGCGCAGTCGGCGACCGGTACCTGCCAAGGGCCGACCATCTGGTCGCGGGCAACCAGGCCGGTGATGGTGCGGTCGCCGATGGTGATCAGGAAGCTCTTGCTGGCCACCGCCGGATGGTTCAACACGCGCTGGACGGCGTTGTCCAGGTCCAGCTCGCTCGGGTCGAAGTCATCGCCCAGCTCGGCTTCGCGGGTAACCGAACGGTGCATGCGCGGCGGTTTGCCCAGCAGCACGTCCAGCGGCATGTCCACAGGCGTGTTGCCGAAGTGGCTGTCGCTTACGGTCAGGTGCGGCTCTTCAGTCGCTTCGCCGACCACGGCAAACGGGCAACGCTCACGCTCGCAGATGGCCTGGAAACGCTCGAAGTCGACCGCGCTGACAGCCAGCACGTAACGCTCTTGCGATTCGTTGCTCCAGATTTCGTGCGGGGCCATGCCCGGCTCGTCATTGGGCACGTTACGCAACTCGAAGCGGCCACCACGGCCACCGTCGTTGACCAGTTCCGGGAAGGCATTGGAGATACCGCCCGCGCCGACGTCGTGGATGAAGGCGATCGGGTTGTTGTCGCCCAGCTGCCAGCAGCGGTCGATGACCTCCTGGCAACGGCGCTCCATTTCAGGGTTTTCGCGCTGTACCGAAGCGAAGTCCAGGTCAGCCGAGCTGGCACCGGTCGCCACCGACGAAGCGGCGCCGCCGCCCAGGCCGATCAGCATGGCCGGGCCGCCGAGCACGATCAGCTTGGCGCCGACGGTGATCTCGCCCTTCTGCACGTGGTCTTCACGGATGTTGCCCATGCCACCGGCCAGCATGATCGGCTTGTGGTAGCCGCGCACTTCCTCGCCGTGCGGGGTATTGATCGACTGCTCGAAGGTACGGAAGTAACCGGTCAGGGCCGGGCGACCGAATTCGTTGTTGAACGCAGCACCGCCCAGCGGGCCTTCGATCATGATATCGAGGGCGTCAACGATACGCTCTGGCTTGCCGTAAGCCTGTTCCCACGGCTGTTCAAAGCCCGGGATACGCAGGTTGGAAACGGTAAAGCCGGTCAGGCCAGCCTTGGGCTTGGCGCCACGGCCGGTAGCACCTTCGTCACGGATTTCGCCGCCAGAGCCGGTGGAAGCGCCCGAGAACGGGGCGATGGCGGTCGGGTGGTTGTGCGTTTCGACCTTCATCAGGATGTGCACCGGCTCCTGCACCGCGCCGTACTGGCGGGTTTCAGGGTTCGGGAAGAAGCGGCCGGCAACATTGCCGACGATCACCGAGGCGTTGTCCTTGTACGCAGACAGCACGCCTTCGCTGTGCATCTGGTAGGTGTTCTTGATCATGCCGAACAGGCTTTTTTCCTGAGCCTGGCCGTCGATGTCCCAACTGGCGTTGAAGATCTTGTGGCGGCAGTGCTCGGAGTTGGCCTGGGCGAACATCATCAGTTCGATGTCGTTCGGGTTGCGAGCAAGGTTCTGGAAGGCCGCGACCAGGTAATCGATCTCGTCTTCGGCCAGGGCCAGGCCCAGGTCGATGTTGGCCTGGGCCAGGGCCTCACGGCCGCCGCCCAGGATGTCCACCGAGGTCATCGGCTTGGGCTGGGCGTGGCTGAACAGGTCGGATGCCTGCTCCAACTGGGCCAGCACACGCTGGGTCATGCGGTCATGCAGTTCGGCGGCAACCAAGGTGGCGTCAGCGTCGCTCAGGGTGCCGGCAACGTAGTAGGCGATGCCGCGCTCCAGGCGCTGGATCGACTGCAGGCCGCAGTTGTGGGCGATGTCGCTGGCCTTGCTGGCCCACGGCGAAATGGTGCCCAACCGCGGCACGACCAGGAACAGGCGGCCGGTCGGCTCCTGTACCGGCACGCTCGGGCCGTACTTGAGCAGACGGCCCAGCACCTGCTGCTGGTCGGCGGTCAGCTCGCCATCGACATCGGCGAAGTGGGCGAATTCGGCATACAAACCAGTAACAGCGGGGACTTTCTGGCTCAGTTGCTCGAGTAATTTACCGTGGCGAAAGGCAGAAAGGGCAGGAGCGCCGCGCAGGATCAACATCGTCGGGACAGCCTCAGGAAGGGGTGTGCTTAGAGGCCGTGCATTCTAGCCTAATTCGATGGCTTTCGGCACCCGCTCTACGCCACGGCTGCCGGGCGGCGTAACCGGACTTTCGGGTCAGATTTCCGAGGGGTTCGCCTTGGGTTCTTCAGCGATTGGGAGATCGAGCGCCGCCTGCGCGGCGCTCGATCTCCCGGACGGTGAACCTCTAAAGTCAAGCTACAGAGCACATCAAGCGCTACCAGACAAGCTAACCGTTGTCGAGATATGGTTGAACCGGTCCTTTGCGTATACTGCAACCTATGTTCGCCCACACTGCTTTGCGCCAGCGTTGCGCCAAATGGCTTCTCGCAACCGGACTCTTTCTGCTGCTCGGTGCCTGCGTTGAAAAACCCAGCACCCTCGAGCGCGTGAAGGAGGATGGCGTGCTGCGCGTGATCACCCGCAACAGCCCGGCCACCTACTTTCAGGATCGCAACGGCGAAACCGGTTTCGAGTACGAGCTGGTCAAGCATTTCGCCGACGATCTCGGGGTGAAGCTGGAGATCGAGACTGCCGACAACCTCGATGAGCTGTTCGACGACCTCGGCAAACCCTCCGGCCCGGTGCTGGCAGCCGCCGGCCTGGTCAGCAGCGAGCGGCGCACGGCCCAGGCGAAATTCTCGCACCCGTACCTGGAAGTGACCCCGCAGGTCATCTACCGCAACGGCCGCCCGCGCCCAACCAATGCCAAGGGCCTGGTCGGCAAGAAAATCATGGTGCTCAAAGGCAGCAGCCATGCCGACCTGCTGGCCGAGCTGAAAAAACAGAACCCCGGCCTGGAATATGAAGAGTCGGATGCCGTGGAGGTGGTCGACCTGCTGCGCATGGTCGACGAAGGGCAGATCGACCTGACCCTGGTCGACTCCAACGAGCTGGCGATGAACCAGGTGTACTTCCCCAACGTGCGCGTGGCCTTCGACGTGGGCGACACCCGCGACCAACGCTGGGCAGTGGCAGCGGGCGAAGACAACAGCCTGCTCAACGAAATCAACGAATTTCTCGACAAGGCGCAGAAGAACGGCACCCTGCAACGCCTGAAAGACCGCTATTACGGCCATGTCGACGTATTGGGTTATGTGGGTGCCTACACCTTCGCCCAGCACCTGCAACAGCGCCTGCCCAAGTACGAAAAGCACTTCAAGAGCTACGCCAAGGTCGAGCAGGTGGACTGGCGTCTGCTGGCCGCCATCGGCTATCAGGAATCGATGTGGCAGCCGGAGGTCACCTCCAAGACCGGTGTTCGCGGCCTGATGATGCTGACCCAGCGCACCGCCCAGGCCATGGGTGTGTCCAACCGGCTGGACCCGAAACAGAGCATCCAGGGTGGTGCCAAGTATTTCATGAAGATCAAGGCCGAGCTGGACGACAGTATCCAGGAGCCGGACCGCACCTGGTTCGCCCTGGCTGCCTATAACGTCGGCAGTGGCCACCTGGAAGACGCCCGTACTCTGGCCAAGCGCGAGAAGCTCAACCCGAACAAGTGGCTGGACGTGAAGAAGATGCTGCCGCGCCTGTCGCAGAAGCAGTGGTATCGCCAGACCAAATACGGTTATGCCCGTGGCGGCGAGCCGGTGCACTTCGTGGCCAACATCCGTCGTTACTACGACATCCTCACCTGGGTGACCCAGCCGCAGCTCGAAGGCCAGGTGGCCGAAGGCAACCTGCATGTGCCCGGGGTCAACAAGACCAAGCCGGCGGAACAGTCGCCGCCGATGTAGGCACCATTGCCCTCAGGCCAACAGATTTCCTGTAGGAGCAGCCTTGCGCTGCGAAGAGGCCGGTATAGCCACAAAGAATCTATTGCCATGCGGGCCTCTTCGCAGCACAAGGCTGCTCCTACAGGAACCGCGCCTCTCTGGAGCGCTAGGTCTTGGCCCGGCGGGCCTTGAAGAAATCGCTGAGGATCTGCCCACACTCCTGCGCCAGCACCCCGCCCTCCACCATCACCCGATGGTTGAGGAACCCTTGGCCGAAGAATTGCCCCTGGCTCTGCACAATGCCTGCCTTGGGCTCCAGCGCGCCAAATACCACGCGCATCACCCGCGAATGCACGATCAGCCCCGCGCACATGCTGCACGGTTCCAGGGTCACGTACAGGGTGCTGCCGGGCAGGCGGTAATTGCTGGCCGATTTCGCTGCAGCACGGATGGCCACCATCTCGGCATGCGCACTGGGGTCGCTGTCGATGATCGGCCGGTTAAAGCCCTGGCCGATCACCTGCCCATGCTGCACCAGCACCGCCCCCACGGGCACCTCGCCCAGCGCCGCACCTTCGGCGGCCAGGGCCAGGGCCAGGCGCATGAATTCCTGATCGTGGCTGCGATCGATGATCTGCGGGCGCATCAGACCACCGCAATCGCGGCCATCAGGCCGGTTTCCATGTGGTCGATGACGTGGCAATGGAACATCCAGGTGCCCGGGTTATCCGCCACCAGTGCCACCTGTGCGCGCTCGTTCTTGCCCAGCAGGTAGGTGTCGGTGAACCACGGCTCCTTGATGTCGTGACGGTTGGAGCCGATCACCTTGAAGCTCATGCCATGCAGGTGGATCGGGTGCTGGTACTGGGTCATGTTCTTCAGCTCGAAGATGTAGCTCTTGCCCTTTTTCAACGTGGCGATGGGGCGGTCGGCGCAGGTCTTGTCGGTGATATCCCAGGCCTGTCCGTTGATCTGCCACATACTCGACGGCTTGTCCGGGTCTGGGGTGACCGAGACGCCGGCCGCCCACTCGAAATTGAAGTTGAGCTTTTCGGCATTCTCCAGGTCCGGCTCGGCGATCGGGTTGGCCGGCAGCGCTGGCGGCCAGTCACTCGGCGCGTCATTGCTGGCCACCGAACGCAGGGTACCCAGACGCACGAAACCATCGCGCAGGGAGATCTCCTCGCCGGCCTGGGGAATACGGATGGCGAGGCAAATGCGCATGCCGGGGCCGAGCCAGTACTCGTCCTCCAGCGGTCGCGGGGTCACCGGATTGCCGTCGAGGGCATAGATTTTCGCCTCGCAGTTGCCCTTGAGGTTCAGGCGGTACGTCCAGGTGTTGTCGAGGTTCAGCAGGCGCACCCGCACCACTTGGCCAGCCGGCAGCTCGGTGACCGAGCCGGCCTGACCATTGATGGTGATCAAGCGTCCTGCGGTGCCATTGCGCGCCGCCTCGCGAGGGATGCTGAAAGGCAGCCAGGCTCCCTGCTCGTCCACATGCCAGTTTTTCAGGCTCAACGTGCGCTCATGCTGGAACCCGGTGGGCTCACGCTCCTCGACGATCAGCGGGCCGACCAGGCCGCGGCCGAGCTCTTCGGAGCTACTGACATGCGGGTGATACCAGTAGCTGCCAGCATCCGGCACGCGGAACTTGTAGTCGAAGTACTCGCCCGGCTTGACCGGCAATTGCGACACATAAGGCACGCCGTCCATTTCCAGCGGCAGGCGAATGCCGTGCCAGTGAATTGTGGTCTCCACCGGAAGGTGGTTGATGAAGCGCACCCGCAACCAGGTGCCTTGGCGCACGCGCAGCTCGGTGCCCGGTGCCGACGGCCCGAACGCCCAGGCCTCGGTCTTGAAGCCTGGCACCAACTCGACATCCAGCGGCGCGGCGATCAGCTCGTAATCATGCCCGGCATTGTCATCTTCGACCTTGCCCAGCCAGTAACGCGCCGCGCCACCGGCGCCCAGGCCAACCACAACCAGGCCGGTCAGGCCCTTGAGCATTTGTCGACGGGTGAAGGACATCGGTGCGGGTACCTCGTGTTCTGCTCAATCAAGCTGCCAGCAGTGGCTGGCGATGAAGGGCGAATACGATACACCTGCAAATGGGAAATATTAAGTGAAAACCCGGCATCCCAAAGCAACCTGACAAGCAATAAGCACCACCGCCCTGGCTCACGGCCGTTCGAAGCTGGCACCCTTTCACTTCAACCGGACCACCGTGATGCTTACCGACACCCTCCCTGGCGACCAGCAAATGCTGATGACCCTCGCCGCACACCTCACTGAAGACTGCCCTGACATGCGCGAGCTGGCGCGTGAAGTTGCGCAACAACTCCTCGCGCGCCATGATCTGAAAGCGCTGGAGCCCGACAATGTCTACCTGCACCGTTTTCACACCGCCGTCAGCAGCCCTCGAACCTTCAACGGTTGGCAACACCTGGATCAGCCGTATGAATCCCTGACCCTGCCACAACTGGTGATGCACCGCTTCGATGCCCAGGCCCAGGACAACGCTGACGTGCTCAGTTATCTCGCTGGTTTCTACAGCGATGGGCCAGGCAAAGACGCGTATGACGAGCGTAATGAAGTTCGACTCGAAGCCAGGGACGTTCTGGATTATTTCTGGAGCATTGATTTTGCCACGGCATTCAAAACGCGGATGACGTCTTTCTGGGCCGAGCATTCAGAGAACTTCCGCACGTTGGCCAAAGCCAACTTCATGAGCAAATTACTGGAAGTTTGCGCACAAGAGCCCTCATCAGCGCTAGCGCGTCACGCGCAGGATATCGCTGACGCCCTGGTGGGCAAAACAACCTGGCCGCCGTCGCTGGAGGCCCTGCAACAAAGGTTATTACCGGGTGGCGCTACGCGGGTCTGCGCGCTCGACATTGGCGGATATGTGGCGACGGACATCCTTCGCCTGCAATTGGCCAACGGCAGCCAGCTGATTTACATGCCGGGTGATGTCGACTGTCTGCATTATTTCCCGAATAACCAGGCACTGTTCTGGTGGGTACTCTCTCACTGCACCTATGTCGAAAACCGAACCCGTTTCCTGGCACATTTTTCCCTCGACGACCGCGAAGAAGCTGACGGCAAAGTCGGGCTGAACAACCTGATCGATCTGCTCTTTCATGGCTGGGGCAACCATGATTACAGCGGTCTCAACACCCTCGACCTGGCAATTGAAGAGGACGGTTTCGACTGGCTGCGCAACAAAGCTCGCCAGCGGATGATCGATGATGCGCATTTCTCTTTGCGCTCCAACGCAGACCTGCGCAGACAATTGTGGATCGGCTACTTGAAGGCGGGCCTGCAGGTGTTCGGCCCTATGGCAGCAGTGAGTTGGCCGGTAGCTTTGGCGCTGGTGGGGGCTGGCATTGCTGAAATGGGTTTGAACATCTACCAGGCGATTCACGGGCACACGACCCGTGAACGCAAGGCAGGTATTACCGGCGCGATTTTCGCCGCCATCGAGACACTGTTCAATGCGACCTTTCTACTCAGTGCACCCGGCAAGCCCCTTACTGATTTCGCAGATGCGGCGCAAGCCGGCGCTGCGACCGAGGAAGGGTTAGCCCCGGCACCGGCGGAAGAATCAGCGCAAGAACACAGCGGGGAGCCCGAGGAGGAAAGTGCCTCAGAGGTGGCAGACGCAATTGAAACCTGGGTACCCCAGCCCTTCCGGCCAACCGGCAGTTGGGACGCACTGCGCCCATTCGAGACGAATGTAGTACTTGGCAGCAGACCTGGCACAGGGTTTCTTGAAGGTATCCATATGCAGGATGGGCAGTTTTACGCACTGATCGACGACATGCCGTACCAAGTGCGTTTTGTACCCGAACTGCAATCCTGGACCGTCGTAGCCCCTGATAACCCTTTCTCTTTTTACAAAAGCTTGCCGATCCGCCTGGATGCTGCAGGCCAGTGGCGCCCGGTAGAACGCCTTGGCCTCAACGGGGGCATGCTTTCGAGCCTGAAAATCTGGGGTCGGCCGTCAGCAAGCGCAAGCGTGCCGCCCTTGCCCGGCACCCCTTACGAAATACCAGCTGACTTGCGCGCCTCACTGACGGATGTTTCCGATGATGAGATTACAGGTGCGCGAGCGTTCCTCGACGCCCCGGATCGACAGGCCGCCATAGCCCGCTTCCGCCAGCTGCGTGATCAGTTGGCGGCCGATGCCGATGCGTTCATGGCCACAGTGCAAACACCGCCACGTCCACAGATACCCGAAATCCCCGCAAACGCTTCATCCAAAACCGTTTTCAAAACCCTGTACCAGAACACCAACGGCTTGGTGATTGGCGAAGCGCACAGTGGCCTTGGCAGCAAGCGATTGCTGATCGACAACATGCGCCTGCTACGCAAGCTGAAGGTAAACACGCTGTACATGGAGCACTTCACCACCGACTTTCAGCAAGCAGACATCGATACCTTCAACCGCACAGGCGTGATGCCGCAGGAGCTGGATCGCTATGTAGAAGGCCAGGATGTCGGCCACCGCACCGACGCCGAAGGCCGCTACACCTTTCGGCAGGTACTGGTCAGCGCACAGAAAAACGGCGTACGCATACAGCCCATCGACTGCATGGCCAGTTACCGCCAGGCGTGGGCGACACCCGTTTCCGATGTGGCACGCCAGCGCATGATGAACTTCCATGCACACTTGATTATCGAGGCAGACCAGGCAGCGCGCGGCTCGGGAAAATGGATTGCGCTGGTCGGGAGTACACACGCCAACACCTTCCATGGCGTCACCGGCCTGGCTGAAACAGAAGGCGCGCTAGGCCTTCGTGTCGAAGATCGCCCGATCGGCGAACCTGATGCTTACAGCACAGACCCTGGTGCGGATGCCCTGGACGACGATGGCGCGTTAAGGCATGTGCAAAGCGACCTGCGGCTACGCGCCGGAGTGTTGACCACCCGCCCGCCATCAGCGGATTTTGAAAGCCTGCTGGTAAGGCCTGGCGATTACGCGATCGAACGTACCAATGGCCAGGAATACCTGATCAACCGCAGCCGGGATTCGACCTTGCGACGCACGCTGATCAAGCGCGATGGGCGGTTTTACTACGTGGAGCGCCCCGACTGGCCGGCCATTCATGAACGTCGCGTTCAAAACCTTGCCGAGCTTCATGCCCGGCTGAGATTACGCGGCATGCGACACATCGCTCCTTGAGCCAGGCAAGGCACAGATACGACAAGGGCGCCTTGCGGCGCCCTTGTGGCTCAACTTATTCCCACTCTATTATCAATAGAGCTGCAAAGCCCATTCATTACTAGCATCTCCTCAACAGCACAACCCTAATGCCATGAAAAAAACCATGATTACTGGTTATCCTGGGTCGACTTTGAACTGAGCTGTTCAACCGGAATAAGCCCCGCAGCAGCTAACCGCTTACTGATAATTGCGATTTCGCGAGCATCACCGTCGACCAAAACCTCATAGAAAAGTAACATTGCATATTCTGGATAGCGTTTGAAATAATCAATCATCACCCCACTCCCTGATCGGTCTTTCATTGTGCTTGCTCCTAAAAAATACGCAGCAGTGCTAGCTCACGATAAAATACACCTAAAACGTACAATATACATGTAACAAAATCGACACAAACCTTAACTGACTAAGTTCTTGATCACATCAAGGCACAACCCTGAACATCAACTGAACACTTACATCAACTTTATATAAAACCATCGAAACAAACGCACGCAAAAACCAATCAAAATGCCTGAACCACCAAATAAGTCAAATAAAGAGCCACTTTGAACCACCTAGTTCAAGCCTTCCATAGGCTGAAGCCATTGATTTTACACTCGAGTAATGCGATAGTTGCTAAACCCAACCTGATAAAAAAACTAAAACCAAACTAATCCAGCATAAAACATGGAAGGACCCCGCAAGTGACAGAATTAACGAGAATCGAGCAAAGAGCAGACACTGCAACCAAGCTAGCCGCATTCCCAATCAACCTTTACGACATAAGATCACAAGTAAGATTGTTACTTGGCGAAGTTCAGCGGTATGGATTCTTTAATGAGTATACAAACCACAACTTCGAACATGTGGAATCAATGCTCAGAATGGCAGAATGGATAATACCAGACCAAGCCAAAGAAAAGCTGCAGCCCGCCGATTACCTCCTGCTAACTCTAAGCATATATTTTCACGATCTCGGCCTTCTCATCAGTCAAAATGAATTCAACAACCGCAGCAAGAATACTGCGTACCAACAATATATAAGAGAGCAATCTGAAAATCTACAAAACCAGGATTACAATGCAAAATTAGAAACTCTTTCACCTGAAATGCGCGAACGCGTAAATTATCAAGAATTCGTGAGACTCACTCACGGCACACGAGTAAAAGAGTGGATCCTGGGGAAAGATCGGAGCGACGAATTTTCAGCAGAGATCAAAGATGCTATTCAGGATCTTGTAGGAAAGCTCGACATCGTTATCCGTCGTGACTTAGCGTTGCTTTGCGAAAGCCATACTATAGATGATATAGCTGATACACACAAATACAAAGTCTCTATGCCTTATGGCAATACGGCAGGCGAGACGGCAAACCTACAATATATAGCCATCATACTGCGCACCGTTGACCTCTTTCAAATCACTCAAGGACGCGCACCATCCATTCTGTTTAAGGTTATCAACCCTCAAGACCCAATAAGTCAAATTGAATGGCAGAAACAGGGGGCGGTAAGAACAGTCAGGGCAGCCCCAGGCGTAGACAGAGACGGAAATGCCTCCAAGAATGCAGTATCAGACACGATTGAGATTCATGCGCGATTCGAGATATCCGATGGCTTCTTTGGCCTAACAAGTTATATCGCGTATGCAAAATCTCAACTTCAAGCCTGTCAAGAAGCGCTCAAACAAAGTGCCAAGCTACTAGCAGACCCTCCAACTTTCCCATGGAAGCACATTGATGAATCCGGAATTGAAGCCGAAGGGTTCCTCACTAAAGCCTTCGGCTTCAAGCTTGATCAGCAAAAAATCCTCGACCTTTTGACTGGGCACACGCTATACAACGATAGCGACGTAGTTGTAAGAGAACTGACTCAGAATGCTTTGGATGCCGTTCGACTACAAGCCGATATACTAAAGCAATCCTCGACCAGTTTCGGGAAAATTGAGATCCTGTGGAATTCACAAGAACGCACACTGGAAGTTCGAGATAACGGGACAGGAATGACGCAAGAGGTGATTGAGGCCCACTTGCTTAAAGTCGGATCATCAAGATACCAAGACGCTAAGTTCCGAGAAGAGCACCCAGAGTTCTCCTCCATCAGCCGATTCGGAATTGGCGTGCTCTCCGCATTCATGGTGGCTGACCAAGTGGAGATTACTACCTGCAGCACTGAAGAGAATGAAGCTAGGCAGATATCGCTTCGGTCCGTACACGGCAAATATCTTATTAAACTTCTAGACAAAACTTCTGCGAGAGATCAAATCGGGGTGTATCCCCACGGTTCAAAAGTTAGACTAACCCTTAGACCAACAGCCAAGATAGGTGACGTACTTGAGATTGCTAAAACTTGGCTAGTATTCCCGCGCTGTACTGTCTCGGTAAAAATAGACAACGAGGATGAAGTCCTAGTTGGTTACGATTCACCCAAAGAAGCAATAGAGCATCAAATCAGTACCCACAACCTCTTCCGTCATCCTGAACGAATAGAGGTGCGAGAGGTTAGCGAAGAAGGCGTCACATTGGCATATGCTGTTTTCATGGACGAACTTTACAAAGACTGGAACTTTATATTAAAGGACAGGCATAGTCGACTTGACCCAGAAGAGAATCGGTCATTCGTAGGAACCTGCATCGAAGGTGTTGGCGTGGAGTTCAATAGCCCGGGTTTTCGAAGTCCTGGAATTTTCGCAATTGCAAATATTGTTGGTAAAAGTGCACCCAAAACCAACGTTGCGCGTTCAGCAATCGAAGACACGCCAGAATATCGAGATTCGCTGAAGAGCATCTACAATCTTTACTCCAGGCACATCGATAACGAAATAACAAGACTTTCCCAAACCAAAGAATATTCGCTTTCGCGCGCAGTTGAACAGGCTCCCTACATTGCAGCACCTTTAATTTCAGAAGAATCTGACCCTGTACGCCAAAACCTTCTAGATGAAGAACTTGATAAAATTCCTTTTATTCTCAATGAAGAAAAGGGGTTGCGCACAAAAATATCATTCAAACGACTGTGCGAGTTAAACAGCTTCTGGACGACTAGGTCATCTTTAAACTCATCTGTCGAGTTCTTTGTACGGGAAGCATCAAATGACATCAGTGCATCGATGATTTTGAAAACCCTTCAAGACGGACAAACCGAATTACCAGACGGGGCGCTATTTTGCAACTTTGGCAACATCCCATACTTAGAAAAAAGAATTCGCAAGAATTTCGAACCAGTTCTTCTCCATGCTAATGAGCATGCCAGACGTCTGACTATAAGGTGGGACAAGATCGGTACAGAGCCTAGATGGTTAACCAGCCGGGAACTTCTTAATCAGGTTACCGCAAACGACCGAAGATTTTATTCGCTTACCAATATTCACAGAGAACGCAGAGGAATTGATGCCCGGCCGTCATCGTTCGCAATAGGCGAAATTGAAGTAGAAAATCTTGACGAATACAGCGATGTATACGCAGACAAACATGTCTTTCTCCATCCGAACGATAAAATTTCCATTCTCCTCAAAAGTATTTGGCAAGAGAAAAAAATCGACAGCGACAAAAGAGTATTAAGCTACCTGTTCATCCTAGAGCTATTAAGGGGTTATGGCGCCACCAAGGAAAACATAACCGCCGACACGCTCGAAAGATTAATAATGAACAACAACCTCGAATTCACAGAGGAATACATACACATTCCTGAACTGGTTGAAGCTATACAGCTAAGCAAATACAAAAGCTTTAACCCGTTTGCCTGGCGACGACGCAGCGGACTGGAGGATAACTGATATGAGTTACAACCAAAATGACTTCCTACTAGAGCGCTACAAGTACATTCTCCAACGAAAGCAGCATCTAAATGAAGCCACATTCAAAATTGCGGCAATTTACCAAACAGTGTTACTTGCCCTAGGAATCGGGCAATACAATGTAATAAGCCTATGGAAGCAAAAAACCATTGACATCGTGCTAGCAAAGCTATTTACGAACTGTATACTTGCGATGCTGATAGCCCTTGCAATCCTTGTCATTACCCTCATCGCGGGGGGCATTGTGGCGTGGCTGAAGTACAGAGCAGATGAATCAGACATCGAGTACAAAGTAAGTGGGACTCGTCGTTCAGAAATCAAATTGAAATCTATACTCCGATGGTATGAGACATATTTGATCCTGATAGTCGTAATAGTGCTTGCCGCTTGGCTATACACGTACGCCTACCACTTACAACCAATGTTAACTTAAAACGCCCCTCCCCGGAAGGAGATTAGCCTTCCGGGGTCCACTATGAAAGTCGAGTATCGATTTCGCCAACCCGCTCACTAGGTGCGACATAATAGTGCGGACTTCACTTTGTAACTTACGGATTCTTTTATCATCGCTTCATGTTCATAGGGACTTGTACCCTGGCCCCGCTTCTCTGCCAAACAAGGTTTCAGAATTTTCAAAACCCGCCAGAGGTCGCCCTTGACTTTGGCTAGCCCGGCCATGGTGTTCATACAATGATCAACCGTATTGTAGTCTTAACCCCAAACCCGAGCGAGACATCCCCGCTTCCTCGGCATAGTCTGTGATGGTCGCCTTTTCCTCGTCAGTCCCCCATACCACTATCGGCTTTCCGCGCCTTCGAGTAGGGGCCTTCCTTTTGGTGCCCTCTGTCATGGCTTGTGCTCCTAACATTGCTTTTCAGCTCTTAGACGCGTCAGCGACGGTGGGCCTCGCAGAGCAAGATACCGTCGAACCGCAGGTGAGTAAGGGGCGGTGTTGGGGGGGGGAAGAGGCGTAGCCTGTGGACCCACAACACACATCTTGCCGTCCAGCCGAGTGCAATTCAAGGCTACTTCCCATTTAGCCACGCAACCCTCCTAAACAATTTCCTTTAATTTATCTGATTATCCTAAAGTTGCCTTGAACTGCGTTAAGCTCCTCCAGAGCGGCCTTAAATTTCCTTAAATTGCTTTCAAGTGCTTTCGGTTGCCTTCAATTGCCTTGAGTTTATTATCTGAGGAGCCCATACCGCACGCATTGCCCCGCGAAAGGAAAATCCCATATGATCCTAAATTCCAGACGCCGCTAAAATTTTATGTGCCACGTCAAAATCAGAGCATTAGACCGGCACCAAAGGAGAATCCAATTGGCAAGAAAGACGCTTTCAGAACGCAGAAGCGATGCGCTTTCCGAACTTGAAACAGCTAAGGCTCGCCTTGCAAAACTCGACAATGAGGCTGCGGAAAGAATCGGAAGAATTGCAATAAAATCAGGATTGGTTAACCTTGAACTCACGGATGATAAAGTCCGAGAGGAATTTGATAGAATCGTCGAAAAGATAAGCAAGGGAAATTGACCATGAAGACAGCTCATCGAATCAACGAACTGGCTAGTCAACTCAACGAGCTGCAAGCTTGTCTAGGCCGGCCCAGTAGGCGACCTAGAGAGAAGGTTTTGACAGCTCAACGTATTGCGGCCGAGCTGGCTTTTCTAGTTGAGGAATGGCAGCTCGAAACACTGCGTATTCCTGAAGCAGAGCGTGGCATGTATCGCACACCAAACCCCTACTGCGCACTCCACTGACGGCTTGGTTATCATCAAAAAGCCCACTTCGGTGGGTTTTTTTTCTTAAATTTCACACTAAGTCAGACGGCCATATGATCGACCCGCACGACTGAAATCCTCAATAAAGTCAACCTTCTCCGCCCGAAAACCGTTTTGATTTCGGGACACTTTTAGGACTCAATCCATTGATTTGTATGCGGATAGAAACTTATCCGCATATTCATAAGCTGACCATATAGGTGAATAATTGAGCGTCGGATTATGGCAAAACGAGGAATTCAAGATGAAACCAGAACCGGGGAAATTATCGGCGTACACCGCCAGAGATCTTAGGCGAAGCGTGAGGCTTATCGTAGCGAGCTTATGCATTGGTTCGAGTCTCTACACAGCAACAAGCCCGGCTTATGCCATCTACTGCTCTAACTGCTCAACGCTTTACCAGCAAATGTTCGAGTACGCCGAACAGGTAAACACAGCTTTGAACACTGCTGAGCAACTCCAAACCCAAATCCAGCAGTACCAAAATATGCTCACTCATGGCTCGGGCTTACCCAATTCCATGTTTGGTAGCATCGCCGCGGACCTGAAAAGCGTAGTGAACATCTATCAGCGTTCACAAGCACTCGGCCGTCAAATTCAGAACATGGACGCGCAGTTTAACGTAGCCTATCCCGGTTTCGAAGACTATCTAGCTCAAGCGGCTATCTCTGGAGAGGTGCAGACGTGGGATCGTTATGAAAGGTGGTCTGAACAAGGTCGCGACAACGTTAGAAGCGCTTTGGGTGCAACAAATATAAACACCAGTACTTTTGAATCGGAAGATGCCCAGCTCGAACGCATGATGGCTCGTTCACAAAATGCCGCTGGAAGGATGCAGGCGATTCAGGCGGGCAACGAAATCGCATCGCAGAACGTGCAGCAACTGCAAAAGCTGCGCGATCTCGTTGCCACGCAAATCAACATGGAGGGCAACTACCTGGCTCAGGAAGGGGACCGGAAGGCAGCTAGCGAAGCTGCCGAACAGCAGTTTGAAGCGCGCAAAAGTACACGCGGCGGCGTGAAGGGATACTGAAATGACTATTTCAAGATGGCTCATCGTATTAATGTGCGCTGGGTCCGCAATGGCTGGTGCCATTTTCACCGTAGTCGTTCATAACGACAGCGCATGTACTGCGATGATCGAGCAACAACGGCAACAGCATGACGCTGATGCCTCGTTTGATGCGCGCCCGAACACTCGCGGCGGCGTTAAAGGGTACTAGCTATGGATCGTCGCCTATTATTGTTACTCGCCTTGGCGAGCGTGTTCGTTAGTGCGGATGCTATGGCCTCGACTGACCTTGCCCAGGCAGATACATCCGTCCAGGGCCTACTCGACCTCGTTTTGCAACAGTCGCACCAGTGGTCAGGAAAGCTGTATGACTATGCGATCAGACTGTTCTGGCTGCTGGCCTCGATCCAGTTCATCTGGACTTTCATGCCCCTAGTTATGAAGCAAGCTGATTTCGGCGAGATTGTCGGCCAGCTGCTGCGCTTTGTACTGGTAATCGGTTTTTTCCTCGCAGTCATGAAGTACTCGGTGGAATGGTCGACTGCCATTGTCGACAGCTTCCGAGATGCGGCGGCATCAGCGAGCGGTCTCGGGCGTGCATTAGAACCCGGCGATATGCTGGCAGTTGCGCTGGATTTTGGCCGGACTATGGTAAAGGGCATTTCGGTGTTCTCTCCGGCCAAGGGACTTCTGATCGCCGTGTGCGCGATCCTTGTACTGGCATGTTTCGCCTTCATCGCTGCATTCATGTTTGTGACGCTCGTGGAGTCTTACGTCATCATCAATGCTTCGGTGCTCTTCCTCGGCTTCGGCGGTTCGCAATGGACGCGAGATTTTGCGATTGCACCTATGCGCTTCACCGTTGCGATTGGTGCCAAGCTATTTGTACTCACTCTGATTGTCGGCCTGATCGTACAGTCGGCAAAACAGTGGTTGGCCGCTTACACCAATGACGAAGCGTCATTGATGACGATGGTCGGTTTGGCCTTGGTTTGCTGTTACCTCACTAAAACTATTCCTGACGTAATCGGCGGCATGATTAGCGGCACCTCAATGGGCGGCGGCTCGGCCATAGGCGGGATGGCAGTGGCCGGTGCTGCTGGTGCAGCTGCGGCGATGGCCACGATCGCAACAGCCGGTGCAGCGGCTCCAGCGGCGGCCGGCACGCTCGGTGCAGCCGGGGCGGGGACAGGTGTGGCCGGGGCAAGTGGCAGTCTGGCCAGTGCAATCAACTCCAGCTTTGCCGGCGCCAGCTCGGCCGGGGAAGTGGCGTCTTCCGCAGGGGGCATGGCCTCATCCGCGAGCGTTGGCACCAGTACAGGCGGCAGCGCTGCCGCCAAAGGGGCTAGCACCGCCGGTTCGCGGGTCGGCGGCGGCACCGCCAATACGTCCCCATCACCATCGCTCTCTCAACCTAGCAGCAGCGTACAGCAGGCCGTCAAACATGCCGGAAAGTCAGCGCAGGGAAATGATGACAAGGAACAGCCTACGACACCAAAAGGTGGAGCCACCGGCTCCAATAACACGTTTTCGCAAGCGGCTAGTGGTGCAGCAAAAATGCTCGGGGTAATGGCATCAATGTCAGTGCCGGGTATGGAGAACGCGCATGCCTTGCATCCTGGCTCAGGATCTCCAGCACCTCTTCCAGAGGATAGCGGTTCGGTGAGTCCGACTAATGAAGTGGAGTTAGCTGCTAAATCCACACAAGAGGAATCTAATGTCATCCGTCCCGCCTCCGACACCAGCCATACCCCCGACCGCCTCGCAACGCTCCAGTTGCCCGGCATGACCTCGAACAACCAATCGGAAAACCAACCATGAGAGAAGTCCTTATGTTTGCTGGATTCATAGTACTCGCCTCAACTTTAGCCATAGGCATGTGGGCACTCGGTCGGTGGCTGCGCAGCAAAGGCTATGGGCCGCAGCTAGATAAGCTGGATCGCCAATACACAGCCTTGCAGCTTCGGGTAAGCCCGCTCGCTTTATCGGCTTCCCATCGTATGTTTGCCGGGGCACAGATCATCAATCGTTTACCAATGCTGGGAAGCAAGAGTAGCGCCTGCCTGAACCAGCAAGTATTAGCGGCCATCCAAGCTGCGAAGGAAGCGGCGAAACATGAGAACCGCGAAAAACTGTGACCGATGACCAGTCCCACGCCCCCCGCCCCCCGCCCCAGGGCGGGGCTTGCCTTCCAGACGGCGCGCAACTTACTCGTGAAATTTCATCACGGGAGCTTCGCCGTTAGTAATACGCACGGGCTTCGTACACCTACCCCGAGGCTGCAAGATTAGTAATACGCACGGACTTGTCTCAGCCCCCATTGACCAAACATTGCTGCTTGGCCATACGCCGCGGTCTGATCAACTTCTAGCCGATCAGCAACACTGATCATCACGTAAGCGTCTAGGCACTCCTGTGGCGCCTCGACGGATAATCGCCCCTTCCTTTTGGTGCTAAAACGGCCGTAGGCCGACTGTGCAAGGCCTGACCGCGCCTAAGCGCGGGCTGTGCCGCGCAGGACTGAATATCCTGAATATCCTGTCAACTCCGGGCGGGTGTGGCACGCACCGGGCGGGTGTGAAACGCTTCCGGGCGGATGTGACACGCCATCGGGCGAGTGTGAAACGCTTCAGGAGTTGCGAGCACCGCCTTTGTAATGCGATCACCATTGAGCACAAGCCCAATTCGTCGTAGATCTTCAGCATCCTCCCTAAGCCTCTTTCGCGCATTGCGCATGTCTTGACTTGAGGCTTGTCCGGCAACCGCCACGATAACGGTGTCTAGATACCAACCGCCCGCTGGTACTACTTTGTGGCTTAAAAGGTGCCGAGCTATCGCTTGACTGATGCCGTGCTGGAGGCGAGCTATTGGGGCCGGGTCGTAATACAGGCTCAGATCATGTTCAAGGAGCATCATCAACGCAATTCCGAGCCGCACCCGCCATAGGTTCCGCTCTCCTCCGGTCAGAGGATCGGGACGTGTCATGGGGGAAGGGATAACGTGATCAATCAACCCGCCGATGATGGGAAAATCAAATTGCGTCGTTTCAATTGTGATCGTTGCAGCCCGAAGCTCGGCCAGCAGCTTTTCGAGCTGTGAGAAGCTGTAGCGGCTATCGGAAAGTGTCTTTCTCACTTGCGCGGGATCTACCAGAAGTTCTACGCCACCATCGGAGACAGGCCGCCGACGTTCTGCGCAGTACAGGACCGCTTCCAATACGTCCGCGTGTCTCTGCCCCAGTCGACCTGCTACACGGCAGCGCCCAAATGATGTCTCAGCCCAATCACCTTCGCGCAGACGCGGGCGCTGGCTAGGCTGATAAAGCATCACTCTAGCCTGTGCGATAGTACTGGTGGGGACCACGGAGTTACCACCGCTCATCATCACTTCCGTTTGCGAATTGCAGCGGGCTCCCCTTCCTCACTTCCGCCAGTTCAACCGGCACAAGAACGCCTCCTTCCTGGCGTTGGTACCACTGGTCGAGCGGGGTGGCATCGTAGTTCTGCTTGCTTACACCAAAACGGACAAAAAAACTGCGCCTGTCGTTGCCAATAGGCTGTCGCTCATAGGTACGGTCACTCAGCCGCTTTGCTTCGTCCTCGGTCATCTTGGCCACGAAGCCGCACCAACGGGCATTGTCGATTAGAGCTGATGCACCACGCGCTGCCTGCTGCTGATCGGTTTGCCCCTCGCGGGCGCTACCCTTGCTGACATGATGAAGGTACAACACCGATGCTCCGGTGTTGGCAGCAACGTGCTCAAGCGTCGCGACAAGCCGCGACATGTCACCGTTGCTATTCTCGTCACGGTCGTGAATCCGGCTGAGTGTGTCCAGTACGATCAACCGGGCACCGTCGCAAAACTCGTTGACCCGGGCAAGATGCCGATCATCCATTACGTTCAGCCGCTTACCCATTATTGGCTCAAGGGTAAGGTTCCTCGCGATGCATTCACGTGCCTGCGGATTCAGGTGCCGACCGATGGCATGAATCCGGCGCACGAGTGCGGCTTCTGGGTCTTCTCCTGCGAAGTAGACGACGCGGCCAGCACATGCTGGGGCGAGCCCTACAAGATCCCCGCCGGCAACGCTGCATGCGATGGCCATGGCAGCTTCCAAAGCCCAAAAGCTTTTGCCTGTAGCTCCGGGAGCTACCAAAGCTCCTACTGTACCAGCGAGGAATCCCGGCCAAATGAAGTCTAGAGTGGGAGGCTCATTCTCGAACGCTTCCCGTAAGTCAATCGCCACAATTCAGGCTCCCATTCCTGGCCGCGGAGCCGGGCCACTGCCCTTGCATGCATCAATCCATTCTTCGACCTCGCACAGATCCCACACGACCTTGCGGCTACTGAGCGCAATCCGGCGAGGGAATTTTCCCTGCTTTTCAAAGTTGTAGATCGTGCGCTCGCATAGCGGAATCATTGCCAGCAACTGTTTCTTGCTGATCAATACTTTGCTCTCTTTTCTCGATTCTTTTTCCACACCGATTACCTCGTTCCGTCATCACACGAGGTTCGATTATTGCCCCACATTTCCGGTAATTTCCAGCATATCTTCTCGTTTTTCCTTTATAAATCAATAGCTTAACCGTCCGGCAAAGGTCTAGTTTCGGGACAGGGACAGTCACGCAATGCCTTGTTTTATCTGCAGTTTTATTAAGGAAATTCGATAGAAAAAAAGTGTCCCTAAAACGCCTATTTCGGGACGAAAAAAAACCCACCGAAGTGGGTATGTCGCCACAAACACATGCGAAGTCGCGTGCTCTGTTTGGCCAGTAAGGCTCAGAATCAATCCGCTACACGAGGTTTCCTAAGCGTCCACTCGTCAATCATGTCCGCCCAATCCTGCAACATCGCACGGCGCTGATCCCGATACTCGGCCTTGTTGTAAACGGCTCGCACACCTTTCTGTTCGTGCGCGAGGCACTTCTCGATCCAGTCGGAGTTGTAGCCCGCCTCATGCAACAGCGTGCTAGCCGTGCGGCGCAGGTCGTGGGGGCCGAATTTACCTAGCGGCACCCCCTCCTTTTGGGCAAGGCGATAGGTGAGTGTCAGTACCTGGTTGATCGTGGCGGCACTCATTGGCAAATCGGAGTCGTAGCGTGACGGCAGGATGTAATCAGAACCTCCGGCCAAAGTTTTCAACGCAATGAAGAAATCCAATGCCTGCCGGGACAGAAACACCAAATGAGGGTTTCGGCGCTTCATCCGCTCTTTGGGGATCGTCCATAGCGCCTCGCTGAAATTGATTTCACTCCACGTCGCATTGGTCAGCTCGCTTTTGCGCACCATCGTCAGCAGCAGGAGTTTGGCTGCGGCACGAACCGACGTCGCTGTTCCGATCCGATCCATGTACTGGTACATCAGCGCAATTTCATCAGGCGTCAGCGCCCGATCACGTGGCTCAAATTTGGCGATGCTGGCAGACCTCACTAGGTCCGCTGGGTTTTCAACCTTCTGGCCACGCTCAATGGCCCAGCGATAGACCTGTAGCACGATCTCACGGGAGTGGACAGCAGTTGCAGGCGCTCCCCGCTCCACTATCGCATCAGTCAGCGCCCGCAGATCCTCATGAGTGATTTCAGCGAGCTTCTGATTGCCAAACTTCGGCTTCAATTCGCGCTCATAGACTGACCGGCGCATATCTCGTGTCGAGTCCGCCATCTGATAGCCGCGCAGCCATTTTTCAGCCCAATCATCAAAGGTCTCTGCGCCCTTGGTACGAGCCTTCGCACGCGCCTTTTCCTTAGCGGGGGACTTACCTGCGGCGATCATCTTCTTCGCCTCCCCTAGCCGCTCACGTGCCTCTGCCAGGGTGATCCCACCCAAGCCATAACGACCGAAGGTGATGGTCTCCTGCCGGCCATTGATGGAGTAGTTGTAGCGGAAGGAGATTGAGCCGGCCGGTGTGACCGCCACGTACAAGCCATCGCGGTCAATCACCTTGTAGAGCTTATCTTGCGGCTTGAGGTTTCGAAGCTTGGTATCAGTAAGCATGGCTTCCATTTATTCCATGAAAAAATACCATGCTCTGAAAAGCGCGGGAGAATGGGGCTTAACCCCAGTAAAACCGGGCCTCTTGGCTATCCCGATACCATGCCAATCCTGAAACAAGGGACATGGTATCAAGCGTCATGCATGGCATCGGATGCAGTTGGTACCCTGTACCATGCCATAAAAAAACCATGCTTGGCGATGCAAAACGCTGCCTAAACTTGCCAGACCCAAAAAGCCGAAAGCCCGCAATTACGCGGGCTCCAGGGCATTTTTTGCTAGATCGTGCCGGTATATACCGGACGCGGGATCATTCCCACTCGATAGTGGCCGGCGGCTTGCTCGACACGTCGTAGGTAACGCGCGAGATGCCTTCGATTTCGTTGATGATACGGCCGCTGACGGTTTCCAGCAGCTCGTATGGCAGGTGTGCCCAACGCGCGGTCATGAAGTCCACGGTCTCGACGGCACGCAGCGCGACAACCCAAGCGTAGCGACGGCCGTCGCCAACGACGCCAACCGACTTGACCGGCTGGAACACCACGAACGCCTGGCTGGTCTTGTGGTACCAGTCGGCCTTGCGCAGTTCTTCGATGAAGATGTGGTCGGCGCGACGCAGGATGTCGGCGTATTCCTTCTTCACTTCACCCAGGATGCGCACGCCCAGGCCCGGGCCTGGGAACGGGTGGCGGTAGACCATGTCGTACGGCAGGCCCAGTTCCAGACCGATCTTGCGCACTTCGTCCTTGAACAGTTCACGCAGCGGCTCGACCAGCTTGAGGTTCATTTCCTCCGGCAGGCCACCCACGTTGTGGTGCGACTTGATCACGTGGGCCTTGCCGCTCTTGGCGCCAGCCGACTCGATCACGTCCGGGTAGATGGTGCCCTGGGCGAGGAACTGGATGTTATCCAGCTTGCTGGCTTCGGCGTCGAAGATGTCGATGAAGGTGCGGCCGATGATCTTGCGCTTCTTCTCCGGGTCGGCTTCGCCTTCCAGGTTGTCGAGGAACTGCTTTTCAGCGTCGGCGCGGATCACCTTGACGCCCATGTTCTCTTTGAACATGGCCATCACCTGGTCGCCTTCATGCAGGCGCAGCAGGCCGTTGTCGACGAAGACGCAGGTCAGCTGGTCGCCGATGGCGCGGTGCAGCAGTGCGGCAACCACCGAGCTGTCTACGCCGCCAGACAGGCCCAGCAGGACGTTAGCCGAACCGACTTGCGCACGCACCTGGGCGATGGCGTCTTCAACGATGTTGGAGGCGGTCCACAGGGCCTCACAGCCGCAGATGTCCTGCACGAAACGGGACAGGATGCGACCGCCCTGCTTGGTGTGGGTCACTTCAGGGTGGAACTGCACGCCATAGTAGCCGCGAGTATCGTCGAACATGCCGGCGATCGGGCAGCTCGGGGTGCTGGCCAGTACATGGAAGTTGCCCGGCATCTGGGTGACCTTGTCACCGTGGCTCATCCACACATCCAGGCCCAGCACGCCGTCGGCGTCAACGTGGTCTTCGATGCCGTCGAGCAGGCGGCTCTTGCCGACCACGTCAACGCGGGCATAACCGAACTCACGCAGCTCGGAACCTTCGACCTTGCCGCCCATCTGTTCGGCCATGGTCTGCATGCCGTAGCAGATGCCCAGCACCGGTACGTTCAGGTCGAACACGGCCTGCGGGGCACGCGGGCTGTTGGCTTCGTGGACCGACTCGGGGCCGCCAGCGAGGATGATGCCGCGCGGGTTGAATTCGCGGATCGCTTCATCGTCCATGTCGAACGGGTGCAGTTCGCAGTACACGCCGATTTCGCGCACGCGGCGGGCAATCAGCTGGGTGTACTGGGAACCGAAATCGAGGATCAGGATGCGGTGAGCGTGAATGTCGAGGGCCATGACTCAATCTCGTCAGTGGAAATCGGAAACGACGCGGGGCTGTCGTGACAGCCCCGCATCCTTATATTGCTGGAAGCCTCAGCCTACGCGGTAGTTAGGGGCTTCTTTGGTGATTTGCACATCATGCACGTGGGACTCGGCCATGCCGGCACCGGTGATGCGTACAAATTCCGGCTTGGTGCGCATCTCTTCGATGGTTGCGCTGCCGGTGTAGCCCATGGACGAACGCAGGCCGCCCATCAGCTGGTGGATGATCGCGGCCAGGGCGCCCTTGTAAGGCACGCGGCCTTCGATCCCCTCGGGAACAAGCTTCTCGGCGCCGGCCGAGGAGTCCTGGAAGTAACGGTCGGACGAACCTTGCGCCTGTGCCATGGCACCCAGCGAGCCCATGCCGCGGTAGGCCTTGTAGGAACGGCCCTGGAACAGTTCGACTTCACCCGGGGCCTCTTCGGTACCGGCGAACATCGAACCCATCATCACGCAGGACGCACCGGCAACGATGGCCTTGGACAGGTCACCGGAGAAGCGGATACCGCCGTCGGCGATCAGTGGCACGCCAGTGCCTTCCAGTGCAGCGGCGACGTTGGCGATGGCGCTGATTTGCGGCACGCCGACACCGGCAACGATACGGGTGGTGCAGATCGAGCCTGGGCCGATACCGACCTTGACGGCGTCAGCGCCAGCTTCGGCCAAAGCCTTGGCTGCGGCGCCGGTGGCGATGTTGCCGCCGATCACCTGCACTTGCGGGTAGGTTTCTTTAACCCAGCGAACGCGGTCGATCACGCCTTTGGAGTGACCGTGGGCAGTGTCGACAACCACCACGTCAACGCCAGCGGCAACCAGGGCGGCAACGCGCTCGCCGGTGTCCTTGCCGGTGCCGACCGCAGCGCCGACGCGCAGACGACCCTGGTCGTCCTTGCTGGCCAGCGGGTAGGCCTTGGCTTTTTCGATGTCCTTGACGGTCATCATGCCCTTGAGACTGAACTTGTCGTCGACGATCAGGACTTTTTCCAGACGGTGCTTGTGCAGCAGCTCGCGGACTTCGTTCTTGTCGGCGCCTTCGCGGACCGTGACCAGACGCTCTTTGGGGGTCATCACGTCGCGGACCTTGGCGTCCAGGCGGGTTTCAAAGCGCACGTCACGGGAGGTGACGATACCGACCAGGTCGCCGTTCGCCAGCACCGGAACACCGGAGATGTTGTTCAGGCGGGTCAGGTCGAACAGGTCACGCACGGTGGCGTCGGCTTCGATGGTGATCGGGTCCTTGACCACGCCAGCCTCGAACTTCTTGACCTTGCGTACTTCGCCGGCCTGCTGTTCGATGGTCATGTTCTTGTGGATGATGCCGATGCCGCCTTCCTGGGCCATGGCAATGGCCAGACGCGCTTCGGTCACGGTATCCATGGCGGCGGAAACCAGCGGAATGTTCAGCTCGATGCCACGGGTCAAACGGGTCTTGAGACTGACTTCATTAGGCAGTACCTCAGAGTAGCCAGGTACAAGGAGGATATCGTCGAAGGTCAGGGCTTCTTGGCTGATACGCAGCATCGCGGGGGCTCCCGGGCGGGAAAAATGGAAGCGCGCCATTATACTCATGCAGGGCGCGCCGCTCAATGCAAAATAAGGGCCTTCGGTCAGCCTTGTGGCACTTTTACCTGCACCACGGCTACCGGCTGGTCGAGCCAGTCGGCAAAGCTGTCGAGAAAGGCCTGGGTAAACCCGGCCTCGCCCCAGTTGTTGAAGATGAACCCCAGGTTGGAAAAGGCACATGGCTGCAGGTAAATGAAGCCATTGATGTCATCTTCAAAGCCGCACAGCGGGCAGGTGAAGTTGTCGGTTACCGCCGGCGTCCACTCTTCCAGGCTTTCGAACAGCGGCTCGCCCACCTCGCGCCGGCACTCCGGGCAACCGGCTTCTTCGAGAAAGCCATCGGTGGGGGTGTAGATGCAGCGCTTGAGCACCACCTCCATGCCGTTGACCTGCTGGTCGAAGGGCAGCTTGTCCGGGTGGAGGGCCACCTTGCGCGCCCCTGCGGCCAGGGCATGGCCCATACGGTTGCCGGTGCGGCCACAGGTAGTCAGCTGTTCTTCGACGACCTTCTCGCGCACCAGCCAGCGCAGGATGGCGCGGGCGCGGGCTTCATGCACCGGTACGGTGGACAGCTTGGGAACGATGATGCTCTGGGTGTTCATGAACGGGGCAAGCCTGAAAAACGCCGGTAATGACGCAATTCTACCGCTCAGGCGCTCAGGTAGCGACCGATCAACGCCAGGCCGCTGGCCAGCACCAGCCAGGTGACCAGGCGAACAAAGGCTTCACGGGACAGCCGGTTGGTCAGCCGGCGCCCCACCCAGAGGCCGACGAACATGACTGGCAGCAAGCAGGCGGCGAGCAGCAGCAGGCTTTGGTCGGCATACACACCGGCAACCAGGAACAGCGTCAGGCGTACGACCGTGCTGCAACTGATCAGCGCGCTCTGGGTGGCGCGTACCTGTTCTTTCACTTCCAGCCGTGCGCTCAGGTAAAGGGCATACAGAAACCCGCCGCTACCGAACAGCGCCCCGAACAACCCGCCTGCCGTACCCATCGGCACCGCCCACAACCCCGACAGGCTGGCCGGCCGCACTTTCACTGCCAGCCCGTACAACGCATAGGCGGTCACGAACACCCCCATCAACAGCAGCAAAATGTCGGACTTCAGTTGCAGCAGGAACACCACGCCCAATGTGCAGCCCAGGGCCATGAACGGCAACAGCCGTAACAACTCGCTGCGCACCACATCCCGGCGCGACGGCAGCAGGTTGCCGAACGCGGCAACAAAGTCCAGTAGCACCAGCAGCGGGATGATGCGTGACAACGGCATGAAATGGATCAGTACCGGCCCGGCCACCAGCGCGGTACCGAAACCGGCAATACCAAAGACGATGTAGGCAACACCAACACCCAGCAGGATGGGTAACCAGTCAAGGCCGGAAAAAGACAGTTGGGCAAGCATGGCAGCAATTCCTGGGAAGACAGGCCAAGGTTAGCCAGCGATGAGCCATGCCGACTAATATGCCTTTATCGCCAAAGCCATCTCGAAAAGGCATGACATGACGTCGATCCGCCAGTTGCGTTACTTCGTGGAAATCGCCGAGTGCGGCAGTTTCAGCGCTGCCGCCGAACGGCTGTACATCGCCCAGTCGGCGCTTAGCAGGCAGATAAAGGAGCTGGAGCAGCAACTGGGCACGCCGCTGTTCGAACGCACGGCACGCCTGCCACGCCTGACACTGGCCGGCCAGGCCTTTCTGGAACGGTCGCGGCGCTTGCTGGCCGACCTGGCACAGGCCGAGCGCGTAACCCGCGACATTGGCCAGGGGCTGCAAGGCAGCCTGCGCCTGAACCATTCCAGTACCGTGCCGCTGACCGGCACGCTGCTGGCTCGCCTGGGCAACTACCTGAAAGAAAACCCGGGGGTTTCGCTGGAGATCGCCCAGCAGTCTTCGGAGGCACAGCTGGAGGATATTGCTGCCGGGCGGCTGGACATCGGCCTGCTGCGCTTGCCAGTACTGCGTCAGCACGAAGGACTGGCGCTGCACGAACTGTTCAGCGAACCCTTGTTGCTGGCGGTTGCTGCCGGGCACCCCTTGGCCAGCGCGCCACGGGTGAAGCTGGAGCAGTTGAGGGACGAACGATTTATTTCCATCCCGCATCGGGATCGTGGCGGGCTGAGTTACCTGTCGGCTTCGCTGTGCATGGAGGCGGGCTTTTTCCCGCAAGCCGCGCAGGTGCTGTCGCGCAAGACCACGCAGTTGCAGCTTATTCAGGCGGGGTTCGGGGTAGCGCTGTTGCCGCAGTGCATGCACGAGATTGCGCCGGCTTCAGTCAGCTTCGTAGCGCTGGAAGGTGATTGCCAGAGCACAGTAGCACTGGCCTGTCGCCGTGATGCGGGGCAGATGGTGCGGCAGTTCGTGGCGACGATGCAGGGCTGAAGGCACCAGTTGCGGTCTTGTGGAAGCGGCCTTGCGTCGCGAAAGGGCCGCAACGCGGCCCCGGCACTTCATGCGGCGAAGCTGAAAACCTGGGGCCGCTTCGCAGCCCTTTCGCGGCGCAAGGCCGCTCCCACAAGGGTTAGGTCAAGGCTGGCAGTAGGGGCAAGACAGACAACCGGGGCCGATGTCCTTTATGATGCCTGCCATGATCAAAGACCCCTTCGAACGACTCGGCCTGGACCGTGAGGTCCTTACCGTCAGCCAACTCAACGGCCGCGCCCGCGTGCTGCTGGAAGACGTGTTCCGCAGCGTCTGGGTGGAAGGCGAAATCTCCAACCTTGCCCGCCCGGCATCCGGCCACATGTACTTCACCCTCAAGGACAGCGGCGCCCAGGTGCGTTGCGCGCTGTTCCGGCAAAACGCAACGCGGGTGCGCCAGGCCCTGCGCGACGGCCTGGCGGTGCGGGTACGCGGCAAGGTTTCGCTGTTCGAAGGGCGTGGCGACTACCAGCTGATTCTCGACACCGTCGAGCCAGCCGGGGACGGCGCATTGCGCCTTGCCTTCGAGGCGCTGAAGGAAAAGCTCAGTGCCGAGGGGCTGTTCAGCACCGAACGCAAAAAAACGTTACCGGCCCATCCTCAACGGATCGGCATCATCAGCTCGCCTACCGGCGCTGTGATCCGCGACATCATCAGCGTGTTTGGCCGCCGTGCCCCACAGGTGGAACTGAACCTGATCCCTACGGCGGTTCAGGGGCGCGAAGCCATCGCGCAGATCGTGCGCGCCATTCGCCTGGCCGACAGCCTTGGTTTCGATGCGCTGATCCTGGCCCGGGGTGGTGGTTCGCTGGAAGACCTGTGGTGCTTCAACGAAGAAGCCGTGGCGCGAGCCGTGGCCGCTTGCGTCACCCCTATTGTCAGCGCCGTGGGCCATGAAACCGACGTGTCGATCAGCGACTTCGTCGCCGACGTACGCGCCCCCACGCCGTCTGCCGCGGCCGAGTTGCTGGCCCCCGACAACAGTGGCTTGCAGCAACGGCTGGACGGCCTGCAACGGCGCCTGTTGCTGCGCATGCAGAACCGTCTGACCCATGACCGCCTGCGCCTGGAGTCACTGACCCGGCGCCTGCGTCACCCGGGCGAGCGCCTGCGTCAGCAAGCCCAGCGCCTGGACGATCTGGACATGCGCCTGCGCCGCGCCTTCATGCTCAGCCTCAACCAGCGCCGCGAGCGCCTGGCACGCATAGACACCCGCCTGGCCGCGCAGCACCCGGGGCGCAACCTGAAACTGCTGAGCCAGCGCCTCGACAGCCTGGCCGAGCGCCTGCCCCGGGCAATGCGGGATGTGTTGAAAGACCGTCGCCAACGCTTCCAGGCCCAGCTGCAAACCCTGCAAGTGGTCAGCCCGCTGGCCACCCTCGCCCGCGGCTACAGCATCCTGCTGGACGACCAGGGCCAGGCCATTCGCAGTGCCGAACAGACCCGCAACGGCCAGCGCCTCACCGCCCGCCTGAACGAAGGCGAACTGCAGGTGCGGGTCGAAGACAACCACCTGACCCCGGTCACTCTTTCACTACTGGACTGACACATGCCCCGCCTGCTCGCGCCCCTACTCGCCCTCTCCCTCCTGCTGCTGGCTAGCGGTGCCCAGGCCAGCTATATCACCCGCACACTGAACAAGCCGGTGCCGGGTGGCGTGGCGGTGGTTGACCTGGGCCCCGCCACCAGCGCGCCCAGCGCCCGTTTCGACGGCAAGCCGGTGCTGGTGGTGAAGGAGCAGGACAACTGGCTGGCAATCGTCGGCATCCCCCTGACCCAAAAGCCGGGCACTGCCGTGCTGAACCAGGACGGCCGCACCCTGCCCTTCAGCGTCGGGAGCAAGAAGTACCCCGAGCAGCGCATCACCCTGAAGAACACGCGCCAGGTGAACCCGAACCCGGCCGACCTCAAGCGCATCGACCGCGAGCTGGCCGAGCAGATCAAGGCCTACCGCAGCTTCAGCCCCGCCCTGCCGAGCAACCTGATCCTCGACAAACCGGTCAATGGGCCACTGTCGAGCAAGTTCGGCGTGCGCCGCTTCTTCAACGGTGAAGAGCGCAACCCGCATGCAGGGCTGGACTTCGCGGTACCTGCGGGCACGCCGATCAAGACCCCGGCCAATGGCAAGGTGATCCTGGTGGGGGATTACTTCTTCAATGGCCGCACGGTGTTCGTTGACCATGGGCAGGGCTTTATCAGCATGTTCTGCCATATGTCGAAGATCGATGTGCAGGTGGGGCAATCACTGCGCCGTGGCGAGGTGGTCGGGCGCGTGGGGTCGACCGGGCGGGCGACCGGGCCGCACATGCACTGGAACGTCAGCCTGAATGATGCGCGGGTGGACCCGGCGATTTTCATTGGTGCGTTCCAACCCTGAAGCTGCGGCGCCTGCTTCGCGGGCATGCCCGCTCCCACAGACACTGCGCCGTACCTGTGGAAGCGGGTTTACCCGCGAAGAGGCCAGCACTGTCAGCACCCATACCACTGGGTTGCGCCATCGAAAAATACCGCGCAAAAATCAAGAAACACTCAGCAAATTACAGCCATAAAATCTCGCCCAATCGCTTTTTTTAAGCATTCCTCTCAATTTTTCGTGGACACTTGCCATCCCTCACCTCTGTGGTTAGGGTTGAAGGCATGAAAACCTTCAGCACCCTCATCCTGCTCCGACAACATCGCAGCCTCTGCCTGGTCAGCGCCCGACTACCAGGCTGAATCGCGTCGCCTCGCCTCTTCATCTCGTTATTGCTCGGCAGGCCCGATCTCGGCCGCACACAAAAGGATTGCTTCCATGTCCATGCTCAAAGACCCTTCGAAGAAGTACCGCGCTTTCCCGACCATCGACCTGCCCGACCGTACCTGGCCGTCGAAGACCATCACCGCCGCGCCGATCTGGTGCAGCTCCGACCTGCGTGATGGCAACCAGTCGCTGATCGAGCCAATGGATTCGGAGAAGAAACTGCGCTTCTGGAAGACCCTTGTGCAGGTGGGCGTGAAGGAAATCGAAGCGTCGTTCCCGTCTGCCTCGCAGACCGATTTCGACTTCGTGCGCACCCTGATCGAGGACGGCCACATTCCGGACGACACCACCATCCAGGTGTTGACCCAGGCCCGTGAAGACCTGATCGCACGCACCTTCGAATCCCTGCGCGGCGCGAAGAAGGCCATCGTCCACCTGTACAACGCCACCAGCCCGTCGTTCCGCCGCATTGTCTTCAACCAGGACAAGCAAGGCGTGAAGGACATCGCGGTGAACGCGGCCAAGCTGTTCGTCAAGTACGCTGCCCAGCAGCCGGAAACCCAGTGGACCTTCCAGTACTCGCCCGAAACCTTCAGTGCCACCGAGATGGACTTCGCCAAGGAAGTCTGCGACGCGGTCATCGAGGTATGGAACCCGACGCCTGAGCACAAGATCATCCTCAACCTGCCGGCCACCGTGGAAGTGTCCACGCCGAACATCTACGCCGACCAGATCGAATGGTTCTGCCGCAATGTCAGCCGCCGCGACAGCGTGATCATCAGCCTGCACTGCCACAACGACCGTGGCACCGGCATCGCCGCCACCGAGCTGGGCCTGATGGCCGGCGCCGACCGTGCCGAAGGCTGCCTGTTCGGCAACGGTGAGCGCACCGGTAACGTCGACCTGGTGACCCTGGCACTGAACCTCTACACCCAAGGCATCGATCCGTTGCTGGACTTCTCCGACATCGACGGCGTGCGCAAAGTGGTCGAAGAGTGCAACCAGCTGCCGGTGCACCCACGCCACCCGTACGTGGGCGACCTGGTCCACACCGCGTTCTCCGGCTCGCACCAGGACGCCATCCGCAAGGGCTTCGCCAAGCAGCAGGAAGGCGAACTGTGGGAAGTGCCATACCTGCCGATCGACCCGGCCGACATCGGCCGCAGCTACGAAGCGGTAATCCGCGTCAACAGCCAGTCGGGCAAAGGCGGTATCACCTACCTGCTCGAGCAGGAATATGGCATCAGCCTGCCGCGTCGCATGCAGATCGAATTCAGCCAGGTGGTACAGGGTGAAACCGACCGCCTGGGCCTGGAAATGACCGCCCAGCAGATCTACAGCCTGCTGCACAAGGAATACCTCCAGGCCAACGCGCCATACGCACTGGTCAGCCATCGCCTGCAGGAAGAAAACGGCCACAGCGCCGTGGAAGTGGAGGTTGCCGGTGAAGGCGAAACCACCCTGCACTGGCGCGGCAAGGGCAACGGCGCCCTGGAAGCACTGGTGGCCGGCCTGCCGATTGCCGTGGAGATCATGGACTACAACGAGCATGCGATTGGCGCTGGCACCAACGCCAAGGCAGCTGCCTACATCGAACTGCGCGTGGCCGGTGGCCGCCCGGTACATGGCGTGGGTATCGATGAGAACATCACCACGGCCAGCTTCAAGGCCCTGTTCAGCGCGCTGAACCGCTCGCTGAGCCAGCAGGAAGCACAAGCAGCCTGAGTCGCACTGCACAAAAAAACCCGCATCTTGTGATGCGGGTTTTTTATTGGTGGGCCAGCCATGGCGTGTTGCGCATGATTGCAGCCCGATTGGCTGTGGTGCTCAAGCGGGACACCTGGAGAGGGTGAACTCACGGGCACCACATAAGAATCAGGCGCTGGCGAAGAAGCTATGGGAACGACTCGGACTGGTCTCGATAGCGGGCGACACTCAGTAGCGCGCACCGGGCTTATAGTATGCGCTCGAATGGAACAGCCAGCGGCCGCTATTATCCGAAGCCTCGTAATTTTCCATGAGCACAGCCCTCTGGATCTCGTGCCAACCTAGCGGTGATATCGAAGAATCGGTGGGAACCGTCACGACGGTGTCAGTGGCTATAGAGGTGAGGAAGCATAAATCTTCCCGCCCGCTTCCATCCTTGGCCACTTTGGAGTACTGGAACAAGTCATTCAAATGGCCGGCAGATGTCGCCTTGTGCGCAAACACCATGTGGACTTGATAAAAGTTGTATACCCCAGGCCCTTGAATCTCGTATGACTCCGTACGCTTGTTCGATCCATGAACGCCTTCGGTATAACTGTTGGAAAGCTTCACCCCTCCTGCGCCCAGCATCACGAACCCACTGCCTACGGAGATCTCGGCCTCTGTGGTTTGGGTAACAGACGAGCTGTACCCTTCCGTGACCTCAACGGCGTGAGTGTATTTGGTGGCGCTCGGTATACGAACCGTCTGCGCATGCTCAAGGTAGGCAAACACCGGTACGCTGTAGGTACCCCAGTTCTGATTCCAGATCCACATGTCTCCATAGATGGTCCGGCCTCTTACCCAGCAACCGGGATTAAGCACTTTCCCGGTTTCGCCTAACAGATAGTTATCAATTTCATAGCTACCGTGCTTCTCTGGCATAAAGCCGATCTGCTGAATACTTTTACTATCGATGATACTCACTGCACACTCCTGACATTGGCGTTTTGCGGACATCGCCAACTCTAGGAGCAACAGACTTTGCAGCGAACCCTGAAGCAGTTCCTGGCTTATGCTCGCCTTACCCACGCACGGAACGGGGCGCCGACCAAGCGCCCCACAAGCCGTAAAGCACACAACTGATTCAGTTGGCGTCCAACAGTGCCATCGCCTCCGCGCTGCACGCTTCGATCCGCGCCCAGTCGCCGTTCTTGATCCAGCTGCTGTCGAGCATCCAGGTTCCGCCCACGCACATCACGTTGGGCAATGCCATGTAGTTACGTACATTGGCCGGGTTAACGCCGCCGGTTGGGCAAAAGCGAATATCGCCGAACGGGCCGCCAAAGGCCTTGATCGCCGCCACGCCGCCGCTGATTTCCGCCGGGAACAACTTGAACCTGCGGTAGCCCAGGGCATAGCCCATCATGATTTCAGAGGGCGTACTGATGCCTGGCAGCAGCGGGATTTCGCTGTCCACGCCCGCTTCGAGAATGTCCTGGGTAATGCCCGGGGTGACGACGAACTGCGCGCCGGCAGCCTCGACGGCGGCGAACATGCTGCGATCCAGTACGGTGCCTGCGCCAACGCACAACTCCGGGCGCTGCTCACGCAGCACCTGGATGGCCTTGAGCCCATGCTGGGAACGCAGGGTCACTTCCAGGGTACGGATACCGCCGGCGGCCAGGGCATCGGCCAGCGGCAGGATGTCTTCCTCACGGGCGATGGTAATGACCGGCAGGATGCGCGCCTTTTCGCAGATGGCATCGATCCGGGCGGCCTTGTCGGCCATCGAGAGCTTTGGCTGTGGGCGTTCGAGGGTGGTCATGACAGTGGATCCTTGGCTCATGGGCACCAGTAGATGTCCAGGGGGTCGTGAAGAAAAGCGCGAATCGGCATTTCAGTAAGGTCGTTGCCAGCCAGCGCGGCGCGCAGGGTAGCGAGTTTGCCCGGCCCTTGCACGGACAGCGCGAGGAAGGCGGCGCTGGCCAGCAGCGAGCGGGTCATCGAAAGGCGCTGGTGCGGCACGCTCGGCGCCAGCAACGGCAGGCAGCGACGCGTGCTGGCCAGGTCCAGGCCTGCTTCCAGGTTGGGGCTGGCGGGGAACAGCGAGGCGGTATGGCCATCGTCACCCATGCCCAGCACCAGCACGTCGATCGGCGGCAGCCCGGTCAAGGCCTGGTCGGCCTTGAGCGCAGCGGCATCAAGGTTTTCCGCCTGCTGGTACAGGCCAACAAAGCGGGCCTTGGCCGCCGCACCCGTGAGCAGATGGCGGGCCAACAGGCCAGCGTTGCTGTCAGCATGCTCCACCGGCACCCAGCGCTCATCGGCCAGGCTGACGGTAACCTTGGCCCAGTCCAGGGGCTCACTGGCCAGCTTCTCAAGGAATGGCACCGGGCTGCGGCCACCAGACAGCACCACGCAGGCCTGGCCCTTGGCAGCAATGGCTGCACGAAGGCGCTCGGCCACATCATGGGCCAGGGTTGCAGCCAGCGTCTTGGCGTCGGCCAGCTCGTGAACCTTCACGGCCGCCGGCAATTTCAGTTCAGATATCCCCATACCACGCCCTCCCATCGCGTGTAATCAATGCAATCGAGCTCATCGGCCCCCAGGAGCCCGCCGCGTAAGGCTTGGGCGCATCGCCCGCATTACGCCAGCCGGCGATCAACTGGTCGCACCACTTCCAGGCATATTCGATTTCGTCCTTGCGCACGAACAGGTTCTGGTTGCCACGCATCACTTCGAGCAACAGGCGCTCGTAGGCATCCGGAATCCGCGTACTGCGCCAGGTGTCAGAAAAATTGAGCTGCAACGGGCCGCTGCGCAATTGCATGCCTTTGTCCAGGCCCTGCTCCTTGGTCATCACCCGTAAAGAAATGCCTTCGTCCGGTTGCAGGCGAATGATCAGCTTGTTACCGATTTGCAAACGCTGTTCCGGGGCGAAAATGTAGTGCGGCGTTTCCTTGAAGTGGATGACGATCTGCGACAGCTTCTGCGGCATGCGCTTGCCAGTACGCAGGTAGAACGGCACGCCCGACCAGCGCCAGTTGCGGATATCGGCACGCAGGGAGACGAAGGTTTCGGTGTCGCTGCGGGCGTTGGCGTTGTCCTCTTCCAGGTAGCCAGGTACCGGCTTGCCCTCGCTGTAGCCGGCAATATACTGACCACGCACCACTTGGGTGCTCAAACCCTCGCCCGTGATCGGCGCCAGGGCCTTTAGCACCTTCACCTTCTCGTCACGAATGGCATCGGCGGACAGCTCGCTGGGCGGGTCCATGGCGATCAGGCACAGCAACTGCAGCAGATGGTTCTGGATCATGTCGCGCAATTGGCCGGCCTTGTCGAAGTAGCCCCAGCGGCCTTCGATACCGACTTTCTCGGCAACGGTGATCTCCACGTGGGAGATGGAATTCTGGTTCCACTGGGTTTCGAACAGGCTATTGGCGAAGCGCAGGGCAATCAGGTTCTGCACCGTCTCCTTGCCCAGATAGTGGTCGATACGGTACACCCGGTTTTCGGGGAAGAACCGCGCCACGGCATCGTTGACCCGTCGCGACGACTCCAGGTCGTGGCCGATGGGCTTCTCCAGCACCACCCGGGTACGCGGGGCCAGCCCGGCGTTGTCGAGGTTTTCGCAGATGGCCCCGTACACCGCTGCCGCCGTGGCGAAGTAGGCGATCAGCGGCAGGTCGCCCGGCAACTGCTCGGCCAGGGCCCGGTAACCCTCAGGTTGCAGGAAGTCCAGGTGCTGGTAGCTCAACCGGGCCAGGAAGCGGCCCAATGCAGCAGGCTCGATATCGGCCTCGGGCACATGCCGGCGCAGGTGGGCTTCGATGCTGTTCAGGTGCTCCTGCGCGCTGCCTGCCTCGCGGGCCAGCGCCAGCAGGCGGGTGTCCGGGTGCAGCAGGTTGGCCCGGTCGAGCTGGTAGAGCGCAGGAAACAGCTTGCGCAACGCCAGGTCGCCAAGGGCGCCAAACAGGGCAAACGTGCAAGGATCGACACTGATCGCAGCCATGATGTAGGTTCTTTCCTAAAGTTGGTCTAGGAATACCGCTTTCGAATACGGTTTTCAAGGGATAATGTAGTAAAAACCACAACATTGCACACAAGTATTACAGACAAGTGGTGCGCCACCCGCACCGACAGTACGATAGACGACCGTGCAAAAAGCCTGCTGCTTCGTCAGCCGGCTGTCTTCCCGACCCAAGGACACACCCATGGACCGCGTGCGAAACCTCCTGGAGCAGATCCAGGGACGCCTCGACGAGCTGAACAAGGCCGAACGCAAAGTCGCCGAAGTCATCCTGCTCAACCCGCAACAAGCCACCCGCTTCAGCATTGCTGCGCTGGCCCAGGCGGCCAAGGTCAGCGAACCGACCGTCAACCGCTTCTGCCGCTCGTTTGGCGTCAGCGGCTACCCCGAACTCAAGCTGCAACTGGCACAGAGCCTGGCCAGCGGCGCCGCCTACGTCAGCCGCGCGGTAGAGGCCGACGATGACCCGGCAGCCTACACCCAGAAGATCTTCGCCAGTGCCATCGCCTCGCTCGACGGCGCCTGCCAGCAACTGGACCCGCAGCAGGTCAGCCGCGCCGTGGACATGATGATCCAGGCCCGGCAGATCCACTTCTTCGGCCTGGGCGCCTCGGCCCCGGTGGCCCTGGACGCCCAGCACAAGTTCTTCCGCTTCAACCTGGCGGTGTCGGCCCACGCCGATGTACTGATGCAGCGCATGCTGGCCTCGGTAGCCCACACCGGCGACCTGTTCGTGATCATTTCCTACACCGGGCGCACCCGCGAGCTGGTCGAAGTGGCCCGCCTGGCCCGTGAAAACGGCGCCTCGGTGCTGGGCCTGACCGCCGCAGGCTCGCCGCTGGCCAACGCCTGCAGCCTGAGCCTGCACATCCCGTTGCCGGAAGACACCGACATCTACATGCCGATGACCTCGCGGATCATCCAGCTGACCGTGCTCGATGTGCTGGCCACTGGCATGACCCTGCGCCGCGGCGTCGACTTCCAGCCGCACCTGCGCAAGATCAAGGAAAGCCTGAACGCCAGCCGCTACCCGATCGAGGACGACGAACTCAACTGAGCCGGTGCGCCTGCAGGCGCAGGTGGGCACGCTGCCCCGGCGCCAGGCTCAGGCCCTCGCCACTGCCGCTGGCGGCCTCGACGCAGACAAAGCGCTGGCTTTCACGGCCAGTTACGCCCATCAGCGGCCGGTTACCCGGGTGCCAGACTACGGTGTCGTCGCTGTCGCCAGTATCGATGCACAGCTCGCGCTGCCAGGCCGGGTCCTGCAGCTGCACCCTCGGCGTGCCGGGGTAAACCTTCTGACAGCCGCCCTTGAGCTTCAGCGCGCCCTCTTCACGGCAGGCCTGGCGGTTGAGGCGGTCGTAACCTTCGATATCCTCCAACCCGGACAGCGCTATCTCGGACACGTCGCTGATACGCCAGTACGCCAGGAGCGCATGGCTCAACTGGCAGGGTTCGCTGTCCTGGTGCTCGGTGCTCAGGCTCAGCTCCATACGGCTGCCCAGCCTTGCGTGCAGGTCGACCTGCCAGTCGCACAGGTCCAGGCGCCACTTCAAGGTCACGCCCTCCTCGTCTTCGCGGCTGTCCACCAGCTTCCAGTCCAGCAGGCGCGCCCAGCCATGGGCCGGCCACAGGTCCTCACTGGGGTGACGGCCATACCACGGCCAGCACACCGGCACGCCGCCACGGATCGCCCCCACCTGCGGCCACTGCTCGGCGCACCACAGCCAAGGCCGTTCACCTGCCGGCTGAAAGTGCAGCAGCTGCGCGCCCTGTCGGCTGAATACCGCCTGGCAACGGGGGTGATCGATGATCAGCACATCGCGCTGCTGGTAACGCTCCCACTCGAATGTCGGCCTTGGCCGCTGCGAGGAAAAGAAGCGATGGAGCGGATGTTCGGGCATGGTTCAGAGCTCTTGTTGTTTGAGATAGCGCTGTCTCGGCCTATCCCCGACAACCACTGCAGGCCAGTGGGTGCCGGGAACCGAAAAGGGATTGGCGTAAATTTACAACAAATGCCCTCAGAATGACGACTGAATCTTCAAGCCCGCGACCAGCGCGTTGTCCACTTCGTCCACCCCGCCCGGGCTCTTGATGTACTGCAGGTTGGGCCGTACGGTCAGCCAGTTGGTGACGTGGAAGCCGTAGTAGAGCTCGGCGTTGTACTCGGTGCGTTGCAGCGGAACGAAGCCCGGGTTGTCGTAATCGTTGATACCACTCTGGGCATTGAGCAGTTCGGCGCGTTTCTTCACGTCGTCATTCACATGAATACGCGCCACACCGAAGCCGATGTCATCCTTGGGTCGGGCGTCGAAGGCGCCTTTGTAGACCAGCCCCACCTGCTGGTAGTTGTCGACCACGTTGGTGGCCTTGTCGTGCACGGTGAAGTTGGCGAACAGGCTGAGGCCGCGGTTGACGTCGCCACCTTGGGCGGTGACCTGCTGCTGCGCCACTACCCACCAACCGTGCTTGCTGGAATGCGACTTGAATGCCCCGCCAGTCAGCGCCTGCGGGTTGCCGTTGACGTCGTCGAACACATCGTCGGCCTTGGCTGTGCTGTAGTAGTAACCCAGGCGGTACTCCCCCGGCAGGCCGTTGACCTTGGGCGACCACACCGCCTCCACCGGCAGGATTGCCCCCTTGGTGCCGCTGCCGCTGAGCTTGAAGCCATTACCGGTTTCCAGGTTGGAGGGGTTCTGCTCGAAGGCGCCGACCTGCACGAAGAATTCCGGGGTGATGTTGTACTTCACTCGCAGCGCCCACTGGCTGACCGGCCAGTTGTACCAGATGCCGCCCACCCAGTTGCCTACTTGCGAGCCGCAGAAGGCCAGGTTCTGGAAGTCGCACGGGAAGCTGTTGAAGTCCTCGCCCTCGCCAAAGCGGCCGAATTTCACGTCCAGCGCGCCGTCGAAGTACTTTTGCTTGATCCACATCTGAGTCAGGCGCCAGGTCTGGCCGCGGCCCCACACCTCCTGCACCGAGCTGAACTGCCCGGCGCGCGGGTCGCTGATGCGGTCGTTGGACAGGTTGCGGCCGCTGCGCTCGGTGATCGCCAGCTTGAACTCGGCATCGTGCCACCCGAAGATCTTCTGCAGGTCCAGGTGTGCACCAAGGGCAAACTGGTCGCTGTAGCGTGCAGTCTTGTCGTCGTTGTAGCCACCGTGCAGGTTGCCGGCCACCTCCCCGACGTAGTCGAGGGTGAAGTCGTAGCCCTTCTCCAGCAACTCGGTACGAGTGCCGCCCCAATCCCCGGTCATCCATTTCGATTCGCTGGAAAAAGCCTCGGCAGCCTGCACGCCGCTGCTGCCGACAACGGCGAGCAAAGCCAGCGAGCCCAATGTCCTGATACGTTTGCGCTGTTCCATCCCTTTGCGTCCTCTTTTTTCTTATTGATGGTGTAGACGAGTCAACGGCCCTTCAAGTGAGCCACGTTGTCCTTTGCGGTTGCGACAGTGCTGGCCAAGCGTATGCGCTCGCCACTGTCGGCGTCGAACAGCAGCACCCGGGCCGGGTCGAATTGCAGGTTGAGGGTGTCACCCACGCTGCACGCCACATCCGGCGCAAGGCGGCAGCACACCTTGGTCTGGTTGAGGGTGACAAACACCAGCAAGTCGGGCCCGGTAGGTTCGGTAACCTGCACCTCGGCGCGAATACCCGGCAAGCCATTGCCCTGCACAGCGCCCAGGGCGATCTGCTCAGGGCGGATGCCCAGGATGATCTCGCGGCCATCCAGTTCGTCAGCTGCCAGCCCCAGGGGCAACTCGCAGCGCGCCTGGCCGCTGTCGAGCAGCGCCAGCAAGCGGCCGTCCTGCCTGGCCAGGCGCACCGGAATGAAGTTCATCGGCGGCGAACCGATGAAGCTGGCGACAAACTGGTTGGCCGGGTCGTTGTAGATCTGCTGCGGGGTGCCGAACTGCTGGATGATGCCGTCCTTCATCACCGCCACCTTGTCACCCAGGGTCATGGCCTCAATCTGGTCATGGGTGACGTAAACGGTGGTGGTCTTCAGGCGCTGATGCATCAGTTTCATTTCGGTGCGCATCTCGACCCGAAGCTTGGCATCGAGGTTGGACAGCGGCTCATCGAACAGGTAGATCTTTGGCCGCCGCGCCAGCGCGCGGCCCATGGCTACCCGTTGTTGCTGGCCACCGGACAGCTGTGCCGGCTTGCGCGCCAGCAGGTGCTCGATCTGCAGCAGCTTGGCGACCCGCGTCACTTCTTCATCGATGGCCGCCTGCGGCATCTTGCGGATCTTCAGGCCAAATTCGATGTTCTCGCGCACGCTCATCGTCGGGTACAGCGCGTAGGACTGGAACACCATGGCGATGTCACGGTCCTTGGGGCTCATGCCGCTGACGTCCTGCTCGTCGATGAGGATCGCACCGCCGGTGATTTGCTCCAGGCCGGCGATGCAGTTCATCAGGGTGGATTTGCCACAGCCAGAGGGGCCGACCAGGATCAGGAACTCGCCATCTTTGATCGACAGCTGGATGTCCTTGAGGGTGTCCGGCAGGCCGCTGCCGTAGGTCTTGTTCACATTGCGAAGTTCGAGCGTTGCCATGACTTACCCCTTTACCGCGCCGGCCGTCAGCCCGCGCACGAAATATTTGCCTGCAACCACATAGACCAGCAGGGTTGGCAGGCCGGCGATCATCGCTGCCGCCATGTCGACGTTGTATTCCTTGGCTCCGGTGCTGGTGTTGACCAGGTTGTTCAAGGCCACGGTGATCGGTTGCGAATCACCGCTGGAAAACACCACGCCGAACAGGAAGTCGTTCCAGATCTGGGTGAACTGCCAGATCAGGCAGACCATGATGATCGGCGTGGACATCGGCAGGATGATGCGCCGGAAGATGGTGAAGAACCCGGCCCCGTCCAGGCGCGCGGCCTTGACCAGCGCATCAGGGATGCTCACGTAGAAGTTGCGGAAAAACAGCGTGGTGAAGGCCAGGCCGTAGACCACGTGCACCAGCACCAGGCCGCCGGTAGTGCTGGCCAGGCCCAGCTTGCCGAGGGTGAACGAGGCCGGCAGCAGCACGGTCTGGAATGGCAGGAAGCAGCCGAACAGCAGCAGGCCGAAGAACAGCTGCGAACCACGGAAGCGCCACATCGACAGCACATAGCCGTTCAGCGCGCCAATGGTGGTGGAGATCAGCATCGCTGGCACGGTGATCATGATCGAGTTCCAGAAGTAACCGCTGACCGTGCCCCAGGCCTTGACCCAGCCAATGCCGGTAATCACCGCCGGCCAGCTCAGCAGGTTGCCGGTGCTGATATCTTCAGGGGTCTTGAAGCTGGTCAGCAGCATCACCACCAGCGGCACCAGGTACAGCAGCACAGCGCTCAGCAACACCGCGTGGATGGCGATACGGCTCAGGCTGAGCGCGGGTTTGTCGACAGGGCTATGCATGGCGCTTGCTCCGCAGCTCCGAGTACAGGTACGGCACGAGGATCGCCAGGATCGCCCCGAGCATGAGGATGGCGCTGGCCGAGCCCATGCCCATCTGGCCGCGGCTGAAGGTGAACGAGTACATGAACATTGCCGGCAGGTCGGACGAGTAGCCCGGGCCGCCAGCGGTCATCGCCGCCACCAGGTCGAAGCTCTTGATGGCAATGTGCGAAAGGATCATCAGTGCACTGAAGAACACCGGGCGCAGGCTGGGCAGCACCACGGTCCAGTAGATGCGCGGCAGGCTGGCGCCATCCATCTGCGCCGCACGGATGATCGACGGGTCGACCCCGCGCAGGCCGGCCAGGAACATTGCCATGATGAAGCCCGACGCCTGCCACACGGCAGCGATCACCAGGCAATACACTACCCGGTCGGGGTCGATCAGCCAGTCCAGCCGAAAGCCCTCCCAGCCCCAGTCGCGCAACAACTTGTCCAGGCCCATGCCGGGGTTGAGCAGCCACTTCCAGGCGGTGCCGGTAACGATCATCGACAGCGCCATGGGGTACAGGTAAATGGTGCGGATGAAGCCCTCACGGCGGATGCGCTGGTCCAGCAGCACCGCCAGCAACACGCCGATGGCCAGGCTGATGGCGATGAACAGACCACCGAACAGCAGCAGGTTCTTGCTTGCCACCCACCAGCGGTCGTTGTCGAACAGCCGCGCGTATTGCGCAAGGCCGGCCCATTTGTAGGTGGGCAGGAACGTCGAGGTGGTGAAGGACAGCACGAAGGTCCAGAGGATGTAGCCGTAGAAGCCCACCAGGACGATGAACATGCTGGGGGCCAGCACCAGCTTGGGCAGCCAGCGCTGAAGCGCGTCCAGGGGTGAGGCCCGCAGTTGGGCGGTAGTCGTGGTCATGGTTCAGATCCCCGTTTCAGAAACGGCACGCACTTCTGTAGGAGCAGCCTTGTGCTGCGAACAGGCCATTGCAGGCACAGCAATGCCTCAAGCCATCCCGGCCCTTTCGCAGCACAAGGCTGCTCCTACAGGATGATTGGCAGCTTTACTGGGCAGCCTTGATCGCCGCCGCCAGCTTCTTCGCCGCATCGGCCGGGTCGGCCTTGGGGTCGTTGATGTAGTTGGTCACTACATCGAAGAACGCGCCCTGCACAGCCAGCGTGGTGGCCATGTTGTGCGCCATGCTCGGCTGCAAGCCGCCATTCTTGGCGTCGGCCAGGAAGTCCCTGGCCGACGCCTGCGCGCAGGCATCGAAGCCATACTTGCCCATGTCGGCAAGCATGTCGTTACGCACCGGGATCGACCCCTTGTTGCTGCTGAAGACCTTCTGGAAGTCCTGGCCCAGCACTTTGCGGGCAATGTCCTGCTGGCCGGCAGACGTGCCGGCGTTGTTCTGCTTGAACACCACCAGCGAGTCGATGTTGTAGAGGAAGGCGTTTTCGGTACCGGGGAACGGCACGCACTGGTAATCCTTGCCGGCGGTTTTCTTGGCCAAGGTCCATTCGCTCTTGGCCCAGTCGCCCATGATCTGCATACCGGCCTTGCCGTTGATGACCTTGGCCGCTTCCAGGTTCCAGTCCTGGCCTTTGCCATCCGGGTCCGTGTAGGTGGCGACCTTTTTCAGTTCGGTCAGCGCCTTGACCATGTCTGGGCCGGTCAGGGCGGCGTTGTCGAGATCGACCATGGCCTTCTTGTAGCCCTCGGCGCCCATCACCGACAGCACCACGCTTTCGAACACGGTGCTGTCCTGCCACGGCTGGCCGCCGTGGGCGAGCGGGATGAAACCGGCGGCCTTGAGTTTGTCGGCAGCAGCGTAAAATTCGTCGAGGGTGGCAGGCGCCTTGTCGATGCCAGCTTTCTTGAAGGCCTCGGGGTTGATCCACAGCCAATTGGTACGGTGGATGTTTACCGGCACGGCGACATAGTCACCGTCGTACTTCACGGTGTCGGCGACCTTCTTGTCGAGCAATGCGTCCCACTTTTCCTCCTTGGCCACATCCTTGAGCACATCGCCGTCGAGCAGGCCGGTGGCCGCCCAATCCTGAATGTCTGGCCCTTTGATCTGTGCGACACCCGGCGGGTTGCCGGCTACCGCGCGGCTCTTGAGCACGGTCATGGCCGTGGCACCGCCACCGCCAGCGACGGCGCCATCCTTCCAGGTAAAGCCGTCTTTCTCGACCTGGGCCTTGAGCACATCGACAGCCGCTTTTTCACCACCGGAGGTCCACCAGTGCACCACCTCGACACTGCCTTTGGCTTCGGCAGCCTGGGCACTGAGCGGGAGTAAGGAAGCCAGGGAAATTGCGGCAGCGAGACGGAGCGTGGGATTCATCGAAGCACCTTTCTTGTTGTTATGCCGTGCAAGTCGGTCGCTTGCGTTGCATGGAGTCTAAACAGCGTGCCCACCCCGCCAGGTAACGAAGCGATGCGTGAATGTCATCGTTTGGTTACATTGCCCGCGCAGGCAACACAACGCTTCACTCCATGCCCCGCGGCAGGTGCAAAGTCACCCGCAAGCCACCCTGCCTGAGGTTCAGCAAGCTCACCTCGCCCCCATGGCTATGGGCAATGTTGCGCGCGATACCCAACCCCAGCCCATAGCCCTGCTGCTGTCCGGCCAGCCGAAAATGCGGCTCGAACACTTGCTCCAGCTGCTGCTGCGGGACGCCCGGCCCCTGGTCGTCCACCTGCAGCACAAAGCCCTCGGCACTGTCGATGATGCGCAGCCGCGCCTGCTCGCCGTACTTGATGGCGTTGTCGATCAGGTTGCCGATGCAGCGCCGCAGCGCCAGTGGCTTGCCTGGGTAAGGCGCCTGCGCCCGGCCTTCGACCGTGATCCGGCCATCACGCAGATAAGGCTCTGCCAGAATTTCCAGCACCTGGTTGAGGTCGACCGGCTCTATGTTCTCGTGGATATCGGTGTCCTTCACGCACTGCAGCGCACCTTTCACCAGCAGCTCCAGCTCGTCCAGGTCCTGGCTGAACTTGGCCTGCAGGCGCTCGTCCTCCAGCAGTTCGACACGCAGGCGCAGGCGGGTGATCGGCGTGCGCAAGTCGTGGGAGATGGCGCTGAACAGCTGGCTGCGTTCGGTCAGGTAGCGGCTGATGCGCTCACGCATGCTGTTGAACGCCCGGCTTACTTCGACCACTTCGCTACCACCACCTTCCGCCACCGGCGCCACATAGGCGCCCAGCGACATCTCCCGCGCAGCGCGCGCCAGGCGCTTGAGCGGCCAGCTCTGCCAGTGCACCAGCAAACCGATGAACAACAGCAGCAAGGCGGTGGTGAGCACGATGAAACCGATCTGCTGGCGTGGCAGGCGTTCGGCCTCAAGGCTGGTATAGGGCTCAGGCAGCAACGAGGCGATGTACAGCCACTCGCCCTCGCCCAGGCGGATCTGCGTCACCAGCACCGGCGGGTTGAGCGGCTCCAGGGTCAGTGAGTAATGCGCCCAGGAGCGTGGCAGCTCGTCGAGTTTCAGGCCGCTGTTGAAAATGCGCAGATCGTCGGGCGCGACGAACTCAACGGAAATATCCATCTGCGAGCCCAGTCGCTCATGCAGTACCTGCTGGAATACATCGATCACCGCCTGCTTGCGTGGGGTGATGGGCAGCACGGGCATGTCGAGCGGCTTGGCGTTGAGCGAGACGAAAAACCGCGTGCCGCCCATGCTGCGCAACTGGTCGAGCACCATCGGCCGATAGGCCACCGGCAGCGAGCGGAAGTAACTGACGCTGGCGCTCATGGAATGGGCCAGGCTGCTGGCGCTGGCGCGCAGGCCCTGCAGCTGGCTGGCACGCAACTGGGCCACCCAGATGATGCTCGACAAGCCTTGGGCCAGCAGCACTACCAACAGGGTGAGCAGCAGCATGCGCCCCAGCAGCGAGCGCGGCAGCAGCCGCCAGCGCCGCTCAGGGCGCACTGCAGACATGCGCCGCCAACAGGTAGCCGCTGCCACGCACCGTACGGATCAGCCGCGGGGGCTTGTCGGTATCGCGCAGGCGCTGGCGCAGGCGGCTGACCGCCATGTCGACGATGCGGTCCAGCGGCATCGGCTCGCGGCCACGGGTGGCGTTGCCTATGGTGTCGCGGTCGAGAATCTGCTGCGGATGGTCGAGGAACAGTTTGAGCAGGGCGAAGTCGGCGCCGGACAGAATCACCTCTTCGCCGTCGTGGTGGAACAGACGGTGGCTGACCGTGTCCAGGCGCCAGTCGTCGAAAGCCAGCACCGCACTGCCCGGCGCCGACTGGCCGAATTCGGCGCGGCGCAGCAGGGCCTTGATCCTTGCTTGCAGTTCCCGAGGGCTGAAGGGTTTGCCCAGGTAGTCGTCGGCGCCCAGCTCCAGGCCAATGACCCGGTCGGCTTCGTCGGAGCTGGCGGTGAGCATGATGATCGGCACCCGTGCCTGGCGCGGGTGCTGGCGCACCCAGCGGCACAGGCTGAAGCCGTCTTCGTCGGGCAGCATGACGTCGAGGATGACCAGGTCGCAGGGGGTGGTTTCCAGCGCGTGACGAAAGCCTTTTCCATCGGCTTCGGCATGCACCTGGAAGCCGGAGCGACTTAGGTAGGTTTGCAGCAGTTCGCGGATTTCCTGGTCGTCGTCGACCATGAGGATCGATTTGCCGGCAGTGCTCAAGGTGGTCCTTCCTCTTGTTAGTTACAGGTCTTGGTTGCCTGTTATTGGGGCCGCTTCGCGCCCCATCGCGGCACAAGGCCGCTCCTACCGGGACCGTGCTGTGCCGGAACGATCAGCGGCCCCTTACATTTATCTGTGGTCCAAGGCCTGCTGCAGGGCCACACCGGCCCCCAGCAAGCCGGAAAACTCCGCCGTTACCAGCCACACCGGCACACCGGCGAAGTAACCACTCATGCAGCCCTTGTCGGCAAAACTCGCGGCAAAGCCGCTACGCAGGAACAGTTCGGCAAAACGCGGAATCACACCGCCGACAATATAGACTCCACCCCGCGCGCCCAGGGTCAGCACATTGTTACCCGCCACGCGCCCAAGAAACCGACAGAACTGCTCGACCACCGCCAGCGCCCGTGGCTCGCCGCCCAGCGCTGCGTCAGTAATCTGCGCCGGGGTCTTGTGCCTGGGTATGTCGCCATCCAGCGCACAAATTGCCTGGTAAAGCCGCACCAGGCCACCGCCACTGAGCACGGTCTCGGCACTGACATGGCCGATCTGCCCGTGGATCTGTTGGTGGATTGCCGCTTCGCGGGCATTGCCCACCGGCAGGTCGACATGGCCGCCCTCCCCCGGCAAGGCCTGCCAGTGCTGTTCGCCCAGACGCAGCAGCGAACCCACGCCAAGGCCAGTACCTGGCCCGATCACCAACGCTGGCCGCGACGGGTCAGCCTGACCAGGGCACACCTCGCGAAACTCCCCTTCGCGCAGGCGGGTCATGCCCAGCGCCATGGCGGTGAAATCGTTGATCAGCAACAGCCGCTCAACCTGCAAGGTCTTGCAGAAAGCCGTACGGCTAAGGCGCCAATGGTTGTTGGTAAAGCGAAATTCATCGCCATCGACCGGCCCTGCTACCGCCAGGCATACAGCCGCCAAGCCGCCGCGGGCGATACCTTGGCCTTCGAGATAAGCCTCGATAGCCTGCTCCGGGCTGGTGTAGTCCGCAGTGGCGAAGACTTTTACCTCATGCAGCTGGTTGTCACGCCACAACGCAAAACGGGCATTGGTGCCACCAATGTCACCAACCAGCAGGTCCTTCATTTGAGGTTCTCCAGGGCTGAGGTGAAGGCACTCGCGCCCTGTTCTGCCGGGCTGAACGCCATGCGCATGAAGCCGAACAGCTCGCGCCCGCAGCCCAGGTCATTGCCCTGGGGGGCCGGCGGCAGGTCGCGGCTGGCCAGTTCTTCGGCCGACACCATGACCCGCAATGTGCCTTCGACGCCATCGACCCTCACGATATCACCATCGCGCACCCGCGCCAGCGGGCCGCCGTCATACGCCTCGGGGCAAACGTGGATGGCCGCCGGGATCTTGCCCGAGGCACCGGACATGCGCCCGTCGGTGACCAGCGCCACTTTGTAGCCACGGTCCTGCAGCACACCGAGGAAGGGTGTGAGCTTGTGTAATTCAGGCATGCCGTTGCAGCGCGGGCCCTGGAAGCGCACCACGGCGACAAAGTCGCGTTCCAGCTCGCCGGCCTTGAACGCATCGGCCAGCGACTGCTGGTCCTGGAACACGCGCGCCGGGGCTTCGACCACCTGGTGCTCGGGGGCGACAGCAGACACCTTCATCACGCCACGGCCCAGGTTGCCTTCCATCACTCGCAGGCCGCCTTCGGCCGAGAACGGCCGCGCCACCGGGCGCAGGATGCTTTCGTCCAGGCTCTGTTGCGGGCCCTCGCGCCACACCAGCTTGCCATTGTCGAGGAACGGCTCCTGGGTATAGCGGCGCAGGCCGTGGCCAGCCACGGTGTTGACGTCTTCGTGCAGCAGCCCGGCATCCAGCAGCTCGCGAATCAGGAAGGCCATGCCACCGGCGGCCTGGAAGTGGTTGATGTCGGCCTTGCCGTTGGGGTAGACGTGGGACAGGGTTGGCACCACCTCGGAGAGGTCGGCCATGTCCTGCCAGGTCAGCTGGATACCTGCCGCCTGGGCGATCGCCGGGATATGCAGGGTGTGGTTGGTCGAGCCGCCCGTGGCGTGCAGGGCGACAATCGAATTGACCAGTGCCTTCTCGTCGACGATTTCGCCCAATGGCATGAAACTGCCGCTGGCCTTGGTCATGCGCGTGACCTGCTGCGCGGCCTCGGCGGTGAGGGCGTCGCGCAGCGGCGTGTACGGGTTGACGAACGAGGCGCCCGGCAGGTGCAGGCCCATCACTTCCATCACCAGCTGGTTGGTATTGGCGGTGCCGTAGAAGGTGCAGGTACCTGGGCTGTGATAGGAGTTCATCTCCGACTCCAGCAGCTCTTCACGGCTGGCCTTGCCTTCGGCATAACGCTGGCGCACATCGGCCTTCTGCTTGTTGGAGATGCCGGACACCATCGGCCCGCCCGGGACAAAGATGGTCGGCAGGTGGCCGAAGCGCAGCGCGCCCATCATCAGGCCTGGGACGATCTTGTCGCAGATGCCCAGCATCAGCGCGGCATCGAACATGTTGTGCGACAGCGCTACGGCCGTGGACATGGCGATGACTTCGCGGCTGGCGATGGCCAGCTCCATGCCAGGCTCACCCTGGGTCACGCCGTCGCACATGGCCGGCACGCCCCCCGCGAACTGCCCGACCGAACCGACCTCGCGCAGTGCCTGCTTGATCTGCTCGGGGAAGTGCAGGTACGGCTGGTGGGCAGACAACATGTCGTTGTAGGCCGAGACGATAGCCACGTTGGCCGCGTTCATCAGGCGCAGAGTCTGCTTGTCCTCGCTGCCACAGCCGGCCACGCCATGGGCGAAGTTGGCGCATTGCAGGCTGGCACGCATGGGGCCTTCACCGGCCGCGCCGCGAATCAGCTGCATGTAGCGTTCGCGGGTGGCTCGGCTGCGTTCGATCAGCCGCTGGGTGACCTCAAGGATGCGCGGATGCATGTACTGGACTCCAGGCTAATTGTAAGGGCGGTTTACCGGGCATTTCCCCTCCAAACGATTGCGGCCTAGGCTCAAGCAAAGGAGCCTGCTGCATCGGTGGAGGCGCATCGCCCAACCACTCGTTGTATGTTTAAACAAAATACTGCCACTAAAAAGGGTTGTTTTCTATCGGCTAGTGAATAATCTTGTAATTCCAACAACAAAACCGTTTCAGTGAAGCTCCTTTTTGCCACAGGTTTCACTCGGACTGCCAGAGGTACTGCCATGACCCTACGCATCGCCATCAATGGATTCGGCCGCATCGGTCGCAACGTCCTGCGCGCACTGTATACCCAAGGCTACCGCCAGGACCTGCAGGTCGTCGCCATCAACGACCTGGGCGACAGCGCCATGAATGCTCACCTGCTCAAGTTCGACAGCGTGCACGGCACGTTCGACGCCACGGTCGAGGCCGACCACGAAAGCCTGACGGTCAATGGTGACCGTATCGCGGTCAGTGCCATCCGCAACCCGGCCGAACTGCCCTGGAAGGCCGAGGCGATCGACGTGGTGTTCGAGTGCACAGGGCTGTTCACCGACCGCGCCAAGGCCGCTGCACACCTTGCGGCAGGGGCGGGCAAGGTAATTGTCTCGGCGCCGGCCAAAGGTGCCGATGCCACCGTGGTGTACGGGGTAAACCATGACATCCTGCGGGCCTCGCACCAGGTCATTTCCAACGCCTCCTGCACCACCAACTGCCTGGCACCGATCGCCCAGGTGCTGCACCGCGAGTTCGGCATCGAGCAAGGCCTGATGACCACCATTCACGCCTACACCAATGACCAGGTGCTGACCGACATGTACCACAGCGACCCGTACCGGGCGCGCTCGGCCACCCAGTCGATGATCCCCAGCAAGACCGGCGCCGCCGAGGCCGTAGGCCTGGTGCTGCCGGAGCTGGCCGGCAAGCTGACCGGCATGGCAGTGCGGGTGCCGGTGATCAACGTGTCGCTGGTGGACCTCACCGTCAACCTCAAGCGCGAGGCCACGGCCGAGCAGGTCAACCAACTGTTCCTCGAAGCCAGCCAGCATTCCAAGGTATTGGGCTACAACGCGTTGCCATTGGTTTCCTGCGATTTCAACCACAACCCGCTGTCGTCGATTTTCGATGCCAACCATACCCGGGCCAACGGGCGCATGCTCAAGGTGCTGGCGTGGTATGACAACGAGTGGGCGTTCAGCAACCGCATGCTGGATAACTGCCTGGCGTTGTGCCAGGCCCGTTGAGCCGGACACAGCATCTTCACCGCCTATGAGATCGAGCGCCGCGCGGGCGGCGCTCGATCTCAAATGCACAGAAAATCCTCCGCCAAGCGCCTGCAGCCTCACAATCTTTACCATTTCCTAACACATCCACACTTGACCAACGGCACGGATGATAAGCATTATCATTAACCTTTCGTCGGCCAGGTCCCCCCGTGAGTCAGTCCCGGTTCAACTCCGTCTTCCTCGTCCAGCGCCTCACCCTGTTGCGTACCTTGCAGCGCATGGTTGGCAACCCCAGCACGGCCGAAGACCTGCTGCAGGAAACCTACCTGCGTGTGTCCCGCGCCCTGGGCGAGCGGCCCATCGAGCACATCGAGCCGTTCGTGTTCCAGACCGCGCGCAACCTGGCACTGGACCACCTGCGCGCACGCCGGGTGCAGGCACGCATGCTGGTCGACGACGTACCCGACGAAGTGCTGCACAGCGTGGCCGCACCCGCCACCAGCAGCGAGGATGCCGCCCACGCCGAGCAGCTGCTCAAGCACCTGAGCGTCAGCCTCAACCAGCTGAGTGAACGCCAGCAGCGCATTTTCATCCTCAGCCGCCTGCACGGCGCCACCTACCTGGAAATCGCCGAACAACTCAGTGTTTCGCCCAGTACGGTGCAAAAGGAACTGAAACTGATCATGGCGATCTGCATGGGTGTTGCCGAACGCCTCAAGTAAGCTGACCGCAGGCGAACGGCGACGCAAAGCCCTTGCCACACCCCGTCTTAGCCTTGATCATTCGCAAAAAACCATTCAAGGATTCACCGTGACCGACAGCCCTGCCCCTCGCCCGTCACCTGCCGGGCCTAGTGCCCGTGCTCGTGCCATGGACGAGGCGCTGGACTGGCTGGTGCGCCTGCAATGCGCCGATGCCGCAGACACCCAGGCCTTTGAAGCCTGGCTGAGTGCCGCGCCAGAAAACGCCGAGGCCTATGTCGAGGCAGAAGCACTGTGGAACGGTATGCCGTTGCACCAGGCGGCCACGCAGATGCACCAGCAGCAACGCCGCTCGTGGCGCGGGCGCCTGCGCAGCCACTGGAAACCCCTGGCCACCGCTGCAGTGTTGCTGGTCGGGCTGTTCACCGTCGGCAACCTGCCTACCCGCCTGCAGGCCGACCACCTGACCGTGGTGGGCGAGCGCCAGCGCCTGCAACTGGAAGACGGTGCAAAAGTGCTGCTCAACACCAATTCGGCATTTGCCAGCGACCGCCGGGACGGCCGCCAGGTTGCTCGCCTGCTACAGGGTGAGGCCTACTTCCAGATACCCGAGGGCGCACTGCTGCCGCTTGAGGTAGAGGCCGGGCCGTTGCGCGCACAGGTGCGCGATACCGACTTTGCCGTGCGCTACCTCGATGGCGAGGCTCAGGTGCGGGTGCAACGCGGCGATGTCGACCTGCAAGGGGCACGCGACCAGCGCATCCGCCTGAGTGCCGGCGACAGCATCAGCGTGGGCCCGCAGGGCTTCGGCCAGCGCCAACGCGCCGACATGCAAAAGGACCTGGCCTGGGTCGACGGCCGCCTGGTGTTCGAGAATTGCCCGCTGAGCCAGGTGCTGGCTGAAGTGCGGCGCTACTATCCCGGCTGGATCATCAACCGCAATGCCCAGCTCGAAGACGTTGCAGTCACCGGCAACTACCGCCTCGACCAGCCGTTGGAAACCCTGCGCGCACTGGCCCATATCACCTCGGCACAGCTGCATGAGTACCCTGCGGTGGTGATTCTTAACTGACCCCGAAATTATTTTTACGCGATCGCCCTGCCCCGCCCGTCTCGTTATAGCCAATGCAACTGATTCTTGTTTGAAAACGAGAACAGCAATCACCTATAACAGCCCGCGCATCAGGGAGCGCTTTCGATGTCCACTGGTCCTACCCGCACGTCCACCCTTCCCCGCCGAACCGGGCAACTGTCCCTGATGACCCTGGCCCTGCTCGCCAGCGGCGCTTGCAGCCTGCCAGCGCTGGCCGCCGAACCGGCCCAGGCCAGCAGCCCGCGCATGGGTGACTACCGCTTCAGCATCGGCCAGCAGCCGCTGGTGTCGGCGATCAATGCCTTCAGCCAGGTCACCGGCTGGCAAGTCGGCTTCAGCGCCGAGCTGGCCGACGGCGTGGCTTCGCCGGGTGTACAAGGCTCGCTGCCGCCAGATGCCGCCCTCAAGCGCCTGCTGCAGGGTACCGGGCTGAGTTTTCGCAAGATCAGCAACGGCAACGTGGTGCTTGAGCGCCAGGCTGGCGGCAACGTAATCGCCCTGCAGCAGGTGACCGTCAGCGCCACCCGGAGTGCCCAGGACGTCAGCCAGGTGCCAAGCACCGTCAGTGTGCAGACCCGAGAGCAGCTGGACCGGCAGAACGTCAACAACATCCAGGACCTGGTGCGCTACGAGCCGGGCGTATCGGTGGCCGGCACCGGCCAGCGCAGCGGCCTGAACGGCTACAACATCCGTGGTATCGACGGCGAGCGGATCCTCACCCAGGTCGACGGTGTATCGATCCCGGACAGTTTCTTCTACGGCCCCTACGCCCAGACCCAACGCAACTACGTCGACCCGGAAATCGTCAAGCGCGTGGAAATCCTCCGCGGCCCGGCCTCGGTGCTGTACGGCAGCAATGCCATCGGCGGCGCTGTGAGCTACTTCACCCTCGACCCCGACGACATCATCAAGCCCGGCAAGGACGTCGGTGCGCGGCTGAAGACCGGCTACAGCTCGGCCGACGAAAGCTGGCTGACCTCCGCCACCGTGGCCGGCCGCGAGGGTGATTTCGATGGCCTGCTGCACCTGAGCCAGCGGAACGGCCACGAGACCGAAACCCACGGCAGCCACAGCGGTGCCGGCCTGTCGCGCACCGAAGCCAACCCGATGGACGTGCGCACCACCAACGTGCTGGCCAAGCTGGGCTGGAACTACGACGACGACGCGCGCCTGGGCTTCACCTACGAGCGCTACAAGGATGACCGCGACCAGAACATCCTCAGCGCGGTGGGCGGGCCGTTCATTCCGGGCTTTGGCGGCATGGGTTACTACAAGGCGCGCAGTGGCAACGACACCATTACCCGCGAGCGCTTTGGCATCAACCATGAGTTCGGCCTGGATTCGCTGGTCGCTGACCACGTCAAGTGGAGCCTCAACTACCAGATCGCCAAGACCGACCAGCACACCGAAGAAGTCTACGCACCGCCTGGCCGCCAGGTACTGCGCACGCGTGACACGACCTACAAGGACCGCCAGTGGGTCTTCGATGCCCAGCTGGACAAGGCATTCAGCATCGGCGCCACCGACCACCTGCTGACCTATGGCACCACGATCAAGCACGAGAAAATCACCGGTACGCGCAGCGGCACGGGCACCTGCCTGGCCGTGGGCTCCGGTTGCTCCGCCGCAGGCGCCGAACGCCCGGCAGACGGCCAGGTTCTGGTCAGCGACTTCCCGGACCCGACCGTGAACACCTACAGCCTGTTCGTGCAGGATGAAATCCGCTGGAACAACTGGACCTTCATGCCCGGTGCGCGCTACGACTACACGCGCATGGAACCCAAGTTCACCGACGAATTCCTGCGTGGCCTGGAGTCCACCGGCACGGCACCCACCTCCCAGGACGACTCGGACAAGAAATGGCACCGCGTCTCGCCCAAGTTCGGCCTGACCTACGCTTTCAACGACAATTACACCTGGTATGGCCAGTATGCCGAAGGGTTCCGTACCCCGACCGCCAAGGCCATGTACGGAAAGTTCGTGAACCTTGAGGAAGGTTACCGCGTAGAAGGCAACCCAGGCCTGGAACCGGAAAAGAGCAAGAGCTATGAAACCGGCCTGCGTGGCAACTTCGACGCGGGTAACTTCGACGTCGCGGTGTTCTACAACAAGTACCGCGACTTCATCGACGAAGATGCGGTGCAAAGCGCCAATCTGGAACAGACCTTCCAGGCCAACAACATCAAGCACGCCACCATCAAGGGTGCCGAGGTCAAGGGCCGCCTGAACCTGGATCACTTCGGCGCGCCGCAAGGCCTGTATACCCAGGGTTCTATTGCCTACACCTATGGTCGCAACGATGACACCGGTGAGCCGCTGAACAGCGTCAACCCGCTGAAGGGCGTGTTCGGCCTCGGTTACGAGCAGCAGAACTACGGCGGCCTGCTGAGCTGGACGCTGGTCAAGCGCAAGACCCGTGTCGACGACTCCAGCTTCTACTCGCCAGACGGTTCGAGCTCGAAGTTCCGCACCCCGGGCTACGGCGTGCTGGACCTGACCGGCTTCTACAAGGTGACCGACGACGTGACCATCAACGCCGGCCTGTACAACCTCACCGACAAGAAATACTGGCAGTGGGACTCGGTGCGCAGCTACGACGGCCAGGGTGAAGCCGCTGTGACCCAGCCAGCCAACATCGACCGCCTGACCATGCCGGGGCGCAACTTCGGTATCAATGTGGTTTGGGATATCTGATCCCTTCCGCCTGTACCGGCCTCTTCGCGGGCACGCCCGCTCCCACAGAAACATCACAGGTCCACGGCCTGCGTTGAACCTGTGGGAGCGGGCGTGCCCGCGAAGAGGACGGTACAGACAACACTACAACCCAGTTTTTTTACTGTCCCGCCGCCGCTGTTTCGTCTTGTATCTAGACGCCCCTCTTTCCAAGGACTGCCCCATGACCGAACGCCCAGCCCTGCGCTCCCAGCGCCTGAACCAGATCACCCACGCCCCGCACGCCGAGCTGGATGCCCTGGTCAAATCCCACGCGCCCTTCGACAGCCGCGAAAGCTTCGCCCGCTTCGTCGTTGCCCAGTACCTGTTCCAGTCCGAGCTGCAAGCCCTGTACAACGATCCGCAGCTGAACGCCATAGTCCCCGACCTGGCCGAGCGCTGCCGTGCCGACCAGGCCCGCCTGGACCTCGCCGACCTCGACACCGAAGTGCCAGCCGCCGTGCCAGGCGCCGTGAGCAAGCCGAGCCTGGGCGAGGCAATGGGCTGGATCTTCGTCTCTGAAGGCTCCAAACTGGGCGCTGCGTTTCTGATCAAGCGTGCCGTGGCCCTGGAGCTGTCCGACACCTTCGGTGCCCGCCACCTGGGCGAGCCAGCCGGTGGCCGTGCCGAAGGCTGGAAGCAGTTCACCCGCATCCTCGATGGCCTTGAGCTGTCGGCTGAAGAGGAAGCCGCTGCCGAACGCGGTGCAGTTGCCGCCTTCGAGCGTTTCACCGAACTGCTCAAACATGCCTATGCTGCGGATGCCGCGCTGGTCTGATACGCCGTAACCGGCCACCCTACCGGTGGCCGAACCGCTTTTTGCAGTGAGACCATGACCCGACCTGCCCGCTCGAAGATCGCCCGCCTGTTGTATGGAATCCTGGCTTACGTGAGCCTTGGGGTGGGCTTGGTCGCAATCGTCATACCCGGTTTGCCGACCACCGAATTCATCCTACTGGCCGCCTGGGCGGCGACCCGCAGCTCGCCGCGCCTGTCTGCCTGGCTGGAGAACCACCGGCTATTCGGGCCGATTCTCTACAACTGGCGCAACGGCAAGGTGATCCAGCGCCGGGCCAAGGTAAGCGCTACCATCAGCATGCTGCTGTGCGCGGGCCTGATGCTGACGTTTCTGGAGCACCACTGGCCCGTGTTCCTGGCAATCGCCGGCATGACCTTGGGCAACCTGTGGATCTGGTCACGCCCGGAACACGCCTGCCCTGCCCCGTCACAAGCTCAACAGCCCTGAGTACAGGGCGTAGGCCGCCAGTGCAGCGCCCGCCAGCACGGCGGCGAAAATCAGCTTTTCCCATGTGGTGAACAATGCCTGGCCCTGCTCATGCTTGGCCCTGGCAAACAGGATCACGCCGGGGGCATACAGCAGCGCCGACAACAGCAGGTATTTGAGCCCGCCGGCATACAACAGCCATACGGCGTACAGCAAGGCAACCAGCGCCACCAGCAAGTCCTTGCGGCGCAGCCCCGGTTGCCCGGCGTAGGTTTCTGCACGCACAGCCAGCAGCACGGCATACGCCGCCGACCACAGGTAAGGCACCAGGATCATCGACGAAGCCAGGTAGATGAGGCTGGTGTAGGTACCGGCCGAGAACAGCGTAATCAGCAGGAAGCCCTGGATCATGCAGTTGGTCAGCCACAGGGCGTTGGAGGGCACATGGTTGGCGTTTTCCTTGGCCAGGAAGCGCGGCATGGTCTTGTCCCGCGCCGTGGCGAACAGGATCTCGGCACACAGCAGCGCCCACGACAGCAACGCACCCAGCAGCGAAACCGCCAAGCCGAGGCTGATCAGCAACGCCCCCCAAGGGCCGACGATATGCTCCAGCACCGAGGCCAGCGACGGGTTTTGCAAACCGGCCAGTTCAGGCTGGGTCATCACCCCCAGCGAAAGCACGTTGACCAGCACCAGCAGCGCCAGCACACCCAGAAAACCGATGACGGTGGCCTTGCCCACATCCGAACGACGCTCGGCGCGCCCGGAGTACACGCTGGCGCCCTCGATGCCGATGAACACGAACACGGTCACCAGCATCATGTTGCGCACCTGCTCCAGCACGCTGCCGAATTGCGGGTTGCTCAGGCCCCAGATGTCACGGGTGAAGATATCGGCACGAAAGGCGAACGCCGCAATCACCACGAACATCAGCAACGGCACCACCTTGGCCACGGTGGTCACCTGGTTGATGAACGCGGCTTCCTTGATGCCGCGCAGCACCAGAAAATGCACCGACCACAGCAGCAGTGAGGCGCAGCCGATGGCGATCGGCGTGTTGCCTTCGCCGAAAACCGGAAAGTAGAAGCCCAAGGTGCTGAACAGCAGTACGAAATAACCGACGTTGCCCAGCCAGGCGCTGATCCAGTAGCCCCAGGCCGAAGAGAAGCCCATATAGTCGCCGAAACCCGCCTTGGCGTAGGCGTACACCCCCGAGTCCAGTTCTGGCTTGCGGTTGGCAAGGGTCTGGAACACGAAGGCCAGGGCCAGCATGCCGACGGCGGTGATGCCCCAGCCGATCAGCACCGCCCCGACATCGGCACGCGCCGCCATGTTCTGCGGCAGCGAGAAGATCCCGCCGCCAATCATCGAGCCGACCACCAGTGCGATCAGCGCGCCCAGGCGCAACTTCTGTCCCGGTTCGCTCATGCATCCCCCATTTTTTTTCGCGCTGTCATGCCTTTGAAACAGCCCTGCGGGCCATATACATGTGGTTACTTATAAGAAAACCCGCCACTCAAGCTATAGCACTCATAACTGCTTTGTCTATGCACCCTTCGTTAAAAGCTAGCAGCTGGATAGCAACTAGAACAGTTCCCGATAAAACTCAAAATTATTGTGAAAAATTTGCGAAAGCGTCAAAAACGGCTAGCTTCAAGCATCGCAGGCTGAACAGAGCGTTTGCTCTAGAAAGACATGGAGGTGCCAGCGCGCAAGGCTTGCAGCTTAAGCTGTCGGCACTCTCCAGGAGCACCCGTGAAGGAAATTTCTCACCTTCACGTCGCCTTAAACTGACACAAGTCAGCTTACGGCAACGGCGTCGGATTTATGCTGACGTCAACTTTCTCCTGGCAGGAGTTGTTAAATGTCTGATTCATCCGGAAAACTAAAGCTCGGCGCGTTAGTTGCACTTGTCGTCGGTTCGATGATTGGCGGCGGGATCTTCTCGCTGCCGCAAAACATGGCCGCCAGTGCAGGGGTTGGCGCTGTGCTGATCGGCTGGGGCATCACCGCGGTCGGCATGCTGACCCTGGCGTTCGTGTTCCAGACCCTGGCCAACCGCAAGCCTGACCTGGATGGCGGGGTGTATGCCTACGCCAAGGCCGGTTTCGGCGACTACATGGGCTTCTCTTCGGCCTGGGGCTACTGGATCAGCGCCTGGCTTGGCAACGTCGGCTACTTCGTGCTGTTGTTCAGCACCTTGGGCTACTTCTTCCCGATCTTCGGTGAAGGCAACACGCCGGCCGCCATCATTGGCGCGTCGATCCTGTTGTGGGCAGTGCACTTCCTGGTGCTGCGTGGCATCAAGGAAGCAGCGTTCATCAACCTGGTCACCACCGTGGCCAAGGTGGTGCCGCTGGTGCTGTTCGCGCTGATCTGCCTGTTTGCCTTCAGGCTCGACATCTTCACCGCCGACATCTGGGCCCTGGGTACACCGGAGCTGGGCAGCGTGATGAACCAGGTGCGCAACATGATGCTGGTCACCGTGTGGGTGTTCATCGGCATCGAGGGCGCGAGCATCTTCTCGTCCCGGGCGGAAAAGCGCTCAGACGTGGGCAAGGCCACGGTCATCGGCTTTGTCACCGTGCTGCTGTTCCTGGTGCTGGTCAACGTACTGTCGCTGGGCATCATGACCCAACCGGAACTGGCCAAGCTGCAGAACCCGTCGATGGCAGCCGTACTGGAGCATGTGGTCGGCCACTGGGGCGCGGTGCTGATCAGCGTCGGCCTGATCATCTCGCTGTTGGGGGCCTTGCTTTCGTGGGTACTGCTGTGCGCCGAGATCATGTTCGCTGCCGCCAAAGACCACACCATGCCGGAGTTCCTGCGCCGCGAAAATGCCAACCAGGTACCGGCCAACGCCCTGTGGCTTACCAACGCCATGGTGCAGATCTTCCTGGTGATCACGCTGTTCTCCAACAGCACCTACCTGTCGCTGATCTACCTCGCCACCTCGATGATCCTGGTGCCCTACCTGTGGTCGGCAGCCTATGCGTTCCTGCTGGCACTGCGCAGCGAAACCTACGAGCAGGCCCTGGCCGAACGCAAGAAAGACCTGATCATCGGCGGCATCGCCCTGCTGTACGCCATCTGGCTGCTGTACGCCGGCGGCGTGAAATACCTGCTGCTCTCGGCCCTGCTCTACGCACCTGGGGCGATTTTGTTCGCCAAAGCCAAGCGTGAAGTTGGCCAACCTATCTTCACCAACGTGGAAAAACTGATCTTCGCAGCCGTGGTCATTGGCGCCCTGGTGGCAGCTTATGGCCTGTATGACGGCTTCCTGACCCTTTGACCCACGTCTTCGTTCAATTGGAGGAATGAAACCATGTCCGCTGAAAAACAGAAGTACGGTGTCCACTCCGAAGCCGGCAAACTGCGCAAAGTGATGGTTTGCTCGCCGGGCCTGGCGCACAAGCGCCTGACGCCGAGCAACTGTGACGAGCTGCTGTTCGACGATGTGATCTGGGTCGACCAGGCCAAGCGTGACCATTTCGACTTCGTCACCAAAATGCGCGAGCGCGGCGTGGATGTGCTGGAAATGCACAACCTGCTGACCGACATCGTGCAGCAACCCGAAGCCCTCAAGTGGATCCTTGACCGCAAGATTACCTCTGACACCGTGGGTGTCGGCCTGACCAACGAGGTGCGTAGCTGGCTCGAAGGGCTGGAACCACGCCACCTGGCAGAGTTCCTGATTGGCGGCGTGGCAGGCCAGGACCTTCCAGTCAGCGAAGGCGCCGAAGTGATCAAGATGTACAACAAGTACCTCGGCCACTCCAGCTTCATTCTGCCACCACTGCCTAACACCCAGTTCACCCGCGACACCACCTGCTGGATCTACGGTGGCGTGACGCTCAACCCGATGTACTGGCCTGCGCGACGCCAGGAAACCCTGCTGACCACAGCCATTTACAAGTTCCACAAGGAATTCACCGGTGCTGACTTCCAGGTCTGGTATGGCGACCCGGACAAGGATCACGGCAACGCCACCCTCGAGGGCGGCGACGTGATGCCGGTCGGCAAGGGCATCGTGCTGATCGGCATGGGTGAGCGCACCTCGCGCCATGCCATCGGCCAACTCGCTCAGAACCTGTTCGAGAAAGGCGCGGCCGAGAAAATCATCGTCGCCGGGCTGCCGAAGTCCCGCGCGGCGATGCACCTGGACACCGTGTTCAGCTTCTGCGACCGCGACCTGGTAACGGTATTCCCGGAGGTGGTGAAAGAGATCAAGCCATTCATCATCACCCCAGACTCCAGCAAGCCCTATGGCATGAACATCGCGCCCCAGGATGCCTCGTTCCTCGAGGTGGTATCCGAGCAGTTGCTGGGCAAGAAAGACAAGCTGCGCGTGGTCGAGACCGGCGGCAACAGCTTTGCCGCCGAGCGCGAGCAGTGGGATGACGGCAACAACGTGGTGGCCATCGAGCCGGGCGTGGTCATCGGCTATGACCGCAACACCTACACCAACACCCTGCTGCGCAAGGCCGGCATCGAGGTCATCACCATCAGCGCCGGCGAACTGGGCCGGGGCCGGGGCGGCGGCCACTGCATGACCTGCCCGATTGTGCGTGACCCGATCGACTACTAACGACCATTGCACCCGGCCGCGCCCACAAAGTGCCGGCCGGGACACTACCGGACTCAAGGAGAAGCAATCATGGCGTTCAACATTCACAACCGCAACCTGCTCAGCCTGGAACACCACACCAACCGCGAACTGCGCTACCTGCTGGACCTGTCCCGCGACCTCAAGCGTGCCAAGTACACTGGCACCGAGCAGCAGCACCTGAAGGGCAACAACATCGCGCTGATCTTCGAAAAAACCTCCACCCGTACCCGCTGCGCCTTCGAAGTGGCGGCTTACGACCAGGGCGCGAACGTTACCTACATCGACCCCAACTCTTCGCAGATCGGCCACAAAGAGAGCATGAAGGACACCGCCCGCGTGCTCGGGCGCATGTACGACGCCATCGAGTACCGTGGCTTCAAGCAGGAAATCGTCGAAGAGCTGGCCAAGTTTGCCGGCGTACCGGTGTTCAACGGCCTGACCGATGAGTACCACCCCACCCAGATGATCGCTGACGTGCTCACCATGCGCGAGAACAGCGACAAGCCGCTGCACGACATCAGCTACGCCTACCTGGGCGACGCCCGCAACAACATGGGCAACTCGCTGCTGCTGATTGGCGCCAAGCTCGGCATGGATGTGCGCATCGCCGCGCCAAAGGCACTTTGGCCGCATGACGACCTGGTCGAGCGCTGCAAGAAGTACGCTGAGGAAAGCGGCGCCCGCATCACCCTCACCGAAGACCCGAAAGCGGCGGTCAAGGGTGTGGACTTTGTTCATACCGACGTATGGGTATCGATGGGCGAGCCGATCGAAGCCTGGGGTGAGCGCATCAAGCAGCTCAAGCCTTACCAGGTGAATGCCGAGCTGATGAAGTCCACTGGCAACCCACGGACCAAGTTCATGCACTGCCTGCCGGCGTTCCATAACTCCGACACCAAGGTAGGCAAGCAGATCGCCGAACAATACCCGGACCTGGCCAACGGCATCGAAGTGACTGACGACGTGTTCGAGTCGCCGGCCTGCATCGCCTTCGAGCAGGCGGAAAACCGCATGCACACCATCAAAGCGATCCTGGTGTCGACCCTGGCTGACCTCTGACAACCACCCCGCTCCTGTGGGAGCTGGCTTGCCGGCGATGCAGGCAACCCGGTGCATGGCACCGGCTTCGCCGGTGATCGCCGGCAAGCCAGCTCCCACAAAGGATCGAGGTGCTCACCCCATCTGCGTAAAGGACATTCCCCATGCGTATCGTTGTTGCATTGGGCGGCAACGCCCTGCTGCGTCGCGGCGAGCCCATGACCGCTGACAACCAGCGCGCCAATATCCGCACCGCCACCGAACAGATCGCCAAGATTCACCCTGGCAACGAACTGGTCATCGCCCACGGCAACGGTCCGCAAGTCGGGCTGCTGTCGCTTCAGGCACTGTCCTACAAGCCTGACGAGGCTTACCCACTGGACGTGCTGGGTGCCGAAACCGAAGGCATGATCGGCTACATGATCGAACAGGAACTGGGCAACCTGCTGGCCTTCGAGGTGCCGTTCGCCACCCTGCTGACCCAGGTGGAAGTGGACGCCAACGACCCCGCCTTCAAGGACCCGACCAAGTTCATCGGCCCGGTCTACAGCAAGGAAGAGGCCGAGCGCCTGGCCAAGGAGAAAGGCTGGGTGGTCAAGGCCGATGGCGACAAGTACCGCCGTGTGGTGGCCAGCCCGAAACCCAAGCGCATCTTCGAAATCCGCCCGATCAAGTGGCTGTTGGAAAAAAACAGCATCGTGATTTGCGCAGGCGGTGGCGGCATCCCCACCATGTACGATGAAAACCGCAAGCTCAAAGGTATCGAAGCGGTGATCGACAAGGACCTGTGCTCGGCACTGCTGGCCGAGCAACTGGAAGCCGACCTTCTGATTATCGCCACTGACGTCGATGCAGCCTACATTGACTGGGGCAAGCCGACGCAGAAGGCCATTGCCCAGGCTCATCCGGACGAACTCGAACGCCTTGGCTTCGCCGCAGGCTCCATGGGGCCGAAGGTGCAAGCGGCCAGTGACTTTGCCCGCAACACCGGCAAGGTGGCGGTAATCAGTTCGCTGGAAAACATTGAAGACATTGTCAAAGGTACTGCCGGCACACGGGTTTCCACCGCGAAGCCTGGGATCAGCTACCGTTGAATGCAGTTGGCGGGCGCCAGGTGCCCGCCGTTTTCGACCTTCCAAAGGAGCTAGCCATGGCCCAGTACCACCCCGGTCATGTACACATCGAGCGCACTGCGCTGAACAATACCGACCACAGCTATGACCTGAACATCGAGTACGAAGCAGCGTCGGACCCCAAGGAAGGCAGAGGCATTCAGTTCCGCATGCATGGCAGCATCGAAGGCAAGCCTGTGGAAGAAAAGTTCTTCCTCGCCAAGGACCAGGTGCTGCCAAGCTTTCTCATGCTGCTGACTCGCAAGGCGCAGTCGTATCTGGCGCCGCCGAAGAAATTCGAGACCCTGAGCTCGCCGCACAAACTCTACGACTATATGTTTGCGGACATTCGCGAAAAGCTCGATGTGAAATCGGGAGACCCGATCAAGCCTGAACATCTCGAGTGAATTCAAGATCTCGGGGCTGCTTTGCAGCCCATTCGCGGCACAAGGCCGCTCCTACAGGAGAATGCATAAACTTTGTGGGAGCGGCCTTGTGTCGCGATGGGGCCGCACAGCGGCCCCGGCGATGTTAAGGCATACTACCGCCCTCCCCGGCCACCACCTTTCGCCTCCTCATGCGCATCCACGTCAGCTTCATCGACCGCGTCGGCATCACCCAGGAAGTCCTCGCCCTGCTCGGTGCCCGCCACCTCAACCTGGACGCCGTGGAGATGGTCCCGCCGAACGTCTACATCGACGCCCCCACCCTCAGCCCCGCCGTGCTCGAAGAACTGCATGACGCACTGTTCGAGGTGCAGGGCGTGCAATCGGTGGACGTGGTCGACATCCTCCCGGGTCAGCGTCGTCACCTGCAGCTCGATGCCCTGCTGGCAGCAATGAGCGACCCGGTGCTGGCAGTGGACAGCGCAGGCCTGGTGCTGCTGGCCAACCCGGCGCTGATCGCCCTGTGCGGCCGCGAATCCGCCGGGCGCTCGGTGGGGGAACTGTTTGGCGACCCCGCGCTGCTGCAAGCGCTGCTGGACAACAACTTCCACCTGCCCATGCGCGAGATGCAGCTCAACGGCCAGAGCCTGCTGCTGGACGCCATGCCGATCACCAACGCCGGTGGCCTGCTGACGCTGTACCCCCCAACGCGCATGGGCGAACGCCTGTCGGCCCTGCACCACGACCACGCCGAAGGCTTCGATGCCCTGCTCGGCGAGTCGCCCGCCATCCGCACGCTCAAGGCCCGCGCCCTGCGCGTGGCGGCGCTCGATGCACCGCTGCTGGTGCATGGCGAAACCGGCACCGGTAAAGAGCTGGTGGCCCGCGCCTGCCATGCCATCAGCAGCCGCCATGCGGCACCGTTCCTGGCCCTGAACTGTGCCGCACTGCCCGAAAGCCTGGCCGAGAGCGAGTTGTTCGGTTACGCCCCTGGCGCCTTCACCGGCGCGCAACGCGGTGGCAAGCCCGGGCTGATGGAGCTGGCCAACCAGGGCACGGTGTTCCTTGATGAAATTGGCGAAATGTCACCGTATTTGCAGGCCAAGCTGCTGCGTTTTCTAAGCGATGGCAGCTTCCGTCGGGTGGGCGGTGACCGCGAAGTGAAGGTGGACGTGCGCATCATCAGCGCCACCCACCGCGACCTGGAGCGCATGGTCGCCGAAGGCAGCTTCCGCGAAGACCTGTTCTACCGCCTCAACGTGCTCAACCTGCAGGTACCGCCCCTGCGCGACAGGGGCCAGGACATCCTGATGCTGGCGCACTTCTTCATGCAGCAAGCCTGCACGCAGATCCAGCGCCCAGCCTGCCGGCTGACCCCCGCCACCCACTCTGCACTGCTGGCCAACCCTTGGCCGGGCAACGTGCGCCAGCTACAGAACGTGATTTTCCGCGCTGCAGCCATCTGCGAGGGCAACCTGGTGGATATCGGCGACCTGGACATTGCCGGCACCTCGGTGGCCCGCGGGCAGGACGGCGAAGTGGCCAGCCTGGAACAGGCCGTGGGTGATTTCGAGCGGGAACTGTTACAGCGCCTGTATGCCAGTTACCCGTCGACGCGGCAACTGGCCGGGCGCTTGCAAACTTCGCATACCGCTATTGCCCAGCGACTGCGTAAATATGGAATACCCGGGAAACTTTGAAGCGTGTCGTCAAAACCGACAGCTCATTCAGACTTTTCCTAGCCGCGTAGCCGCAATTGACTGGAGTGCTCGCCGTAGAATGGTGACATCGTAATCTCGCATGTCACCTTGAACGAAGAGTACCTTGATGTTTGAACTCGATTTTTACGGGACACTTGTAGCCGCCTCTTTAGTACTGCTACTGGGGCGCGGGCTGGTCGCGCGTATTGGTTTCCTGCGCGTTTACAATATCCCCGAACCTGTTGCAGGCGGATTGGTCGTTGCCTTGGCACTCTTGGCATTACGCAGCTTCGATATACAGGTCCAGTTTGATACCTCATTGCAAACCCCGTTGATGCTGGCGTTCTTCGCCACCATCGGTTTGAGTGCAGACTTCGCCAGCCTGAAGAAAGGCGGGCGCGTGGTCGCCGTGTTCCTGCTGGTGGTGACTGGCTTGCTCCTGGTGCAGAACGCCATGGGCATCGGCCTGGCAACGGCCTTGGGGCTCGACCCGTTGATGGGCCTGCTGGCGGGTTCGATCAGCCTCTCCGGTGGCCACGGCACAGGCGCCGCCTGGGGCGCGACGTTCACTGAAAAATTTGGCCTGCCTTCGGCCTCCGAACTGGCGATGGCCTCTGCCACTTTCGGCCTGGTATTGGGCGGCCTGATTGGCGGCCCGGTTGCCAGGCTGCTGATCAAGCGGGTAAAGACGCACGGTAGCGAAGAAGAAGCCCCCCAACTGCCAAAAGGCTTTGAGCAGCCGAATAAAGAGCGCCTGATTACATCATCTTCATTCATCGAAACCTTGGCCCTGATTGCCGTCAGCTTGCTGGCGGGCACCCTGCTTCACGGTTTATTGAAAAGCACTGCATTTGAATTACCGACCTTCGTGTGCGTATTGTTCGTCGGCGTGTTGTTGCGCAACGGTCTTTCCGCATTCGGCTTCTACCGTGTATTCGAGCGGGAAGTTTCGGTCTTGGGCAATGTCAGTCTGTCCCTGTTCCTGGCCATTGCCTTGATGTCGCTGAAGTTGTGGGACCTGGCCGCACTGGCCTTACCCTTCTTCATATTGCTGGCCACGCAAACACTGGTCATGGCACTGTTCGCGATCTTCGTGACGTTCAGGGTGATGGGCCGCAACTACGATGCGGCAGTACTGGCTGCCGGGCACTGCGGTTTCGGCCTGGGGGCAACGCCGACGGCCATCGCCAACATGCAGGCAGTCACCCAGCGCTACGGCGCCTCGCACATCGCCTTCCTGGTAGTGCCGATGGTAGGGGCGTTCTTCATCGATATCATCAATGTCATCGTGATCAAGCTGTACCTGGCATTACCCTTTTTAGCGTGAGTTAAAACATCCAACCATCCATGTAGCCACTACTGGGCATGACCGGGCGAACGCGCAGGGCTTTACGACTTTTTTACTCGACACTACCGTAGAGCACGCAATACTGCCGCCTTTGTCCAGACGAGCCCACTCGATGACGCTTCCAGCATTGCGTTTCATAGCTTTTATCATCGGTGTATTCCTGATCACGTTGGCTGTCAGCATGGTGATCCCGATGCTGACACTGCTGCTGTATAACCGCAGCGACGACCTGGGGGCGTTCGTCTGGTCGAGCCTGATCGCCCTGTGCGCCGGCCTGGTCATGGTGGCGCGAGGCGTTCCCGAGACACCGCAGTTGCGGGCCAGGGACATGTACTTCCTCACCACCGCAAGCTGGGTCGTCGTGTGCGCCTTTGCGGCCCTGCCGATGGTGTTCATTCGGCACATCAGTTACACGGACGCTTTCTTCGAGACCATGTCAGGGATTACCACCACCGGCTCGACAGTGCTGACTGGGCTGGATAGTGCATCGCCAGGGCTGCTGATCTGGCGTTCGCTGCTGCATTGGCTGGGGGGCATCGGCTTTATCGGCATGGCCGTGGCGATCCTGCCCCTGCTGCGCGTAGGCGGCATGCGCCTGTTCCAGACCGAGTCATCAGACTGGTCCGACAAGGTAACGCCGCGTTCACATGTGGCGGCCAAGGTCATCCTGCTGGTCTACCTGGGCCTGACAACGCTGGGTGCATTGGCGTTGTGGGCTGTCGGCATGACCCCGTTCGAGGCTATCAACCATTCGATGTCGCTGATTTCAACCGGCGGCTTTTCAACCTCGGATGCCTCGCTGGGGCATTGGGTGCAGCCGGGGGTGCATTGGGTGGCCGTGGTCATCATGATCCTCGGCAGCTTGCCCTTCACCCTGTATGTCGCCACCCTGCGTGGCCATCGGCGCATCCTGCTCAAGGACCATCAAGTCCGCGGCTTTATCGGTTTCCTCGTCTTCGTGTGGCTTACGGTCGGAACCTGGCTGTGCTGGCACAGCGACCTGTCATGGTGGGATGCGTTTCGTATCGTCGCGGTCAACGTGACCTCGGTGGTGACCACAACGGGCGTCGCCTTGGGTGATTACACGCTCTGGGGTAGCTTCGCCGTCATGCTGTTCTTTTACCTGACGTTCGTCGGTGGCTGCTCAGGCTCTACGGCTGGCGGCTTGAAGATATTTCGTTTCCAGGTCGCCGCGGCCTTGCTGGTGAGCAGCCTGAAACAGTTGATTCATCCGCGCGCAACGATTTCGAAGAAATACAATGGGCACCCCATCGATGAAGAGATCGTGCGCTCCTTGTTGACGTTCTCGTTCTTTTTCTCGGTTACCATCGCGGTCATCGCCCTTGGTCTGTCACTGCTCGGGCTCGACTGGACAACGGCGTTGAGCGGTGCTGCCACCGCCGTGTGCAACGTTGGGCCAGGCCTGGGTACGATTATCGGTCCTGCGGGTAATTTCGCCTCGTTGTCGGACGCTGCCAAGTGGTTGCTGACAATCGGCATGCTGCTTGGACGACTCGAAATCCTCACCATACTGGTTCTGGTCTCTCCTGCGTTCTGGCGGTTCTAGGCAGACTGATCGAGAAAATCGCCAATTACATCGTCGCGGCTCCACGCCATGATGTCGTAATCCTGGCGGCATCATGGCGATATTGCGCAGGCGACGCTGCCAGCCACCGGCCGTTTGGCGGGTGTGGCGGGGCCTGGCAACGCTTGATTACGCAACCCGCTTGGTTCACCTGAGAACGGTTGTTCGGTAGACTACCGGACGGGTGCCAACTGCACAGTGCAGTGAGGCAGGTTAAAAAACAGCGCAGGTCGGGCCGCCATGCGGGAGTACCTGCGCCTATGCAAAAAAAAGAAATGCCTCGCGCCCAGAAGCTGGCCGAGCGTGCCTTCGCCAACCTTGAACGCTTTGTACACATTGAAGCGGTCAGCGGCGTTGTTCTACTGATTGCCGCCGTCGCCGCCCTGGTCTGGGCGAACTCCCCGTCTGCCGACAGTTATGAAGCCCTCTGGCATACCCCTTTGACGATCGGCGTGGGTTCGCTGGTCTATTCGCAGTCCCTGCATTTCTGGATCAATGACGGCCTGATGACCATCTTCTTCCTGGTCGTTGGCATGGAAATCCGCCGGGAGATCCACGAGGGCGCCCTGTCCAGCCTGCGCCAGGCCACGCTGCCCATGGCAGCCGCCGTCGGCGGGGTAGCGGTGCCCGCACTTCTCTACCTGAGTTTTGGCCACGCGTCGGCAGAACAACAAGGCTGGGCAGTTCCAACCGCCACGGATATCGCATTTGCGGTCGGCGTATTGGCGCTGCTCGGCAAATCCATCCCGTCCAACGTACGGGTGTTTCTGCTCGCCCTGGCAATCATCGATGACATCATCGCAGTCCTGATCATCGCATTCTTCTATTCAGGCGGCCTTGATTACAGCGGTTTCGGCGTTGCCGTGATCGGCCTGCTAATGGTGGTCGGGCTGCAGAAGATCGGCGTGGGTACGGCCTACGCCTATATCGTTCCTGGCGCTCTGGTCTGGCTGGGCATCTTGTTGACCGGTGCCCACCCCACCCTCGCAGGCGTTGTGCTGGGCCTGATGACACCGGTGACCGCCATGCCGATGCGTGAGCGGCCACTGGATGCAATTACCCGTTTCACCGGAGAATTGCTGGGGCGGGCCAAAGCCCCCGAGCAAGATGCCAGCGACCTCATCGACCCTTTGAAACGACTGCGTCTGGCGCAGCGCGAACTGGTGCCGCCGGTGGTACGCATGCAAGGCGCCCTGCACCCTTGGGTAGCTTTCGGCATCATGCCTGTGTTTGCCTTGGCCAATGCCGGCGTCAGCCTTTCGGGCGTAGACCTGTCCGCCGAGGCCCCCCAGTGGGTCATGATCGCCGTGGCTGTCGCACTGGTCGCTGGCAAGCCCTTGGGCATCGTGTGTGTCAGTTGGCTGATGGTCCGCCTGGGCTGGTGCGTACTTCCCGCTGACGTCAACTGGCGTAGCATCATCCTGGTTGGGCTGCTGGCCGGCATCGGCTTCACCATGTCGATCTTCATCGCCAACCTCGCCTTCGTCGACCCTGGCTCACTGGGAGCAGCGAAACTTGGCGTTCTGTCCGCGTCGTTGATCGCGGCCGTACTGGGCTTGACCTGGGGTGTATGGAGCATACGCAGAGCAGCATCCGCGACCAGAGCAAGTTCGCCCGCCTAGCAACATTCCAATGTCGTTTCGTATCTTTCGGGCATCCCCGGCGGGCTCTTTTTGCCTTCGCTGAGTATCGGCGCCGCATTGGCGCCACTGCTGTCAGTGCTACCCGAGGTCGATCCCCAAGCATGCGAACTACTTGGAATGGGCGCCTACCTTGCCGGAGTGACCCGTTCCCCACTGACCGCCTTGGACGCGTGTAATACGCTGCTCAATGGCTTCGATCACGGCTTTTTCGACACGATCAATCGTCTCGCCTGAACCAGGGTGATTGTCGGCAAGTTGCAATGCAAGTGGCAGGCCGCGTACGAATGGGCATGTATCGATTTAGTTACAGTGCAACGAAATCAATACACACCCATTCAAGAGCGCCTCCACAGGGGTTTGATGCCCAAACGGTTTTTCCTGCTCTGCCATCTGTAGCGTTTTCGTTCCATGAAAACCAGATGACAATTCAAGAAACTGTCTAACTAATTGTTTTATATGGGTTTTTACTAACTGGCCGTATTTTTGCTTAGAGAATCCCAACCCAAGAGCGCGGAGCCACCGCGCCCAACGCCCTGCTTCCCGAGGATTCCCCATGAGCGAGTTGCGTTTCACTGAAGATCACGAATGGCTGCGCGTCGAAGCCGATGGTAGCGTCACCGTGGGCATCACTGCCTACGCCCAGAACGCCCTTGGCGATGTGGTTTTCGTGCAACTGCCCGAGTTGCAGCAGTATGAGAAAGGCAGCGAAGCGTCCACCGTCGAGTCGGTCAAGGCCGCCAGCGGCGTGTACATGCCGCTGACCGGCGAAGTGGTCGAGGTCAACAGCCAGCTCGAAAGCAGCCCTGAACTGGTCAACGAAGACCCGATGGGGGAAGGCTGGTTCTTCCGCTTCAACCCGGCCGACATGAGCGAAGTCACCGCCCTGCTCGACCAGGACGCCTACGACCGCCTGATCAAAGCCAACGACGACGCCTGAGGAACCCCGCCATGACCATCAACCTCAGCACCGCCAACGAATTCATTGCCCGTCACATCGGCCCGCGCGCCGCTGACGAGCAGGCCATGCTCGCCGCCCTGGGCTTCGACTCGCTGGACGCCATGACGGCCGCAGTCATTCCCGACAGCATCAAGGGCACCAGCGTACTGGGCTCGCACGACGGCCAGAGCGAAGCCGACGCGCTCGCCGCGCTCAAGGCCATCGCCGGCAAGAACCAACTGTTCAAAAGCTACATCGGCCAGGGCTACTACAACACCCACACCCCGGCGCCGATCCTGCGCAACCTGCTGGAAAACCCGGCCTGGTACACCGCCTACACCCCGTACCAGCCAGAAATTTCCCAAGGCCGCCTGGAAGCGCTGCTGAACTTCCAGACCCTGATCAGCGACCTGACCGGCCTACCGATCGCCAACGCCTCCCTGCTCGACGAAGCTACTGCTGCAGCCGAGGCCATGACCTTCTGCAAGCGTCTGTCGAAGAACAAGGCCAGCCACGCCTTCTTCGCCTCCGTGCACTGCCACCCGCAAACCCTCGACGTGCTGCGCACCCGTGCCGAACCGCTGGGTATCGAGGTGGTGGTCGGCGACGAGCGTGAGCTGGGTGATGTGAGTGCCTTCTTCGGCGCCCTGCTGCAATACCCCGCCAGCAACGGTGAAGTGTTTGACTACCGTGAAGTGGTTCAGCGCTTCCACGCCGCCAACGCCCTGGTCGCCGTGGCCGCCGACCTGTTGGCCCTTACCCTGTTGACCCCGCCGGGCGAATTCGACGCCGACGTGGCCATCGGCAGCGCCCAGCGTTTTGGCGTACCACTGGGCTTCGGTGGCCCGCACGCGGCTTACTTCGCCACCCGGGACGCGTTCAAGCGCGACATGCCGGGCCGCCTGGTCGGCGTATCGATCGACCGCTTCGGCAAAACCGCCCTGCGCCTGGCCATGCAGACCCGCGAGCAGCACATCCGCCGCGAAAAGGCCACCAGCAACATCTGCACCGCCCAGGTGCTGCTGGCCAACATCGCCAGCATGTTCGCCGTTTACCACGGCCCGGCCGGCCTCAAGCGCATTGCCGAACGCACCCATGCACTGACCGCGATCCTGGCCGCCGGCCTGAAGACGCTGGGCGTCCAGGTAGTGGGCGCCAGCGCCTTCGACACCCTGACCCTGGCTACTGGCACTGCCACCGCAACCCTGCATGACAATGCACGCGCCCAGGGCATCAACCTGCGCCAGGTCGACGCCGCCCACGTGGGCCTGTCGCTGGACGAAACCAGCAGCCAGGCAGACGTAGAATCCCTGTGGCAGCTGTTCGGTGACGACAAGGCCCAGCCTGACTTCGCCGCCCTGGCTGCCAGCACCGGTTCGCTGCTGCCTGCCGCCCTGCTGCGCCAGTCGGCCATCCTCGAACACCCGGTGTTCAACCGTTACCACAGCGAAACCGAGCTGATGCGCTACCTGCGCCGCCTGGCCGACAAGGACCTGGCACTGGACCGCAGCATGATCCCGCTGGGCTCGTGCACCATGAAGCTGAACGCGGCCAGTGAAATGATCCCGGTTACCTGGGCCGAGTTCGGCAACCTGCACCCGTTCGCCCCGGCCGCGCAGAGCCAGGGCTACCTGCAGATGACCACCGAGCTGGAAGCCATGCTGTGCGCCGCCACCGGCTATGACGCCGTGTCGCTGCAGCCCAACGCCGGCTCCCAAGGCGAGTACGCAGGCCTGCTGGCCATCCGTGCCTACCACCGCAGCCGTGGCGAAAGCCACCGCGACATCTGCCTGATCCCGTCGTCGGCCCACGGCACCAACCCGGCCACCGCACACATGGCTGGCATGCGCGTAGTCGTCACCGCCTGTGACGCCCGCGGCAACGTCGATGTCGAGGACCTGCGCGCCAAGGCCATCGAGCACCGCGAGCGCCTGGCCGCGATCATGATCACCTACCCGTCGACCCACGGTGTGTTCGAGGAAGCGATCGGCGAAATCTGCGCGATCATCCACGACAACGGTGGCCAGGTGTACATCGACGGCGCCAACATGAACGCCATGGTCGGCCTGTGCGCCCCGGGCAAGTTCGGCGGCGACGTGTCCCACCTGAACCTGCACAAGACCTTCTGCATCCCCCACGGTGGCGGCGGCCCGGGCGTTGGCCCGATTGGCGTCAAGTCGCACCTGGCGCCGTTCTTGCCTGGCCATGCGCAGCTGGAAAACACCGAAGGGGCGGTGTGCGCCGCACCGTTCGGCAGCGCCAGCATCCTGCCAATCACCTGGATGTACATCCGCATGATGGGCGGTGCCGGCCTCAAGCGTGCTTCGCAGATGGCGATCCTCAACGCCAACTACATCGCCCGCCGCCTGGAAGAGCACTATCCTGTTCTGTATACCGGTGGCAATGGCCTGGTGGCCCACGAGTGCATCCTCGACCTGCGCCCACTGAAAGACACCAGCGGCATCAGCGTCGACGACGTGGCCAAGCGCCTGATCGACTTCGGTTTCCACGCCCCGACCATGTCCTTCCCGGTGGCCGGCACGCTGATGATCGAACCGACCGAAAGTGAGGCCAAGGAAGAACTGGACCGCTTCTGCGACGCGATGATCCAGATCCGCGAAGAAATCCGTGCGGTCGAAAGCGGTAGCCTGGACAAGGACGACAACCCGCTCAAGAACGCCCCGCACACGGCGGCCGAGCTGGTTGGCGAGTGGGCCCACGGCTACAGCCGCGAGCAGGCGGTCTACCCGCTGCCAAGCCTGGTGGAAAGCAAGTACTGGCCGCCGGTCGGCCGGGTCGACAACGTGTTCGGAGACCGCAACCTGGTGTGCGCTTGCCCGTCGATCGAGAGCTATCAGGACGCCTGATTGCTCTCAGGCCCGCTACCTGACTTGAGGTGTGGACCTCTGTGGGAGCGGGCGCGCCCGCGAATGCGATGATGACTTCACCGACGCATTCGCGGGCACGCCCGCTCCCACAGGGTTCACCGTCCGCCTAATTTTCCTGGCTGGAGGAACCACCATGTCACTGAGCGTCTTCGACCTGTTCAAGATCGGCATCGGCCCCTCCAGCTCCCATACGGTCGGCCCGATGCGTGCTGCCGCACGTTTCGCCGAAGGCCTGCGCCGCGACGGCCTGCTGCACAGCACGGTTAGCGTCAAGGCCGAGCTGTATGGCTCCCTGGGCGCCACCGGCAAGGGCCACGGCAGTGACAAGGCCGTACTGCTAGGCCTTGAAGGTGAACACCCCGACACCGTCGACACCGGCTCCGTCCCAGGCCGCCTGCAGGCCATCCGCGACAGCGGCCACATCAACCTGCTGGGCGAACAGCGCATTGCGTTCATCGAAAAGCAGCACCTGGCAATGATCCGCAAGCCGCTGGACTACCACCCCAACGGCATGATCTTCCGCGCCTTCGACGACGCCGGCCTGCAAATCCGCAGCCGCGAATACTATTCGGTGGGCGGTGGTTTCGTGGTCGACGAGGATGCCGCAGGCCACGACCGTATCGTCGAGGACAGCACCGTGCTGCCCTACCCGTTCAAGACCGCCAAGGAACTGCTTGGCCACTGCACCACGCAGAACCTGTCGGTAAGCCAGGTGATGCTGGCCAACGAGGCCGCCTGGCGCCCGGAGGCGGAGACCCGCGCCGGGCTGCTGCGTATCTGGCAGGTGATGCAGGATTGCGTCGAAGCCGGCTGCCAGCATGAAGGCATCCTGCCGGGCGGGCTCAAGGTCAAGCGGCGGGCGCCAGCCCTGTATCGCCAGCTGAGCCGTCACCCGGAGGCCAGCCTGCGCGATGCGCTGTCGGTGCTCGACTGGGTCAACCTATATGCCCTGGCGGTGAACGAGGAAAACGCCAATGGCGGGCGTGTGGTTACCGCGCCCACTAATGGCGCGGCGGGCATCGTCCCGGCGGTACTGCACTACTACATGCGCTTCGTGCCGGGCGCCAGCGACGACGGGGTGGTGCGTTTTCTGCTCACCGCCGCAGCGATCGGCATCCTGTACAAGGAGAACGCCTCCATCTCCGGCGCCGAAGTGGGCTGCCAGGGTGAAGTCGGCGTGGCCTGTTCAATGGCCGCCGGCGCGCTGTGCGAAGTGATGGGCGGAAGCGTGCAGCAGGTGGAGAACGCAGCCGAAATAGGCATGGAACACAACCTTGGCCTGACCTGCGACCCGATAGGCGGGCTGGTGCAGGTGCCCTGCATCGAGCGCAACGCCATGGGCTCGGTGAAGGCGATCAACGCGGTACGCATGGCCTTGCGCGGCGACGGTCAGCACTTCGTGTCGCTCGACAAGGTCATCCGCACCATGCGCCAGACCGGCGCCGACATGAAAAGCAAATACAAGGAGACCGCCCGCGGCGGTCTTGCCGTCAACATCATCGAATGTTGACCCAACAATAAAACCAAGGAGTCACCGATGTCCGAAACACTGCTCAAGACCCCACTGCACGCCCTGCACCTGGAACTGGGTGCGCGCATGGTGCCGTTTGCCGGCTACGACATGCCCGTGCAGTACCCGCTGGGCGTGCTCAAGGAACACCTGCACACCCGCGAGCAGGCCGGCCTGTTCGATGTCTCGCACATGGGCCAGATCATCCTGCGCGGAGCCGATGCCGCCCAGGCCCTGGAAAGCCTGGTGCCGGTGGATATCATCGACCTGCCGGTGGGCATGCAGCGCTACGCCATGTTCACCAATGAACAAGGCGGCATTCTCGACGACCTGATGGTTGCCAACCTGGGCGACGACACCCTGTTCCTGGTGGTCAACGCCGCCTGCAAGGACCAGGACCTGGCCCACCTGCAAGCGCACATCGGCAGCCGTTGCGAGGTGCAGCCGCTGTTCGAACTACGTGCCCTGCTTGCCCTGCAAGGGCCGGCAGCGGTCAAGGTGCTGGAGCGCCTGGCCCCGGAAGTGGCCGGCATGACCTTCATGCAGTTCCGCCCGGTAAAGCTGCTGGGTGAAGACTGCTTCGTCAGCCGCTCAGGCTACACCGGCGAAGACGGCTACGAAATTTCGGTACCGGTCCAGGCCGCCGAAGCCTTGGCCCGCCGCCTGCTGGCCGAGCCCGAAGTACAGCCTATCGGCCTGGGCGCACGCGACTCGCTGCGCCTGGAAGCCGGCCTGTGCCTGTACGGCCATGACATGAATACCGAGACCACCCCGATCGAAGCGAGCCTGCTGTGGGCGATTTCCAAGGTGCGCCGTGCCGACGGTGCACGTGCGGCCGGCTTCCCCGGCGCTGAAGCGATCTTTGCCCACCAGCGCGACGGTGTGGCGCGCAAACGTGTCGGCCTGTTGCCGCAGGAGCGTACGCCAGTACGTGAAGGCGCGGATATTGTCGATGCAAACGATAAGCCGGTAGGTAAAGTGTGCAGCGGCGGCTTTGGCCCGACACTCGGCGCACCTGTTGCAATGGGTTATATCGATAGTGAACATGCTGCACTCGACACCGCACTGTTTGCCGTGGTGCGCGGCAAGAAGGTTGCCTTGAAAGTCAGCAAAATGCCTTTCGTGGCGCAACGTTACTACCGTGGTTGAAACGGCATTGTGAAGGTTGTGGCCAGGTTCGACATATTCGTTTTCGAACCTGCCCAATAACTTTTGAACATGGCGCCAGGCCAGGCGCCACGCCGTTTCCGACAAATTGGTCGGTTATCGGCAAGCGGCCGATTTTCCATTCGACCAAGGGCTTGTTTTTCGCTCGGGAGTTGTCGTAGAGTCACTGCACTGTGTTTGCATGGGTCGCAACAGTTCGTGACCTGGGCCAGTAGCCGCAATCTGCTACAACCCGTTCGACGTCTCTTACTTTCCTGCAACCCAGCCCAGTAGTCTTTTGCTTACAAACAATGCAGAAGAAACTGTCATCAAAATTTAAGTTTCATAGGAAATAAGACAATGGCTGAGCGTCAGAACGGTACCGTCAAGTGGTTCAATGACGAAAAAGGTTACGGTTTCATCACCCCAGAAAGCGGTCCGGATCTGTTCGTGCACTTCCGCGCCATCCAGGGCAACGGCTTCAAGAGCCTGAAAGAAGGCCAGAAAGTGACCTTCGTTGCTGTGCAGGGCCAAAAAGGCATGCAGGCTGACGAAGTCCAGGCTGAAGCCTGATACTTCTAAAAAAGAGCCCCTGCGTTGACGCGCAGGGGCTTTTTTTTGCTTGCGATTCCATAGAATGAGCTTTTCCCCCTGGAGTTGCCGAGCGATGCCCAAGCCCCACCTTATCCCTCAAGGCGACTTCCCCGCTGCTGGCCTGGGCCGACGACTGGCCGCGATGTTCTATGACTTCCTGCTATGTACTGCGCTGCTCATCGTGACAGCCGGTGCCTACAAGCTGATCCAGATGGCGATCATCGGCGAAGCGCGCATGCGAGAGCTGACCGAAGCCGGCGCACTGGATGGCGACCCGCTATTGTCGACGGTACTGCTGTTCGCCTTGTTCGGCTTCTTTGCCAAGTTCTGGACCCATGGCGGGCAGACGCTGGGCATGCAGGTGTGGGGCTTGCGCGTGCAGAACGCCGATGGTTCGGCCATCAGCCTGTGGCAGGCGTTGTTGCGCTTCGTGGTATCGATTGCCTCATGGCTGTGTCTGGGGCTGGGTTTTTTCTGGGTGTTGATCGACAAGCGAAAGCGTGGCTGGCATGACATCTATTCGGAAAGCCAGCTGGTGCGGGTACCGAAGCAAAAGAAATGATCCGAGCGTTGTGCTGCCTGTGCTGGCCTCTTCGCGGGTAAACCCGCTCCCACAGGTACAGCACAGGATTCGAACCCCATGCGATCCCTGTGGGAGCGGGTTTACCCGCGAAGAGGCCTGAACAGGCAACACCCGTGAAAAAGCCGACACTGAGGTCGGCTTTTTTGTACAACTCAGGCCACTATCCTGCCCGACGCAACAGCCAGACACCGGCCAAGGCGCAGATCCCCGCCGGGATCACCACCGCCAGCAGCGGCGGGAAGCCGAACACCTGGCTGGATGGCCCCAGCAGGTCCTGGGCGATGCGGAACACGAAGCCCACCAGTACACCGGTGAACACGCGCTGGCCAAGGGTGACCGAGCGCAGCGGGCCGAAGATGAAGGAAATCGCCATCAGCACCAGCGCCGCGGTGACCATCGGCTGCAGCACCTTGGTCCAGAACGCCAACCAGTAACGGGCATTGTTCAGGCCCTGGTCGGATAGGTAGTGAATGTAATCCCACAACCCGGTAATGGACAGCGACTCCGGCGCCAGGATCACCGTATTGAGCAGTTCTGGCGTGAGCGAAACATCCCAGCGCTCCTCCGGCGCGTTGACCACCTCGGTGTGGTCGCCACGGAAATAGGTGGTACGCACATCAGCGAGCAGCCAGTGGTCGTTCTGGTACTGCGCACGGCGGGCAAAGCTCGAGGTGACAATCTTGCGCTCGCTGTCGAAGCGGTAGCGGGTCACGCCCAGCAGCAGGCCGTTGGGCTGCACGGCGTTGATGTGCACGTACTCTTCACCCTGGCGGTGCCACATGCCGCGCTTGGAGCTTTGCGCCTCACCACCGCCCTGGGCCAGGGAACGGTCGGCCTGGGCCTTGTTCTCGGTCACCGGCGCCACGTATTCGCCAATCAGCAGGCCGACCAGCATCAGCACCAGCATCGGCTTCATCACCGCCCAGACGATGCGGCCGATGGACACCCCGGCCGCACGCATGATGGTCAGTTCGCTGCTGCTGGCCAAGCTGCCCAGGCCGATCAGGCAGCCGATCAGGGCGGCCATCGGCAGCATGTCGTACAGCCGCCGAGGTGCGGTGAGCATGACGAAGTTGCCAGCCTCCATCACCGTATAGGTGTCACTCAGGTCGCTCATCTCGTCGATGAAGGCGAACAGCGAGGCCAGGCCGAGGATGATGCCCAGCACCGCCAGGATGGCCAGCAGTACGCTCTGGCCGATGTAGCGGTCCAGCTTACCCATGGGCCACCTCCGCACGACGGGCGGCGCGCTTGAGGCGCATCGGTTCCCAGTACAACAGGCCGAGGCCGATCAGCAGGAACAGGCCGTGGACCCACCACATGCCCAGGCCAATCGGCAATTTGCCCTTCTCGAGGGCGCCGCGTACGGAAATCAGCATTGTCAGGTAGGCCATGTACAAGAGAATTGCCGGCAGCAGCTTGAGGAAGCGGCCCTGGCGGGGGTTCACCCGTGACAGCGGTACCGCCAGCAGGGTCACGACGAATACCAGGATCGGCAGCGACAGCCGCCATTGCAGCTCGGCACGCTCTCGCAGGCCCTTCTTGCCGATCAGCTCGGAAGTGGGGATGGCTTCGCGCTCGGTGACTTCCTCGGCGACTTCCGGTTTGGGCAGCAGCACTCCATAAGTGTCGTACTTGATCGCGCGGTAATCGGCCTGGCCCGGGTTACCGTCATAGCGATAGCCGTTTTCCAGCACCAGGTAGCGGTTGCCGTCGGCCTGGATCTCCTGGTGACCTTTTTCAGCGACCAGTACCGATGGGGCGCGGTCCTTGGTCTTGTCCTGGTTGAAGCGCTTCTCGGAGATGAACACCCCGGCCAGGTTGACGCGGTCGTCCGACAGCTGCTCGGTGTAGGTCACCCGCGAACCGTCACGCAAGGTCTGGAAGCGGCCCGGCACCAAGGTGTCGAACTCGGTCAGCGTGTCCTGCTGGGCAATGATCTGCTGCACCTGGGCAACGCCCAACGGCGCAAGGCTCAGGCTCAGCCAGGCCACCAGCAGGGCGACCAGCGCCGCCGGCGCCATGGTCAGCCCCAACAGGCGCTGCTGGCTCATACCGGTTGCGGACAGCACGGTCATCTCGCTTTCCAGGTACAGCCGCCCGTACGCCAGGAGAATGCCGAGGAACAGCCCCAAAGGCAGGATCAGTTGCAGGAAACCCGGCAGCCGGAAGCCCATGATCAGGAACAGCACGCCCGGGTCGAGCACGCCTTGGGCCGCCTGGGCCAGATACTTGATGAAGCGCCCGCTCATGATGATCACCAGCAGCACAGCGCTGACGGCGCTCAAGGTCACCAGGACCTCGCGGGACAGATAACGAAAGACGATCAAACCAGACACTCCTGGGTTGTCAGGGCGGACTGCCATGCAATGGCGCCAAACAATGACTTAGTACAGCCAAGACCAATGCCGGTTCGCCAAAGGCGAACCTCCATGTAAAGTGCGCGCATTATCCTGTGATTGACCGCGCCTGTCACTTGGCCGCGCATGAAGGCGCATAACGGGGTTGTCAGCACGCTTGCCGCAGGCTCAAACTGGCAGCTTTTCCGCTGGCGCGCGACTCCGCCGCCAGGCCCGTCCAGAGCGCTGGAACACACAGCGCCATTCGTATCGATCATTCGGGGACCCTGACATGGAACTGGTTGTAAAAAGCGTAGCTGCTGCATCCGTAAAAACCGCCACCCTGGTCATTCCGGTAGGTGAAAACCGCAAGCTCGGCGCTGTTGCCAAGGCTGTCGACCTGGCCAGCGAGGGTGCCATCAGCGCTGTGCTCAAGCGCGGCGACCTGGCTGGCAAGCCAGGCCAGACCCTGCTGCTGCAGAACCTGCAGGGCCTGAAAGCCGAGCGCGTGCTGCTGGTAGGCAGCGGCAAGGACGAAGCCCTGGGCGACCGCACCTGGCGCAAACTGGTCGCCAGCGTGGCCGGCGTGCTCAAGGGCCTGAATGGCGCCGATGCAGTGCTGGCCCTGGACGATGTCGCGGTCAACAACCGCGATGCACACTACGGCAAATACCGCCTGCTGGCCGAAACCCTGCTGGACGGCGAGTACGTGTTCGACCGCTTCAAGAGCCAGAAGGTCGAGCCACGCGCCCTGAAAAAAGTCACCCTGCTGGCCGACAAGGCCGGCCAGGCCGAGGTCGAGCGCGCCGTCAAGCACGCCAGCGCCATTGCCACCGGCATGGCCTTCACCCGCGACCTGGGCAACCTGCCGCCTAACCTGTGCCACCCAAGCTTCCTCGCCGAACAGGCCAAGGAGCTAGGCAAGGCGCACAAGGCGCTGAAGGTCGAGGTGCTGGACGAGAAGAAGATCAAGGACCTGGGCATGGGCGCGTTCTACGCCGTGGGCCAGGGCAGCGACCAGCCACCCCGCCTGATCGTGCTCAACTACCAGGGCGGCAAGAAGGCAGACAAGCCGTTCGTGCTGGTGGGCAAGGGCATCACCTTCGATACCGGCGGCATCAGCCTCAAGCCAGGCGCCGGCATGGACGAAATGAAGTACGACATGTGCGGTGCTGCCAGCGTGTTCGGCACCCTGCGCGCGGTGCTCGAACTGCAACTGCCGGTCAACCTGGTGTGTCTGCTGGCCTGTGCCGAGAACATGCCAAGCGGCGGTGCCACCCGCCCGGGTGACATCGTTACCACCATGAGCGGCCAGACCGTCGAAATCCTCAACACCGACGCCGAAGGCCGCCTGGTGCTGTGCGACACCCTGACCTACGCCGAGCGCTTCAAGCCGCAGGCGGTGATCGACATCGCCACCCTGACCGGCGCCTGCATCGTCGCCCTGGGCAGCCACACCACTGGCCTGATGGGTAACAACGACGACCTGGTTGGCCAGTTGCTCGACGCTGGCAAGCGCGCCGACGACCGTGCCTGGCAGTTGCCGCTGTTCGATGAATACCAGGAGCAGCTGGACAGCCCGTTCGCCGACATGGGCAACATCGGTGGGCCGAAGGCCGGCACCATCACCGCAGGCTGCTTCCTGTCGCGCTTCGCCAAGGCCTACAACTGGGCGCACATGGACATCGCCGGTACCGCATGGATCAGTGGTGGCAAGGACAAAGGCGCCACAGGCCGCCCGGTGCCCCTGCTGACCCAGTACCTGCTGGACCGCGCTGGCGCCTGACGCCGTGAGGCCGGTGGTGCCTTGCGCACCTCCGGCCGGCGATTACCACCATGAGCAAAGTCGACTTTTACATCCTGCCCACCGACTCGCTGTCGGCGCGGCTCGATTTCGCCTGCAAACTGTGCGAAAAGGCCTGGCGCCTCGGCCACCGGGTCTATCTGCATTGCCAGGATGAAGAACAGCGCAGCGAGCTGGACCTGCGTTTGTGGCGCTTCAAGGGTGAGGCCTTCGTGCCCCACGACCTGGCCGAGCTGCATGCCGATGCCGGCGTGGCCCTTGGCCTGGCTGAGAATGCGGGCGATCACCGCGACCTGCTGATCAACCTGGGGGCCGGCGTGCCGGGCTTCGTCGGCCAGTTCGAGCGGGTGGCCGAAATCGTGGTGGAAGAGCCTGGCATCCGCCAATCAGCCCGGGAGCGATTCCGTTTCTACCGCGAACAGGGCTATGCTCTGCAAGACCACCGCTTACAGCGACTTTGACGACGATGGACAAGCCCTCCCCTTTGCCCGACTCCGCCCATCTGCTCGATGACCTCGAGTCGATCCGCCAGCTGCTTGGCGACGCCGACCTGCAACCGCCGCTGCTGACCGAGACGGTGGAACAGATCCCGTTACTGCTGGAAGAACCTGCCGGTAACCCTGCGCCTGATGGCGAGCCAATCGCTGTCGAGCCCGAGGAAGACCCGCAGACACGCCGGCAGGACACCCTGCTGCACCTGGAAAGCGAGCTGCGCGCAGCGGCGCAGATGATCATGCAGGACGTGATCAACGACTTCACCCCGCATATCGAAAACGAGATCAAGCGCCGGCTGGATGCGCGGATCGAGCGCTTGATCAAGCGTACCGAGTGATATTCCGGGGCCGCTTTGCGGCCCATTCGCGGCACAATGCCGCTTCTGCAGGCACCGCGGTCCCTGTAGGAGCGGCCTTGTGCCGCGAATGGGCTGCAAAGCAGCCCCAGCGGCTGTCGCCTCAACACCCCAGCTTGGTTATACTTCCCGGCTTTCCCGAATAAATGCACAGGGTCCCGCCGCGCATGGATAAGACCTACCAGCCGCACGCTATCGAAACTTCCTGGTACAACACCTGGGAGTCCGAGAACTATTTCGCCCCACAAGGTGCAGGCGAGTCCTACACCATCATGATCCCGCCGCCGAACGTGACCGGCAGCCTGCACATGGGCCACGGGTTCAACAACGCGATCATGGACGCCCTGATCCGTTTCCGCCGCATGCAAGGCCGCGACACCCTGTGGCAGCCAGGTACCGACCACGCCGGTATCGCCACCCAGATGCTGGTCGAGCGCCAGCTCGAAGCCAAGGGCCAGAACCGGCATGACCTGGGCCGCGAGAAGTTCCTGGAAAAAGTCTGGGAATGGAAGGACCAGTCCGGTGGCAACATCAGCCGCCAGATCCGCCGTCTGGGCTCGTCGGTAGACTGGAGCCGCGAGCGTTTCACCATGGATGACGGCCTGTCCGACGCGGTCAAGGAAGCTTTCGTGCGCCTGCACGAAGACGGCCTGATCTACCGCGGCAAGCGCCTGGTCAACTGGGACACCAAGCTGCACACGGCCATCTCCGACCTCGAAGTGGAAAACCACGACGAAAAGGGCCACCTGTGGAACCTGCGCTACCCGCTGGCCGACGGCGCCAAGACCGCCGAGGGCCTGGACTACCTGGTCGTTGCCACCACCCGTCCGGAAACCCTGCTGGGTGACGCGGCCGTTGCGGTCAACCCCACTGACGAACGCTACCAGGCGCTGATCGGCAAGTTCGTCGAACTGCCGCTGGTTGGCCGCCGCATCCCGATCATCGCCGACGACTACTGCGACCCCGAGTTCGGTACCGGCTGCGTGAAGATCACCCCGGCTCACGACTTCAACGACTACGAAGTCGGCAAGCGCCACAACCTGCCGCTGCTGAACATCTTCGACAAGAATGCCTTCGTGCTGGCCAGCGCCCAGGCCTTCAACCTCGACGGCAGTATCAACGAGCAGGTCGACACCCGCCTGCCGGCCCAGTACGCCAACCTCGACCGCTTCGTCGCGCGCAAGCAGATCGTTGCCGACCTGGACGCCCAGGGCCTGCTGGTGAGCATCGACGACCACGCCCTGAAAGTGCCGAAAGGAGACCGTTCGGGCACCGTCATCGAACCGTGGCTGACCGACCAGTGGTACGTTTCCACCAAGCCGCTGGCAGAACCTGCCATCGCTGCCGTTGAAGATGGCCGCATCCAGTTCGTGCCCAAGCAGTACGAGAACATGTACTTCTCCTGGATGCGTGACATCCAGGACTGGTGCATCAGCCGCCAGCTGTGGTGGGGCCACCGCATCCCGGCGTGGTACGACGAGGCCGGCCAGGTCTACGTTGGCCGCGACGAAGCCGAAGTGCGTGCCAAGCACAACCTGGGCGCCGACGTGGCCCTGCGCCAGGACGACGACGTACTCGACACCTGGTTCAGCTCGGGCCTGTGGACCTTCTCCACCCTGGGCTGGCCGGAACAGACCGAGTTCCTCAAGAAGTTCCACTCCACCGATGTGCTGGTAACCGGCTTCGACATCATCTTCTTCTGGGTTGCGCGCATGATCATGCTGACCATGCACCTGATCAAGAACGAAGACGGCACCCCGCAAGTCCCGTTCAAGACCGTGTACGTGCACGGCCTGGTGCGTGACGGCCAGGGCCAGAAGATGTCCAAGTCCAAGGGCAACGTCCTCGACCCGCTGGACATCGTCGACGGCATTACCCTCGACGCCCTGCTGGAAAAACGCACCAGCGGCATGATGCAGCCCAAGCTTGCCGAGAAGATCGCCAAGCAGACCAAGGCCGAGTTCCCCGAAGGTATTGCCAGCTACGGCACCGACGCCCTGCGCTTCACCTTCTGCTCGCTGGCCTCCACTGGCCGCGACATCAAGTTCGACATGGGCCGCGTCGAAGGCTACCGCAACTTCTGCAACAAGATCTGGAACGCCGCCCGCTACGTGCTGGACAAAGGCGAAGACTGCGGCCAGAACGGCGAAGCCTACGAACTGTCGTTGGCTGACCGCTGGATCATCTCGCAACTGCAGCGCACCGAAGCCGAAGTGACCCGCCAGCTGGAGCAGTTCCGCTTCGACCTGGCCAGCCAGGCGCTGTACGAGTTCATCTGGAACCAGTACTGCGACTGGTACCTGGAGCTGTCCAAGCCGGTACTGTGGGACGAAAACGCCCCGGTCGAGCGCGCCCGCGGCACCCGTCGCACCCTGGTGCGCGTACTGGAAGTGGCGCTGCGCCTGGCGCACCCGTTCATGCCGTTCATTACCGAAGAAATCTGGCAGCGCATCGCGCCGCTGGCCGGTATCGAAGGCAAGACCATCATGCTGCAGCCGTGGCCGGTGGCCAATGAAGCGCGCATCGACGCAGCTGCCGAAGGCGACATCGAGTGGCTGAAGGAACTGATGGTCGGCCTGCGCAATATCCGCGCCGAGATGAACATCGGCCCGGGCAAGCCGCTGCCGCTGTTCCTGAAAAACGCCAACGCCGACGACCAGCGCCGCCTGCACGAAAACGAAGCGCTGCTGAAGAAGCTGGCCAAGGTCGAGTCGTTCACCGTCCTCGGCGATGCCGACGAAGCGCCGCTGTCGGCCACTGCCCTAGTCGGTGACCTGCAAGTACTGGTGCCAATGGCCGGCCTGATCGACAAGGATGCCGAGCTGGCGCGCCTGAACAAGGAAATCCAGCGTCTGCAAGGCGAAGTGCAACGTGTTGGCGGCAAGCTGTCCAACGCCGCCTTCGTCGACAAGGCACCGCCTGCCGTGATCGAGAAGGAACGCGCCAAGCTGGCCGAGTCCGAACAGGCCCTGGCCAACTTCACCGAGCAGCATGCGCGGATTGCAGCGCTGTAACTTGACACTGCTGATCTGACCAGCGAGGGCTTCGCCCTCGTTCGCGGCACAAGGCCGCTCCTATAGGGACGGCGCCGGTTTCAAGGGCGCCGCTATCCTGCAGGAGCGGCCTTGTGCCGCGAATGGGCCGCACAGCGGCCGCCTGGCCAGCACATGCAGCACCGGACCCGAGCATGACCCAAGACAAACCCACCCTGCACCCGCGCAACCGCCACCAGGGCCGTTACGACTTCCCCAGCCTGATCAAGGCCCACCCTGACCTGGCGCGCTTTACCATCACCAACCCCCACGGCAAACCCAGCATCGACTTCGCCAACCCCGAAGCCGTGCGGGTGTTCAACCGCGCCCTGCTCAAGGCCCAGTACGGCATCCAGCACTGGGACATCCCCGCCGATTACCTGTGCCCACCCATTCCCGGTCGCGCCGACTACATCCACGCGGCCGCCGACCTGCTGGCCGACGACAATGCCGGTGAAGTGCCCAAAGGCGCACAGGTGCGGGCGCTGGATATCGGCGTGGGTGCCAACTGCATCTACCCGCTGCTGGGCTACAGCGACTACCGCTGGCGCTTCCTCGGCTCGGACATCGACCCCGTGGCCCTGGCATCGGCCAAGGCCATCGTCCAGGCCAATGGCCTGGGCAAGGCCATCACCCTGCGCCAGCAGGCCAACCGCGCGCATATCCTCAGCGGCCTGCTGCAGGATGACGACCGCTTCGACCTGACCCTGTGCAACCCGCCCTTCCATGCCTCGCGCGAGGAAGCCACCCGCGGCAGCCAGCGCAAGTGGAAAAACCTCGGCAAGCAGGACCCCAAGCGCAAGCTGCCGGTGCTGAACTTCGGGGGCCAGAACAATGAATTGTGGTGCGAAGGCGGCGAAATCCGCTTTGTCACCCAACTGGTTGGCGAAAGTGTGCAGTACGCCAAACGGGTGCTGTGGTTTACCAGCCTGGTGTCCAAGGCCAGCAACCTGCCGGGGATAGACGCTGCGTTGAAAAAGGCCGGTGCCAGGGCCGTACGCATCATTGAGATGGGCCAGGGGCAGAAACAGAGCCGCATGGTCGCCTGGAGCTTCCATGACGACGCCGCGCGCCAGGCCTGGCACGCCCAGCGTAAATCACAGGCATGAAAAAACCGCGCCTGGGCAAGCCAGGCGCGGTTTTTGTCAACGCTTCAACAATTACTTGTTGATGGCATCGGTCAGCACTTTGGCTGGAACGAACTTGACGACTTTCTTGGCAGCGATTTCGATGGCAGCGCCAGTCGAAGGGTTGCGGCCGGTGCGGGCAGGACGCTCGGAGACTTTCAGCTTGCCGATGCCTGGAAGAGTGATTTCAGCGCCGTTTTCCAGCTGGTCGGCAACGATCTGGCCCAGTTGCTCCAGAGCGTTTTTAGCGGTGGCTTTTGGCGCGGCGATCGATTCGGCGATGTCGGCAATCAGTTGGTCTTTGGTCAATGCCATGGTGATGTTCCTTCCCTATCAAATTCGATGGTTATGCAGCGAACTACGACGTTATCGGGCCAGCCCCTTACAGTGGAGGGCCGCGCCAATCGCGTATGTAGATACGTAAATCGGCGTTTGGTTCGACACGACGACAGCACGCTGCCAGCACTGCGCCATATGAGGGGCGCAAGACCGCGCAAAACTACCACAGGAATGGATAAATATCCGCTGCGCACTTCGATTTAATGCAGGTTTTTCGGGGGTTTTAGCCTAAAACGCGCAAAACTGAACAAAAAACGAACAACCGACATATCTGCCAACATACGGCCACTGCATCACCTTGTGTCTAGGGTAAACTTGACGCCTTTTGCAGCTCGCCGAGAATCCCATGCCAATCCGTCATTGCATCGTTCACCTGATCGACAAAAAGCCCGATGGCAGCCCTGCTGTACTGCACGCCCGCGACGCCGAGCTGGCCGCTTCCGACGCCATCGAAAACCTGTTGGCAGACCTCAACGACAGTTACAACGCCAAGCAAGGCAAGGCCTGGGGGTTCTTCCACGGTGAGTCCGGGGCGTATCCGCTTAGCGGCTGGCTGAAGCAGTACCTCGACGAGGAAAAGGACTTCACCGCATTCAGCCGCGTGGCGGTGGAGCACCTGCAAAAGCTGATGGAAGAGTCCAACCTGTCCACTGGCGGCCACACCCTTTTTGCTCACTACCAGCAAGGCATGACCGAATACCTGGCGATTGCCCTGCTGCACCACAGTGAAGGCGTGGCGGTGAACGCCGAGCTTGATGTGACCCCTTCGCGCCACCTTGACCTTGGCCAGTTGCACCTGGCAGCGCGCATCAACCTGTCGGAGTGGAAGAACAACAAGAATTCCAAGCAGTACATTTCGTTCATCAAAGGCAAGAACGGCAAAAAGGTTTCGGACTATTTCCGCGACTTCATCGGCTGCCAGGAAGGCGTCGACGGCCCGGGCGAAACCCGCACCCTGCTCAGGGCCTTCAGTGACTTCGTCGAGAGCGAAGACTTGCCCGAAGAGTCCGCCCGCGAAAAGACCCAGACCCTGGTCGAATACGCGACTAGCCAGACCAAAATGGGCGAACCGGTAACACTGGAGGAACTGTCCAGCCTGATCGACGAGGACCGGCCAAAGGCGTTCTACGATCATATCCGCAACAAGGATTACGGCCTGTCGCCGGAAATCCCCGCAGACAAGCGCACCCTCAACCAGTTCCGCCGCTTCACCGGGCGTGCCGAGGGGCTGTCGATCAGCTTCGAGGCGCACTTGCTGGGCGACAAGGTGGAGTATGACGAAGAGGCGGGCACCTTGATCATCAAGGGCTTGCCTACAACCCTGGTGGATCAGCTGAAGCGGCGCAAGGACTGATACCCCCAAGGCCGCTGAAGGAGGCCACCAGCGCCTCCTTGGCCGACTTCCGCAGCCGCTTCACCAACCGCTCCTGGCGCAACGCCTCGCCTTTGTCCGGCCATTGCTCGACATACACCAGCGCCTGGGCCGGGCTGGTCTTGAAGTAACGCGCGCCCTGCCCTTTCTGATGCGCGGTAAACCGGCGCTGCGGGTCATCACTGATGCCACAGTACAGCGAGCCGTTGGCAGCCCTTACCAGGTAGACATACCAGGGTTTGCCAACAACCGTCTCAACGGCATCACTCACCTTGGGCCTGCTGGAATGCGCGCAATCCCTTGAATGCCTGCAGGCGTACTTTGTTCTGCACCAGTGGCGACCAGCCCAGCAACACACCCGGCACACCCAACGCCTGCCGCGACCAGCGCCACAGGTCGAAGGTGTCGTCATGCTGGCAGATCAGCCCCTCGCGGATCACAAAGCGGGCCTGGATGTCGTTGACCACAATACGGCCGGTCTGGCTGAACAGGTAGGTCGCCACCCAGTGCGCGCCGCCGCTGCGCTCGTCGGCGCGCACACTGTCGAATGCCAAGGTGAAGTCTTTGGCGCGGGTGGTGAGCATGCGCCACATGTCCCCCGCATCCTTCCCGCGCAGGGTGCCGAAAACCGGGTCGCTGAAAACGATATCGTCGCTGTAGCAAGCCACCATGCCCTCGGCGTCCAGGCGCTGGAAGGCCTGGTAGAAGCGGGTGATCAGGTCGCGGTTGGCGTCACTCATGGGGCAGGTCCGTCCTGGGGTCGAAAGCAGCACGATAATCTGCCCCGATGGCTTATGCCAGTCTCAAACTTTTTCGCTGGTCACCTGCACATGCAACGCCCGCCCGGCACCCAGCCCGAACACGATTGCACCTACCCCCAGCACAGCAAAAATCCACCCTACTGCCGCCCAGCCCCCTGTCAGGTCATGCACCAGGCCCACCGCAAACGGCCCCATCGACGCCAGGGTATAACCTACCCCCTGGGCCATGCTCGACAGGTTCGCGGCCACATGGGCATCTTTCGAGCGCAGCACGATCAAGGTCAGCGCCAGGGCAAAGGTTCCGCCCTGCCCCAGGCCCAACACCACGGCCCATCCCCACAGCCCGGACACCGGTGCATACAGGCAACCGAACAGGCCAGCCAGGGTAATCAGCATGACCAGCACGATCGCCAGCCGCTGGTCCTTGCCGCGGGTGGCCAGCCAAGGCGCACTCAGCGAGCTGACCAGCTGCACGATCACCGACCCCGACAACACCAGCCCCGCCTCGGTCGGGCTCAGGCCGCGACCGATGAGGATCGATGGCAACCAGCCGAACACGATGTAAGCCAGCGATGACTGCAGGCCCATGTAAAGGGTCACCTGCCAGGCCAGCGGGTCACGCCACAGGCCACGCACGCGATAGGCCACCTTGTGCAGGCCATGCCCCTGGCGGGCCTGCGGCAGCCACACCAGCATGGCCAGCAGGGCCGGTAGCACCCAGAAGCCCAACCCCAGCGCCCAGCTGCCGTCAAAATGTTGGGCCAAAGGTACGGTGGCACCGGCTGCCATCGCTGCGCCCAGGCACAACGCCATGGTGTACACACCGGTCAGTGTGCCAGCGTGCTGCGGGAAGTCGCGCTTGACGATACCCGGCAACAGCACGCCGATAATTCCGATGCTGGCCCCCGCCATCAGGCTGCCAAGGAACACCCCGATGGCCCCAAAGGCGCTTCGCACCACGATGCCCAGCGCCAGCGTGACGAGGATGCCCAGAATCACCCGCTCGCTGCCAAAACGCCGCGCCAGCACCGGCGCCAGTGGGGCGAACAGCCCCAGGCACAGCACCGGCAAGGTAGTCAGCAACCCGGCCTGCGAAGCACTCAGCCCCAGGCCTTCGGCAACCTGCCCCAGCACCGGCGCCATGCTCGACAATGCAGGGCGCAGGTTCAATGCCACCAGCACCAGGCCAAGCAACAACAGCCAGGGCCGCCGCAATACCACAGGCTGTTGCTGCACCTGCTCGTCGTCCGCCTCAGCGTCGATCAGCAGCTCATCGAGATCCCGCTCGTTGCGCGGGTTGTTACGGGTGATGGATTCAGCCATGGCCTTCTCGGAGTCAGGATTCGATGAGGGTACGGCTCAGGCGCTTGGCCCGCTCCGCATCACGTTGTTCGATGGCATCGAGGATCTGCCCATGCAGATCGAACGTGGCCTGGCAACGGGGCACGGTCGCCATGTTGTGCTGAAGAGCGGCAGCCACCACCCCGGAAAAGTACCGGTACAGCTCGCTCAATGCCGGATTGTGGGCGGCATCGACCAGCCGCTGGTGAAACACCAGGTCACACGCCACATAGGCATCGACATTCCCGTGGAAGTGCCCGGCACTGCCGGCCAGGGCCTCGCGCAGCGCTTGCAGGTCGACATCTGTGCGGCGCAACGCCGCCAGGCCAATGGCCTCGGCTTCGAGGATATGGCGGGTTTCACGGGCCTGCTCGGGGGTGCAGCGGGACATTGCCTGCACCGCCTGCAATGGGTCCTGGGCCGTGCGCAGGTAGCTGCCGTCGCCCTGACGAATTTCCACCAGGCCACTGAACGCCAGCACGCGCATGGCCTCACGCACAGTGTTGCGGCTAATGCCCAGCTGAAGAGCCAGTTCCGGCTCGGTGGGCAAACGCTGGCCGACTTGCCAGTCGCCCAACACGATGCGCTCGCGCATGCGCTCCACGGCCAGTTCGACCAGAGAACGCTTGGTCAACTCGGTGCTCATCTTACTCAACCAATCATCCGATGAATTGGCACAGCTTACTGGATGCCGGGTAACGCCGCAAACCACCTGGTATTTCTGCCAGTTGTGAACAAAACCCTTTGTTGCAACGCTCGCAGTGTTTTTTCAGGGGTGTACATACATGCGACTGGCGAGCCTGATGTTAATGCTGTTTCTGGCAATGCTGCCGGGTTGCGATCCGGCCAGACACCCCAGCCGCCCCAAAGCCTTGCTCATCGGGCTGGACGGTGTGCAATTGGAGCAATACCTGCTGTTGGGCGACGCCACCAACCTGAAACAACGGCTGTATTACGGCAAGGCCTACGCTGGCGGAATCAACGGCAAGGCCAGCGAGCAGCCTACCTTGAGCGGCCCGGGCTGGGTCACGCTGCTTACCGGCGTCTGGAGCAACAAGCATGGCGTCGACTCGGATACCGAGTCGTTGCGGGTAGATCCGGCGTTTCCCAGCCTGTTCAAAAGGCTACGCCTGGCCATGCCCAACGCTTACCTGTCCAGTGTGGTGGGTTGGTCGCCGCTGAACACGGCATTCCTGCTGGAAGATGCCCATGGTGCCGATGTACGCGAGAGTGGTTTGTCAGATGCGCGGGTAATTGAACGAACACTGCAAATCCTTGCCAACACGCCGGCCGACTTCACATTCATTCAGCTGGATGCGGCAGACCAGGTCGGGCACGACAGTGGCTTTGGCGATCACTATCAGCAGGCGTTGCGCACACTCGATAGCCAGATCGGGCATTTGCTGGACAAGGTCGACGAACGCCGGCGCCTGCACCCGCAGGAAGACTGGCTGGTGATCGTCAGCACAGACCATGGGCGCGATTACTGGGGGAAAGGCCATGGCAGCGCTTCGGAGCAGGAAAAGAGCATCTTCATCGCCAGCAACAAGCCGCTGAATCAGGAGCTGACCGAGCTGAGCATTCCTGCGGAAATGCCAGGGCCCAACAACCTGTACGGCCTTCCCGCGCAGACTTCGGTGGCACCCACTGTGCTACGCCACATGGGCCTGACGCTGCAGCCGGAATGGCTACTGGATGGCACGCCTTTGCTGGGTAAAACCGGTGCGCGCAAGGCTCGAGCCGATGAACACAAGGGACGGTTGCGCTGGAACAGCAATGCCACTGGCTACCTGACGATTCTGAAGAACGGGCAAGTGGTTGCACAGGTACCGGCCAGGGACGGGCAATGGACTGATCCGCAGGGCATGGAAAGGCAGAACGATTACGTGCTGGTGCTTGATGGCACGCCGACGGCGGTGCGCAACCGGCCAGCGGCCAAGGCATTTGTTATCGAAGAGAGCAGCTATTAAGCCAGGCGCGCCCCTGTAAGAACCGCGCCCGGCCATGCGTCAGTTCAACGCATCGAGCAGCGCCTGGTTCATCTCTGGCGTACCGATGGTAATACGCAGGAACTGAGCAATGCGTGGCTGCTTGAAGTGGCGCACGATCACACCTTGCTCACGAAGACGCGCAGCCAGCTCGCCGGCATCCTGCTGCGGGTGGCGCGCGAAGATGAAGTTGGCGGCCGAAGGCAGTACCTCGAAGCCCTTGGCCTCAAGCTGCCCGACCAGGACTTCGCGGCTGTCGATCACCTTGCGGCAGGTTTGCTCGAAGTACTCGCGGTCTTCAAACGCCACCGCCGCGCCAACGATCGCCGCACGGTCCAGCGGGTAGGAGTTGAAGCTGTTCTTGATCCGCTCCAGCGCCTCGATCAGGTCCGGGTGCCCGACCGCCAGGCCAACCCGCAGGCCGGCCAGGGAGCGCGACTTCGACAGGGTCTGGGTCACCAGCAGGTTGTCGTAGCGGTCCACCAGGCTGATGGCCGTCTCGCCACCGAAATCGATGTAGGCCTCGTCGACCACCACCACCGAGTCACGGTTGGCCTGCAGCAACTGCTCCACCGCCTGCAGCGGCATCAGGCAGCCAGTCGGCGCATTTGGGTTGGGGAAGATGATGCCGGCGTTGGGCTTGTTGTAGTCCTCGATGCGGATCTGGAACTTCTCATCCAGCGCCACCTGCTCGAAGGCAATACCGTACAGGCCGCAATAGACCGGGTAGAAGCTGTAGCTGATGTCCGGGAACAGCAGCGGTGCATCGTGCTGGAACAGGCCGTGGAAAATGTGCGCAAGCACCTCGTCCGAGCCGTTGCCGACAAACACCTGTCCCGGGGTTACGCCGTAGTACTCGGCAACCGCCTGCTTCAGCCGGTCGCCGTTAGGGTCCGGGTACAGGCGCAGGTTGTCGTTCAGCTCGCCACGCATGGCCTCCAGCGCCTTGGGCGACGGGCCGTAGGGGTTTTCGTTGGTGTTGAGCTTGACCAGACGGGCCAGCTTGGGTTGCTCGCCCGGCACGTAAGGCACCAAATCCTTGACGAAGGGGCTCCAGAATCGACTCATGCTCAGTTCCCCTTCTCTTGGGTCAGGATACGGTATTCAGCGCTGCGGGCGTGGGCGGTCAGCGACTCGCCGCGGGCCAGCACAGAAGCGGTGTGGCCGAGCTCGGACGCGCCCTGCTCGGAACAGAAGATGATCGACGAACGCTTCTGGAAGTCGTACACCCCCAGCGGCGAAGAAAAACGCGCGGTGCCGGAGGTAGGCAGCACGTGGTTGGGGCCGGCGCAGTAATCGCCCAGCGCTTCACTGGTGTGGCGGCCCATGAAGATCGCCCCAGCGTGGCGAATGTGCGGCAACCAGGCTTGCGGGTCGGCCACCGACAGCTCCAGGTGTTCCGGGGCGATGCGGTTGGCCACATCCATGGCCTGTTGCATGTCACGCACCTGGATCAGCGCGCCGCGGCCGTTGATCGATTTCTCGATGATATCGGCACGCTCCATGGTCGGCATCAGCTTGTCGATGCTGGCGGCAACGCGGTCGAGGAACGCGGCATCCGGGCTGACCAGGATGGCCTGGGCATCCTCGTCGTGCTCGGCCTGGGAGAACAGGTCCATGGCGATCCAGTCCGGGTCGGTCTGGCCGTCACATACCACGAGGATTTCCGACGGGCCGGCGATCATGTCGATGCCTACCTGGCCAAACACGTGGCGCTTGGCAGTGGCCACGTAGATGTTGCCAGGGCCGACAATCTTGTCCACCTGCGGCACGCTTTCGGTGCCGTAGGCCAGCGCTGCGACAGCTTGCGCACCACCGACAGTGAACACGCGGTCGACGCCGGCGATGCAGGCGGCGGCCAGCACCAGTTCGTTGACCTCACCACGTGGGGTCGGCACTACCATCACCACTTCGGCCACGCCGGCAACCTTGGCCGGAATGGCGTTCATCAGCACCGACGACGGGTACGACGCCTTGCCGCCCGGCACGTACAAGCCTGCACGGTCCAGCGGGGTGACCTTCTGGCCCAGCACCGTGCCGTCGGCCTCGGTGTACTGCCAGGAGTCCTGCTTCTGCCGCTCGTGGTACATGCGCACACGGTTGGCGGCCTTTTCCAGGGCTTCACGCTGCACCGGGGTAATGCGGGTCAGGGCCAGTTCAAGGCGCTCGCGACCAAGGATCAGGTCATCGATGCTGTTGGCGGCAACGCCGTCGAAACGCTGGGTGAACTCCACCAGTGCCGCATCGCCGCGCTCGCGCACGCCCTTGATGATGTCGAGCACGCGCTGGTTGACCGCGTCATCAGACACACTTTCCCAGCTCAGCAGATGATCCAGATGTCGGGCGAAATCCGGATCAGCAGCGTTGAGACGGGCAATTGCAGTGGACACGGTCATGGCGAGGGCCTCGATTATTAGCGAATGCTCAGGCGCCCTAGGCTACCAGTCCATCCGCGCGGGCACCCGAGAAAAGTGGCTATGACGCGGATAGACGGGCGCGACAGCAAAGGCCGCGCTCAGGAGTCAGCCGCGGTGTCGCGATTCGACCGCGTTACGCAGTGTGTCGATCAGGCTCTGGATACGGGCATGCTGCATTTTCATGGAGGCCTTGTTGACCACCAGGCGCGAGCTGATCGTGGCGATCAGGTCCTGGGGTTCCAGGCCGTTGGCCCGCAGGGTGTTGCCGGTGTCGACCACATCGATGATCTTGTCGGCGAGATTGATCAGCGGTGCCAGCTCCATCGAGCCGTACAGCTTGATGATGTCGACCTGGCGGCCCTGTTCGGCGTAGTAGCGCTTGGCTACGTTGACGAACTTGGTGGCCACGCGCAGGCGGCCCTTGGGCTCGGCTGCGCCGACCACGCCGGCAGTCATCAGCTTGCATTGGGCAATCTGCAGGTCCAGGGGTTCGTACATACCCTGGCCGCCGTACTCCATCAGCACGTCCTTGCCGGCCACACCCAGGTCGGCGGCACCATGCTCGACATAGGTCGGCACGTCGGTGGCACGCACAATCAGCAGGCGCACATCGTCCTGCGTGGTGGGGATGATCAGTTTGCGGCTCTTGTCCGGGTTCTCGGTCGGCACGATACCGGCCTCGGCCAGCAACGGCAGGGTGTCGTCGAGAATACGGCCTTTGGAAAGCGCGATGGTCAACATTGGAACGTCGGTCCTTAAGCGGCTGCTGCCGGCCAGGTCATCGACCTGGCCGCATTCAATTCGAAAGGTGCATCCTTGCACCTGCGGGCTATCAGCCCGGTACGCGGCGGATTTTTGCGCCGAGCATCTGCAGTTTCTCTTCGATGCACTCGTAACCACGGTCGATGTGGTAGATGCGGTCGATCAGGGTATCGCCTTCTGCAACCAGCGCCGACAGCACCAGGCTGGCGGAAGCACGCAGGTCGGTGGCCATGACCGGTGCGCCTTTGAGCGACTTGACGCCAGTGACGATGGCAGTGTTGCCTTCGACCTGGATCTGAGCGCCCATGCGGTGCATTTCGTAAACGTGCATGAAGCGGTTTTCGAAGATGGTCTCGATCACCGCGCCAGTGCCTTCGGCAATGGCGTTCAGCGAAATGAACTGCGCCTGCATGTCGGTCGGGAACGCCGGGTACGGGGCGGTACGCAGGTTGACGGCTTTCGGCCGCTTGCCGTGCATGTCCAGCTCGATCCAGTCTTCGCCGACGTTGATGTCGGCACCGGACTCCTTGAGTTTTTCCAGTACGGCTTCAAGGATGGTCGGGTCGGTGTCCTTGACCTTGACGCGGCCACCGGTGACGGCAGCAGCGACCAGGTAGGTACCTGTCTCGATGCGGTCCGGCATCACGCGGTAGGTGGCCGAGTGCAGGCGCTCGACGCCATCGATGGTGATGGTGTCGGTACCCGCGCCCTGGACATTGCCGCCCATGGCATTGATGAAGTTGGCCAGGTCGACCACTTCAGGCTCACGTGCGGCGTTCTGCAACACGCTGCGGCCCTTGGCCAGGGCAGCGGCCATCATGATGTTCTCGGTACCGGTGACGCTGACGGTGTCGAAGAAGAAGTGCGCGCCGCGCAGGCCACCCTCAGGCGCCTTGGCCTTGATGTAGCCACCTTCCACTTCGATCTTCGCGCCCATGGCCTCGAGGCCGCGGATGTGCAGGTCGACCGGGCGCGAACCAATCGCGCAACCGCCAGGCAGGGCCACTTCGGCTTCGCCGAAACGGGCAACCATCGGGCCCAGTACCAGGATCGAGGCGCGCATGGTCTTGACCAGCTCGTAAGGCGCAACGAGGGTCTTGATGGTGCGTGGGTCAATCTCCACCGACAGCTTTTCGTCGATCACAGGCTCGATGCCCATGCGGCCGAACAGCTCGATCATGGTGGTGATGTCGTGCAGGTGCGGCAGGTTGCCCACGGTGACCGGCCCATCGGCCAGCAGGGTCGCCGCCAGAATCGGCAGGGCTGCGTTCTTCGCGCCCGAAATGCGGATCTCGCCGTCAAGGCGAGCGCCGCCAGTAATAATCAGTTTGTCCATTGGAGTCTCGCCGCCAAGTTGGCTCAGGTGCGCTCAGCCCAGGCTGCGCTGCTGAAAAATTTCATGGTTACCGCGTGGATGCTGCCATTGGCGATCCAGGGATTAAGGTGAGCATAGATCGCCTGCTGGCGCTTGACCGGGCTCAGGCCAGCCAACTCGTCGCTGATCACGTTCAACTGGAAGTTGCAGCCTTCGCCTTCAACTTCAACCAGGGATCCCGGCAATTTTTCTTCAAGGAAGCTCTTAACTTCTAGGGCCTGCATGCTCAACCTCAATCGGCGCCCGATGCGCACGGGTCGGCCATCATACAAAAAAGCCCCTCGCCTGCGAAGCCCACCGAGGGCGTGCGCTGACCGAGGGGCCTCAATCAGTGGCGAGCCATCAGCTCGCCAGCACTTCATCGAGGTCATAAACCTCGGCGATTTCCCGCATGTCGTCGGGCATGCCGCGCACCTCGAAGGCCTTGCCGGCGGCTTGACCATCGCGAATGAACGCCAGCAACAGCGACAGGCCGACACTCGACGACTTCTCGACAGCCGAGCAATCCAGCACCAGGCGTGGCTCGCGAGACGCGTCGATCAACGCCTTGCCTTGCTTGCGCAAGCCCGGGCCGCTGCGGTAATCCAGCACGCCAGCCAGGCGCAGCACGCCTGGTTCGGCCATGCTCACACCGGCATCACTCATTTCACTTCCTTGTCAGGCGAGCTGTCCGCGGTTTGCTTGGCCTTGGCCACTTCGCCGGCCCAGCCGTCGATAGTCTTGTCCAGATTGTTGCCGTTGCGCTGCATGGCATCGGCGAACTGGTCACGGAAGAGCTTGCCGATGTTGATGCCGTTGACGATGACGTTACGCACCTTCCACTCGCCGGCAATGTTTTCCAGGGTGTACTGCACCGGGTAAACGGCACCGTTGTTGCCGGTGACCTTCATGCCGACACTGGCGCGCTTGCCGTCATCGGCCTTGGCCGGGTCGACGATGATGCCCTGGTTGTTGTATTCGAGCAGCGCGTTGCCATAGAACTGCATCAGGCTGCGCTTGAAGTTTTCCTGGAAGCGCTGCATCTGCTCAGGCGTGGCCTTGCGCGAGTACTTGACGGTCATGATGCTGCGGGAAATGCCGTCGGCGTCCACCACCGGGCCGAGGATGCGGTTAAGTGCATCGTAGAAGGCGCCAGGGTTGGACTTGTACTGTTCCTTGTTGGCCTTGAGGTCGCCCAACAGTTCGGTGGTGGTGCCCTGAATCACATCGTGGGGCGTCTGCGCGGCCACGACCAGCAGGGGGAAAGCCGCCAGCAAAACCAGCAGGCCACGTCGCAGGATCGAAATCATGGAAACTCCTTAATTAGCCGGTTGCGCTTCTTTCGGTTCCTTGCCAACGGAGTTGAGCAGGAACTTGCCAATCAGATCTTCCAGCACCAGTGCCGACTGGGTGTCGTGGATGGTCGCGCCATCCTTGAGCACCTGGTCTTCACCGCCCACGCTGATGCCGATGTACTTCTCGCCAAGCAAACCAGCGGTCAGGATCGAGGCAGTGGAGTCGGTCGGCAGGTTGTCTACCGTCTTGTCCAGTTGCAACGTCACCCGACCGGTGTAGGAATCGCGGTCCAGATCGATGGCGGTGACCTTGCCGATGGTCACACCGGCCATGGTCACTTTAGCTCTGACCGTCAAACCGGCAATATTGTCGAAGTAGGCATAAACTTTATAGGTATCGCTGCTCGGGCTGGCCGACAGCCCGCTGACACGCAGGGCCAGCAGCAGCAGCGCCAGGATCCCGGCCAGGAGGAACAGGCCGACACCGATTTCCAGGGTGCGGTTTTGCATCAGAAATCTCCAAACATCAAGGCGGTCAGAATAAAGTCCAGACCCAGCACTGCCAACGAGGCATAGACCACGGTCTTGGTGGTGGCACGGCTGATCCCTTCTGAGGTGGGCTCACAGTCGTACCCCTGGAATACGGCGATCCAGGTTGTGACGAAGGCGAACACCAGGCTCTTGACCAGCCCGTTGAGCACGTCGTCAGTGAACGAGACACTGTTCTGCATGTTGGCCCAGAACGAGCCCTCGTAGACGCCCAGCCAGTCCACGGCCACCCACGAGCCACCCCAGATGCCGACCACGCTGAAGATCAGCGCCAGCAGCGGCAGCGAGATGAAGCCGGCCCACAGGCGCGGCGCGACGATGTACTTGAGCGGGTCGACGCCGATCATTTCCAGGCTCGACAGCTGCTCGGTGGACTTCATGTTGCCGATTTCGGCGGTCAGCGCAGAACCTGCACGGCCGGCAAACAGCAACGCCGTCACCACCGGGCCGAGCTCGCGCAGCAGGGTCAGGGCGACCATCTGCCCCACCGCCTGCTCCGAACCGTACTTGGTCAGGATGCTGTAGCCCTGCAGCGCCAGCACCATGCCGATGAACACACCGGACACGACAACGATTGCCAGCGACAGCACGCCTACCGAGTACAGCTGCTTGGTCAGCAACTGGAAGCCACCGCCGATGCCGCCACGGCCGACCAGCGCATGAAACAGGAACAGGCACGAACGCCCGAGCACGGCCAGCACGTCGATGGCCGAACGGCCCAGCAGGCGGACACGTTCGAGTAAGGATTTTTTGCGCATCAACGCGCTCCCAGCAGGTCGGCGCGGTAGTCAGGCGCAGGAAAGTGGAAGGGAACCGGGCCGTCCGGGTCGCCCTTCATGAACTGGCGAATCCGTGGGTTGTCGGAGCCCATCAGCTCGTCAGGCGTGCCCTGCCCCAGCACCTGGCCGTCGCCTACCACATAGATGTAGTCGGCGATGCTGGCGGTTTCCGCCAGGTCGTGGGAGACGACGATGCTGGTGATGCCCAAGGCATCGTTGAGCAGGCGGATCAGGCGCACCAGTACGCCCATGGCAATGGGGTCCTGGCCGACGAACGGTTCGTCGTACATGAGGATCTGCGGGTCCAGGGCAATTGCCCGTGCCAGCGCCACACGGCGCTTCATGCCACCGGACAATTCGTCGGGCATGAGGTCGATGGCACCGCGCAGGCCCACGGCCTGCAGCTTCATCAGCACGATGTCGCGGATCATTTCTTCCGACAGCTGGGTGTGCACGCGCAGCGGGAACGCGACGTTCTCGAACACATCAAGGTCGGTGAACAGTGCACCACTCTGGAACAGCACGCCCATTTGCTTGCGGGCATCGAACAGGTCGCTGCGCGACAGGGTCGGCAGGTTCTGCCCGGCAACCCATACCTCACCGCTGGAGGGGCGCAGTTGCGCGCCCATCAGGCGGAGCAACGTGGTCTTGCCGCAACCCGATGGCCCCATGATGCCGGTGACCTTGCCGCGCGGGATGCGAATGTCGACGTTGCTGAAAATGCTGCGCGAACCGCGTTTGAAGGTAACCCCCTTCAACTCGACCGCGTAGGCGCTATCCACACTCATCTAGACTCCTTGCTAGTGCAGCCTCGTCCTAGTGGACGCCAGCCTCCATCAGGAAGGCACAAGCGCCCCTGCCAGGCCGAATAGCGGCGAACTATAGCACCGCTGACGCCACCGCCCCAAGGCCAGGCAAGCAGTCGTTCAGCCCTGTGACAGGCTTTGATGACATTCGCTACAGCAATCGAAGGGGTGAGGGTTTTCGTCATTGCGCGTATAATCGCTGCCTTTTCATCAGGCATTGCTTTCTCGACATGAGCCAATCCAGCGAGCTGATCCAATCCGCACAACGCACCCTGCGCCTGGAACTCGAGGCCGTAGAGGCCCTGTTGGCGCGCATCGACGACAATTTCGTCAAGGCCTGCGAACTGATCCTGGCCAGCAAGGGCCGGGTGGTCGTGGTCGGCATGGGCAAGTCCGGGCATATCGGCAACAAAATCGCCGCCACCCTGGCCAGCACCGGTACGCCGGCGTTTTTCGTGCACCCGGCTGAAGCCAGCCATGGCGACATGGGCATGATCACCCGCGATGATGTCATCCTGGCCCTGTCGAATTCCGGTAGCACTGCCGAAATCGTCACCCTGCTGCCACTGATCAAACGCCTGGGCATCAAGCTGGTCAGCCTGACCGGCAACCCCGATTCGCCTCTGGCCCAGGCCGCCGAGGTCAACCTCGACGCCCGCGTAGAGCAAGAGGCCTGCCCACTTAACCTGGCACCCACCTCTTCCACCACCGCATCGCTGGTGCTGGGCGACTGCCTGGCCATCGCCCTGCTCGAAGCCCGCGGCTTCACGGCAGAAGACTTTGCCTTCTCGCACCCGGGCGGTGCATTGGGCCGCCGCCTGTTGCTCAAGGTCGAGAACGTGATGCACAGCGGCGACGAACTGCCCCAGGTAGCCCGCGGCACCCTGCTCAAGGATGCGCTGCTTGAAATGTCCCGCAAAGGTCTGGGCATGACCGTGATCGTCGAAGCCGACGGCACGCTGGCCGGGATCTTCACCGACGGCGACCTGCGCCGCAGCCTGGACCGCAACATCGACGTACACACCACCTTGATCGACCAGGTGATGACCGTGCACGGCAAGACGGCCCGCGCCGAAATGCTCGCTGCCGAAGCCTTGAAGATCATGGAAGACCACAAGATCGGCGCACTGGTGGTGGTGGACCGCGAGGACCGCCCGACCGGCGCCCTGAACATGCACGACCTGCTGCGTGCCGGTGTAATGTAAGGAGCGATGGAATGAACCAGGATCTCATGCAACGCGGCAAAACCATCAAGCTGGCAGTGTTCGATGTGGACGGCGTGCTCACCGACGGGCGCCTGTACTTCCTCGAGGACGGCAGCGAGTTCAAGACCTTCAACACCCTCGACGGCCAGGGCATCAAGATGCTCATGGCCTCGGGCGTGACCACCGCGATCATCAGCGGGCGTAAAACCCCTGTGGTCGAACGCCGGGCAAAAAACCTCGGCATCCCGCACCTGTACCAGGGCCGCGAGGACAAATTGGTCGTGCTTGACGGCCTGCTCGCCGAACTGGGCCTAAGCTATGATCAAGTGGCCTACCTGGGCGACGACCTGCCCGACCTGCCGGTCATTCGCCGGGTAGCATTGGGCATGGCCGTGGCCAACGCCGCTCCGTTTGTTCGCCAGCACGCCCACGGCGTGACCCAGGCACGCGGCGGAGAAGGCGCAGCCCGTGAATTCTGCGAACTGATCATGCAGGCCCAGGGCACCCTGGACGCTGCCAACGCCAATTACCTGTAAGGCTGCCCATGTTCAGCAAGAAAGCCCGCAATATTGCGCTGTTAGCAGTGATCGCCGCCCTGCTGGCGGCGGTCGGCTACTGGAACGTCAGCCCGGAAAGCTTCCTCGACAAGCCGGTGGCTCAGGTCGACGAAAGCGCCATCGACTACTATGCGATCAACGCGCACAGCGTGCAGTTTTTGCCTGATGGCAAGCTGCAGTACGAAATGACTGCCGACAAGGTTGAGCACCTCAAGACCAGCGAAATCACGTTGCTGACCACGCCGGACCTGCACCTGTACCGCGGCACCGAATACCCATGGCACGTGCAGAGCACCCGCGCCGAGGTCAACCCGGACGGCACCGAGGTCGAACTGATCGACAAGGTCCGGATTGCGCGCATCGACGAAAAGCAGCGTGAAACCATCATTACCAGCTCACGCATGACCGTGTTCCCGCAGAAGCAATATGCGCAGACCGAGCAAGCCGTTAGAATCGACGGCGCCGGTGGCACAACTACGGGCAAAGGAATGAAAGCGTATTTGAAAGAAAGCAGGATGGACCTGCTCTCTAACGTAAGAGGACAGTATGAGGCTCGTTAAAACCCTCCCCCTTTTGCTCAGCCTGAGCGCAGCACTGGGAAGCGCGAGCGCCTTCGCACTGCCGAATGACCGTGATCAACCGATCCGCATCCAGGCCGACCAGGCCCACCTGGATGACAAGCAAGGCGTAGCCACCTACACCGGCGACGTGGTCATTACCCAGGGCTCGATGATGATCAAAGGCAACACCGTGACCATCACCCGCTCCGCTTCCGGCGACATCGATGTGGTGACCTCGGTGGGCAACCTGGCCTACTTCGAGCAGCAGCAGAGCGCGGCCAAGCCAGACAAGATGAAAGGCTGGGGCGTGACCATCCAGTATCAGGCGCTGAAAGACCTGGTGATCCTCACCGACCGCGCCAAGGTCGAGAACGAAGGCAACACCACCGAAGGCGAGAAGATCGTCTACAACACCCAGACCCAGGTGGCGACCGCCGGTCGCGGTGGCAACGTGACTACACCGCGTCAGCGCATCGACATGGTGATCCAGCCCAAGAAGAAGGCCGAGTAAATGGCAACCCTCAAAGCCCAGCACCTGGCCAAGAGCTACAAGGGGCGGCAGGTCGTACGCGATGTCAGCCTGTCGATCGACAGCGGCCAGATCGTCGGCCTGCTCGGCCCCAACGGCGCCGGCAAGACCACCTGCTTCTACATGATTGTCGGGCTGGTACAGGCCGAGCAGGGGCGCGTGCTCATCGATAACCTCGATGTCAGCCACCAGCCCATGCACGGCCGCGCCCGTGCTGGCATCGGCTACCTGCCGCAGGAAGCCTCGATCTTCCGCAAGCTGTCGGTGGCCGACAACATCATGGCCATCCTCGAGACCCGCAAGGATATCGACCGCGACGGCCGGCGCAAGGAGCTGGAAAGCCTGCTGCAGGAGTTCCACATCAGCCACATCCGCGACAACCTCGGCATGAGCCTTTCTGGTGGTGAACGCCGTCGCGTCGAGATTGCCCGCGCCCTGGCGACCGCACCCAAGTTCATCTTGCTGGACGAACCATTCGCCGGTGTCGACCCGATCTCGGTCGGCGATATCAAGCAGATCATCCACCATCTCAAGGCCAAGGGCATCGGTGTGCTGATCACCGACCACAACGTGCGCGAGACCCTGGATATCTGCGAAACCGCCTATATCGTCAATGATGGCCGCCTGATCGCCGAAGGCGACGCCGAAACCATCCTGGCAAACGACTTGGTCAAAGAGGTTTACCTGGGCCACGAGTTCCGTCTCTGACCCCGGCACGCGCCTGGAGCATCGGAAATAGCCGCACAACTGCGGGTAAAGTTGTTACGGTGCTCTAGGCAAACGCTACAATTTAAGGCATAAAACTTGCTTGATCTGGCGCCCCGGCGCCCTCGTGTAGTGGATGGCGCATGCGCGCCGGCGAACAAGGTACAAGCCCCTGCCATGAAACCATCGCTCGTCCTAAAAATGGGCCAGCAACTGACGATGACACCGCAGTTGCAACAGGCCATCCGCCTGCTCCAGCTTTCCACCCTGGACCTCCAACAGGAAATTCAGGAAGCGCTGGAGTCGAACCCGATGCTCGAACGTCAGGAAGACGGCGAGGACTTCGACAACAGCGACCCGATGGCGGACAACGCCGAGAACAAGTCGACAGCCGAAGCCCAGGACAACAGCTTCCAGGAAAGCACCATCAGTGCCGACAACCTGGAAGACGGTGAATGGAGCGAGCGCATTCCCAACGAGCTTCCAGTCGATACCGCCTGGGAAGACATCTACCAGACCAGCGCCAGCAGCCTGCCGAGCAACGATGACGACGAGTGGGACTTCACCACCCGCACATCGGCCGGCGAAAGCCTGCAAAGCCACCTGCTATGGCAACTGAACCTGGCGCCGATGTCCGACACCGACCGCCTGATCGCCGTTACCCTCATCGACAGCATCAACGGCCAGGGCTACCTGGAAGACACCCTCGAAGAAATCTGCGCCGGTTTCGACCCGGAGCTGGACATCGAGCTGGACGAAGTCGAGGCGGTACTGCACCGCATCCAGCAGTTCGAACCAGCGGGTGTCGGCGCCCGCAATCTGGGCGAATGCCTGCTGCTGCAACTGCGCCAGCTACCTGCCAACACCCCGTGGATGACCGAAGCCAAGCGCCTGGTCACCGATTTCATCGACCTGCTCGGCAGCCGCGACTACAGCCAGCTGATGCGGCGCATGAAAATCAAGGAAGACGAGCTTCGCCAGGTCATCGAACTGGTACAAAGCCTCAACCCGCGCCCCGGTTCGCAGATCGAGTCCAGCGAACCCGAGTACGTGGTGCCCGACGTCATCGTGCGCAAAGATACCGACCGTTGGCTGGTGGAGCTGAACCAGGAAGCCATACCGCGCCTGCGGGTGAACCCGCAATACGCCGGTTTCGTGCGCCGCGCCGATACCAGCGCCGACAACACCTTCATGCGCAACCAGTTGCAGGAAGCGCGCTGGTTCATCAAGAGCCTGCAAAGCCGTAACGAAACCCTGATGAAGGTTGCCACGCAGATCGTCGAGCACCAGCGTGGTTTCCTCGACCACGGCGACGAAGCGATGAAGCCGCTGGTGCTGCATGACATTGCCGAAGCGGTGGGGATGCACGAGTCGACCATTTCGCGGGTTACCACGCAAAAATACATGCACACACCGCGTGGCATCTACGAACTGAAATACTTTTTCTCCAGCCACGTCAGCACCTCCGAAGGCGGAGAATGCTCGTCCACGGCGATTCGCGCGATCATCAAGAAACTGGTTGCGGCGGAAAATCAGAAAAAGCCATTGAGTGACAGCAAGATCGCTGGTTTACTGGAGGCACAAGGCATCCAGGTAGCCCGTCGCACCGTCGCCAAGTACCGCGAGTCCCTCGGCATCGCACCGTCGAGCGAGCGCAAGCGACTGATGTAGCCCCTGAGATGAGCCACAGCGTTTGTGGGGCAGGTGCGAGACCTGCCTCTTTATGCACGGGCAACAAAGGAGAAGCTGTATGCAAGTCAATATCAGTGGACAGCATGTAGAAGTCACCCCACCGCTGCGTGATTATGTGGAGCAGAAACTCAAACGCGTAGCGAGTCACTTCGACAAGATCACCAACGTGCAGGTCATCATGAAAGTCGAGAAGCTGCAGCAGAAGGTCGAAGCGACCCTGCAGATTCCTGGCGGTGAAGTGGTTGCCAATGCCGAAGACCAAGACATGTATGCAGCAATCGACGCCTTGGCCGACAAGCTCGACCGCCAACTGAAAAAACACAAGGAAAAACAGCAAAGCCTGCTGCAAGGTGCAGCTGCACGCTGATCCCCCTCATCCATGATCCGACTTGAAACCATCCTGACCCCCGGCCGTTCACTCGTGAACGTGCCGGGCGGCAGTAAGAAGCGCGCCCTGGAAAAGGTCGCCACCGTCATCGCCGACCAAGTGCCAGAACTGGAGATGCAAGACGTCTTCGAAAAACTGGTCGCCCGGGAGAAACTTGGCTCGACCGGTTTCGGCAATGGCATCGCCATCCCCCACTGCAGGCTTGAAGGCTGTTCCGCACCGGTCAGTGCCTTGCTGCACCTGGAAGCTCCAATCGATTACGACGCCATCGATGGCGCGCCCGTGGACCTGCTGTTCGTCCTGCTGGTGCCTGAAGCCGCTACCGATGCCCATCTGGAACTGCTGCGCCAGATTGCCAGCATGCTCGATCGCAAGGAGGTTCGTGATCGCTTGCGTGCCGCCAGCAGTAACGAGGCCCTGTTCCAGGTTGTCCTGGACGTACAGAACGAGCACTGAACATGCGCCTGATCATTGTCAGCGGCCGCTCCGGCTCCGGCAAGAGCACCGCCCTCGATGTACTGGAAGACAACGGTTTCTACTGCATTGACAACCTGCCGGCCGGGCTTCTGCCGCAGCTGGCGGAAGAAGCGCTGATCAACACCGAACTGCTGCAACCAAGGGTTGCAGTGTCGATCGACGCGCGTAACCTGCCCAGCCACCTGACGCGCTTCCCCGAATTGCTCGAAGAAGCCCGTGCGCGAAACATCCAGTGTGATGTGCTGTTCCTGGATGCCGACGAAGACATACTACTCAAGCGCTTCTCGGAAACCCGCCGACGCCACCCACTGACCAATGCCAACCGCTCCCTGGCCGAAGCGATTCGCGTCGAGAGTGAGCTTCTGGGCCCGATCGCCGACCTGGCCGACCTGAAGATCGACACCACCAACCTGAATCTGTATCAGCTGCGTGATTCGATCAAGCTGCGCCTGCTCAACCAACCCGAGCCCGGCACCGCGTTCCTGGTCGAGTCGTTCGGTTTCAAGCGTGGCATGCCGGTCGATGCAGACCTGGTGTTCGATGTGCGCTGCCTGCCAAACCCTTACTGGAAGCCCGAGCTGCGCGAGCACTCCGGCCTCGACCAACCGGTAATCGACTATCTGGCCGCGCAGCCGGATGTCGAAGACATGTTCATCGACATTTCCAGCTATCTGCTCAAGTGGTTGCCCCGCTTCGCCGCCAGCAACCGTGCCTACGTCACCATTGCCATCGGCTGCACCGGCGGCCACCACCGCTCGGTGTACATCACTGAGCGCCTTGGCCAGTTGCTGCAGCAATCCCTGAAAAACGTCCAGGTCCGCCACCGCGACCTCTAGCCCAAGGATCCGCCCCACGATGCCCGCCCGCGAAATCACCATCATCAACAAGCTGGGCCTGCATGCCCGGGCGGCAGCCAAGTTCGTCGGCGTGGCAGGCCGCTTCCCCTGCCAGGTGCGGGTTGGCCGTGCGCCGGACAAGCTGGTGGATGGCAAGAGCATCATGGCGGTGATGATGCTGGCAGCCGGGAAAGGCACCCAGGTGCACCTGCACACCGACGGCGAGCAGGACAACGACGCCATGGATGCGCTGGTCGAGCTGATCAACAACTTCTTCGACGAAGGCGAATAAAAGCCAGCACGATCCTTGTAGGAGCGGCCTTGCGTCGCGACAGGGCTGCAATGCAGTCCCAGAATTTGAGCAACAAGGCACAAGTTGCCGGGGCCGCTTTGCGGCCCTATCGCGACACAAGGCCGCCCCCACAGGGAACACGCAAACCTAATAATGAATCAGGACCTCGCTGTATCCATCACCATCATCAGGCAGAAGCCAATACACAGCCCCAGGCTGGCCAGACGATGATGGCCGTTACTGCGCGATTCCGGGATGATCTCCTGGGTCACCACCAGCAGCATTGCCCCCGCCGCGCAGGCCAGGCCCAACGGCAGCAGCAGTTCGGCGATGTTCACCAGCCAGGCGCAGATCACCGCAGCCACCGGCTCGACCAGGCCTGACGCTGCGCCTATCAAGAAGGCTTTGAAGCGCGACATGCCCGCCCCGGCCAGCACCAGCGCAATGACCAGCCCCTCAGGCACATCCTGCAAGGCAATGCCCATGGCCAGGCTGTCGGCGTCGGCCATGCCACCACCGGCGGACACACCGATGGCCATGCCCTCGGGAATGTTGTGGGCGATGATGGCAATGACAAACAGCCAGATGCGCGCAGCAATCACCGGCTGGTTGTCGGTGCCGACCAGCGCTTCTGGTGAGGCGCCAGACACTTTTAGGTCAACCAGAAACAGGCAGAGCGCACCGAACAACAAACCAAAGCTGATCAGGCCGCCCGCGCCCCAAGGGCTGAAACCGATGGACTGGGCTGCGCCCAGACCCGGAATGATCAGGGAAAACGCGGTGGCTGCCAGCATAACGCCAGCGCCGAAGCCCAGCAGCGTGTCGGCCAGCGCCACTGGCATGTTGCGAATGACCAGTACCGGTACCGCCCCCAACGCCGTCCCCAGTGCGCACAATGCGCCGCCCTCCAGGGCGCGCAACATCCGTGGTTCCAGGTCCAGCCAGGCAAGGCCACGCGCTACCAACAGCGCGGTGCCCGCCAGCAAAAGCAAAGTCCCAAGCGCCAGGCGAAACAGGCGCACACTGCTGACAGACATCACTTCAGAGCGCATACCGGTCCGACTCACTTCAGGGCTTCAACGTAGCGACGTTCCACTTCCGCCCAGTCAATGACGTTGTAGAAAGCGCCGATGTATTCCGGACGACGGTTCTGGTACTTCAGGTAGTAGGCATGCTCCCACACGTCCAGGCCGAGGATCGGCGTATTGCCGTGCATCAGCGGGCTGTCCTGGTTACCGCTGCTTTCCACCACCAGGGTTTTCTGCGGGGTCACGCTGAGCCAGGCCCAGCCGCTGCCGAAGCGGGTCAGCGCCGCTTTGGTGAAGGCATCCTTGAAGGCATCAAAACCGCCCAGTTGCGAGGAGATGGCTTGTACCAGCTGGCCCTGTGGCTCACCGCCGCCCTGCGGCGACATCACAGTCCAGAACAGGCTGTGGTTGGCGTGGCCGCCGCCATGGTTGGTGACCGCACCGCGCAGGTTTTCCGGCAGTTGCTTGACCGCACCGACCAGTTTTTCCACCGGCCATTCGGCCCACTCGGTGCCTTCGATGGCGGCATTGAGGCCGTTGACGTAGGTCTGATGGTGCTTGCTGTGGTGGATCTCCATGGTCTGGGCGTCGATGTGCGGCTCCAGCGCATCGTAGGCGTAAGGCAAAGCAGGCAAGGTATGGGGCATGTCAGTGAACTCCGTAGGCATGGGTTCCAGGCGCCACGTCCGGCTGGGCAGCGAGTTCGCTGACCCCGGCATTGTGGCGGTTGAGCAGGCGCTCGGTTCGCGGGTACTGGCCGTACTCGGCGATGAAATTCAGCAGTTCGGTGTAGGTTCGCCCACTATGGCGCAGGGCTGCGTCACGCAGCACCTGGGGCAAGCGCGCCTCCTGGCTGGCCTGCAGCAGCCGCTGGTGGGCGGCGCACAGGTAGTCGGCGCTTTCGTGCGGCTGATTCAGGCGCAGGTGCAGGTCGGCCAGGTTGTGGTGGGCGATGACGAACACGGCCACCGCTTCGTCGACGTCATGCCAGCGCTCGAACAGCACCTGGGCCAGCGCCAGGGCTTGCAGGTAATGTTCCCGGGCGTCGACCAGCTCGCCTTGTTCGAACAGGCGGTTGGCGGTTTCCGTGGTGCGTTTCCAGTGCTGCATGGGTTGTCTCCTGGGCGGCGACGCAGGGTCAGATACCGCCGGCGGTGAGTTTTTCCGGGTCCAGCAGCGCTTCAAGCTGGTCACGTGACAGGTCGGTGTGCTCCAGCGCCACATCGATGACCGGGCGACCCTGCTTGTAGGCGGTCTTGGCAATTTCGGCAGCCTTGAGGTAACCGATGATCGGGTTCAGCGCAGTGACCAGGATCGGGTTGCGCGCCAGGGCTTCCTTGAGCTTGGCCTCGTTGACCTTGAAGGTGGCGATGGCCTTGTCGGCCAGCAAACGGCTGACGTTGGCCATCAGCTCGATGCTCTCCAGCAAGTTGCGGGCGATCACCGGCAGCATCACGTTCAGCTCGAAGTTGCCGGACTGGCCAGCGACAGCGATGGTCGCGTCATTACCGATCACCTGGGCGGCAACCATGGCGGTGGCCTCCGGGATCACGGGGTTGACCTTGCCTGGCATGATCGAAGACCCCGGCTGCAAGCCTTGCAGCTCGATTTCGCCCAGGCCGGCCAGTGGGCCGGAGTTCATCCAGCGCAGGTCGTTGGCGATCTTCATCAGTGCCACGGCGGTGGTCTTCAGCTGGCCAGACAGCGCCACGGCGGTGTCCTGCGAGCCGATCAGGGCGAACAGGTTCTGCCCTGGGGTGAACTCGACCTGGGTCAGGCCGCTGAGCTGTCGGGCGAAACCAGCAGCGAACTGAGGGTGGGCGTTGATGCCCGTACCCACGGCGGTGCCGCCCTGGGCTAGCGCCTGCAGGCTCGGCAGGGTCGCTTCGATGTGCCCCTTCGCAGCGTTGATCTGTGCCGCCCAGCCATCCAGCACCTGGCTCATGCGCACCGGCATGGCGTCCATCAAGTGCGTACGGCCCGTTTTCACATACTGGTGCACTTGCGCCGACTTGGTCTCGATCACCTGTACCAGGTGGCTCAGGGCCGGCAGCAACTGTTCGTGCAAGGCCAGCGCAGCGCTGACATGAATGGTGGTGGGGATGATGTCGTTGCTGCTCTGGCCACAGTTGACGTGGTCATTGGCGTTGACAGCGTCACCCAGCACGCGGCTTGCCAAGGTAGCAATCACCTCGTTGGCGTTCATGTTCGAGCTGGTGCCGGAGCCGGTCTGGAACACATCCACCGGGAAGTGCTGGATGAAGTCTTCCGCCAGCAGTTGCTCGACAGCCTTGACGATGGCCTGGCCCTGCGCTGCAGACAGTTGCTCCAGCTCCACGTTGGCCTTGGCGGCAGCAGCTTTGGCCAGCAACAAGGCACGAATGAACTGGGCCGGCATGCGCAGACCGCTGACCGGGAAGTTGTCGACCGCGCGCTGGGTCTGGGCGCCGTACAGGGCCTGGGCCGGCACCTGCAGCTCACCCATGCTGTCACGCTCGATACGGGTATCACTCATCATCAAATCCTTGCATCAGTTCATCGGGAGAAATCGACGGCAGCAGACGGCAATTGGCCAACTGCAGGGCATAGGGCTGCCAGCGCTGGTTCTGTTCCTGGCGGTCGAGGTTGCGCATGTCCAGCAGCGGGCGCCAGGCCAGGTCCAGGCACAGGCAGCGCCAATGCCAGGGCAGCATGCGATCGCAGGCGGTATCCAGCAGCAGGCGGAAAGAGGTCAGTGCCACCGTCCATGGCGAGGTCTCGGTGCAGCACACCAGATAGCGGCCTTCGGCAAGGTAATGCTCGATCAGGCGCGGCTCGTCGGGCTCGAGCGCACAGCGGATGCGCCGGCTGAGCCAGCGCCAGTTTTCCAGGTAGGGCAGTTCGCGGAGGACGGGTTTCATGAACATCATCGCCGGGTTACTGGGTAATGATATTCATTATTAAGTGATAAACAGAATCACTTCAAGAAAAAGGTGATGAAAAAAAACCCGGCGCAGGGGCCGGGTCTTCATTTTATCTGAGCAGTACACGTTGATGATCAGCTACCAGCAACAGTCATCCGTTCGATCAGCACCGAGCCCGTATGGATATTGCTGCGGGTTTCCAGATCGCTACCAATCGCGACAATCTGCTGAAACATATCCTTCATATTGCCGGCAATGGTCACTTCCTGAACCGCATGCTGGATCTCGCCATTTTCGACCCAGAAGCCGGCCGCACCACGGGAGTAATCCCCCGTCACCATATTCAGCCCATGCCCCATCAACTCAGTCACCAGCAGCCCGCGCCCCATACGGCGGATCAATGCGGCCTGGTCTTCCACACCGTGAGTGACGAACAGGTTATGCACGCCACCGGAGTTGGCCGTGCTAGGCAAGCCCAGCTTGCGCCCGGAATAGGTGCCCAGCAGGTACGACACCAGCTCGCCTTTGTCGACGAACGGCTTGGCATAGGTAGCCAGGCCATCACCGTCGAATGCCGCGCTACCCAGTGCCCGTGGGATATGGGGGCGCTCGTCAAGGGTAAGCCAGGAGGGGAACAGGCGTTGGCCAAGGGTTCCTTCAAGGAATGACGACTTGCGGTAAAGGTTGCCGCCGGAAATGGCCGAGAGGAAACTGCCGAACAGGCCACCGGCCAGCTCGGCGGAGAACAGCACCGGTACCTCGCAGGTCGGTACCGGGCGTGCGCCCAAACGGCTGGCTGCGCGCTGGGCAGCGCGGGCGCCGATACTGCGCGGGTTGGCCAGCAGGCCGCCCTGGCGGTTCACGTCGTACCAGTAGTCACGCTGCATCTGCCCGTCGCCTTCAGCGATCATCACGCAGCTCAGGCTGTGCCGGGTCGAAGCATAACTGCCGATGAAGCCATGGCTGTTGCCATACACCCGGCAGCCCTGGTGGGTATTGAGTGTGGTGCCATCGGCGTTGAGAATGCGCGGGTCTTCATCGAACGCCGCAGCCTCGCAGGCCAGGGCCATTTCGATGGCCTTTTCAGGCTCCATGGCCCAGTCGTGATAGAGGTCCAGATCCGGGATTTCGCGGGCCATCAACGCCGCGTCGGCCAGGCCTGAGCATTCGTCCTCGGAGGTATGCTTGGCAATGGCCAACGCTGCGGAAACGGTCTCGCGGATCGCGTCCCGGCCACTGGCCGAGGTGCTGGCCGAGCCTTTGCGCTGGCCAACATAAAGGGTGATACCAAAGCCCTGGTCGCGGTTGAACTCGACCGTTTCGACCTCACGCTGGCGTACGGTGGTGGACAGGCCCTGCTCCAGCGACACCGCCACTTCGCAGGCGGTGGCCCCCTGGCGGCGCGCCTCGGCAATGATCTCCTCGACCTGCTCCTGCAATGCTGGCAGGTCTTTCGGACCTACGCTCTGGACTGCACTCATGGTTCTCTCCACTAAAATTCTGCGTACGGCTTGGGGTCATTCTACGACCGGGCCGGACAAGCGGCCCCCGACTGGTTATCATGGCGACGATTTCTAGCGGACTGCCACCATGGTTGATTCAAACGACGCCTACGACGGCGAAAAAAGCAAAACCCAGATCAAGCGCGAACTGCATGAGCTGGTTGAACTCGGCGAGCGCCTCACTACGCTCAAGGCCGACACTCTGGCGCGTCTGCCGTTGACCGACGAGCTACGCAAGGCCCTGGCCGAGGCTTCCAAGCACACCGCTCACGGTGCCCGCAAACGCCACATGTCGTTTGTCGGCAAGCTGATGCGCGTGCAGGACCTGGATGCCATCCACGCCTTGCTTGAGCAGATGGACAGCTCGACCCGCCAGTACAACGAGCGCTTCCACGGCCTGGAGCGCTGGCGCGACCGGCTCATCGACGGTAATGACGAAGACCTCGAGCGTTTCGTCAACGAATACCCCGAGACCGATCGCCAGCAACTACGCTCGCTGATCCGGCATGCCCAGCACGAAAAAGCGCGTAACAAGCCGCCTGCTGCTGCGCGCAAGGTGTTCAAGTACATCCGCGACCTCGACGAGCTGCAGCGCGGCTTGCGCTGAGCCCCTGGGGCCGCTGTGCAGCCCAATCGCGACACAAGGCCGCTCCCACAGTATTCGCGCAGCCATTCCTGCATGGCGCAGCCCCTGTGGGAGCGGCCTTGCGACGCGAAAGGACCGCAAAGCGGTCCAAGGTGGCCATCACGCCCCGGTACCGCCCACGGTAATCGCGTCCAGCTTCAAAGTCGGCTGCCCTACTCCTACGGGTACCGACTGCCCGTCCTTGCCGCACGTCCCTACCCCGCTGTCCAGCGCCAAGTCGTTACCGACCATCGATACCCGGCTCATCGCCTCCGGGCCATTGCCAATCAGGGTCGCACCCTTGACCGGCGCGGTAATCTTGCCGTCTTCGATCAGGTAGGCCTCACTGGTCGAGAACACGAACTTGCCACTGGTGATGTCCACCTGGCCACCGCCCAGGTTGGCGCAATAGATGCCCTTCTTCACCGACGCGATGATTTCCTGCGGGTCGCTTTCGCCTGCACGCATGTAGGTGTTGGTCATGCGGGGCATCGGCAGGTGCGCGTAGGATTCACGGCGACCGTTGCCGGTTAACGCCATGCCCATCAGGCGTGCGTTGAGCTTGTCCTGCATGTACCCCTTGAGCACACCGTTCTCGATCAGCGTGGTGCATTCGGTCGGAGTGCCTTCGTCATCCACGCTCAGTGAGCCACGGCGGCCTTCGAGCGTGCCATCGTCAACGATGGTGCACAGGCTTGATGCCACCTTCTCGCCAATGCGGCCGCTGAACGCCGAGCTGCCTTTGCGGTTGAAGTCACCCTCCAGGCCATGGCCTACAGCCTCGTGCAGCAACACGCCCGACCAGCCCGAGCCCAGTACAACCGGCAAGGTGCCGGCAGGTGCCGGGATCGCCTCAAGGTTTACCAGCGCCTGACGCAATGCCTCGCGGGCATAGCCCATTACCCGTTCTTCGGTGAAGAAACGGTAGTCGGTACGCCCGCCACCGCCCTGCCCGCCGCGCTCGCGACGGCCATTCTGTTCGACGATGACGCTGACGTTGAAGCGCACCAGCGGGCGCACGTCGGCAGCCAGGCTGCCATCGGCCGCAGCGATCAGTATGCGCTCCCAGACCCCGGCCATGCTCACGCTGACTTGCTGGATGCGCGGGTCCAGGGCGCGGGTGGCGACATCGACACGCTTGAGCAGCTCGACCTTTTCGGCACGGCTGAGTACATCCAGCGGGTTGTCTGCGCCATACAGGGCGGCCACTTCCTCACTGCGGAAAGCCTGGACCGTGCCATTCTGCCCGGCACGTGAAATCGAACGGGCGGCACGCGCCGCCGAGGTCAATGCCTCGAGGTTGATCGCATTGCTGTAAGCGAAGCCGGTCTTTTCACCGGACTGGGCACGTACGCCCACGCCCTGGTCCAGGTTGAAGCTGCCCTCTTTGACGATGCCGTCTTCCAGCGCCCAGGTTTCCGAGATCTGGCCCTGGAAATACAGGTCGGCGGCGTCGATGCCGGGGCCGGCCAACTCACCCAGTACGCTCTGCAGGCTGTCCAGGGTCAAGCCGCCTGGGGCCAGGAGCTGCTCACTGACGGTGGATAACATCTGGCTCATAGTCACTCCGAGGTGTGCGCAGGCCGCAACGCGCCCTGCGAGAAAAAGCGCCGGTGCGATACCACCGGCATGCGCGCCCGGATGGACGCTTGTTCTTCAATGTCGCGCTCGGCAAGCAGTACTGCTTCGCCTTGCGCCTGTTCTGCGACGATGCGCCCCCAAGGGTCGACGATCGACGCATGGCCATGGGTTTCCCGAGGGCCTGGATGGGTGCCGCCCTGCGCCGCAGCCAGCAGGTAGCACTGGGTTTCGATTGCGCGGGCGCGTACCAGCACCTCCCAATGTGCCGCGCCTGTCACGGCAGTGAAGGCCGCTGGGGCAGTGATCAGTTCCGCGCCGGCCTCGCGCAGTGCGCTGTACAGCTCAGGAAAGCGCAAGTCGTAGCACACGCTAAGCCCCAGCCGCCCAACTGGCGTGTCAGCCACCACCACCTGGGCGCCATGGGCGTAGTCATCCGACTCACGGTACCGACCGCGATTGTCGGCAACGTCCACGTCGAACAGGTGCAGCTTGTCATAGCGTGCCGCCACCTCGCCGTGTTCGTCGATCAGTAGCGAGCAGGCATGCGCCTTGGCCTCGGGCTGGCCGACCGGAGGCAAGGGCAAGGTACCGGCCACAATCCATAACTTGAGGTCGCGGGCGGTGCGTTTCAACCATGGCAGGATCGGACCTTCGCCCAATGCTTCGGCGCGGCCGATGGCAGCGGCGTCCTTGCGGCCCATGGCGGCGAAGTTCTCCGGCAGTACCGCCAGCCGTGCGCCGCCAGATGCGGCCTGCTCCAACAGGGCACCGGCACGCTGCAGGTTAGCCAGCACATCATCCTGGCTGACCATCTGGATTACCGCTGCCTTCATGGGCACTCCTAGCGGGATTTCTCGAAAGGTTTCACAAATGTGATTCTAGGCTCTTTCCACGGCCCTTCGACACGGTAGTGCACGCTGGCAAAGCGCGACACGCGGTCACCGATCAAGCGGTCGACCAGGAACAGCGCACCGCCTACGGCCGGCGCGCCGATAATCAGTGCAGCCAGCGGCAGGTTGTTGGTCACCGGCAGGCTCACCTGCAGGTTGGCATCAACCCGGTCGCGCACCATGTCCAGCGTGCCCTCCAGCTCAAAGTTGCTCGACGGGCCAGTGACACTGATCGGCTCGCGGGTCACATAGACACCGTCACTGGCAACCAGCAGGCCTTTGACCCGGTCGTAGGCCAGGCCCTTTTCGAACAGGTCGGAGAAGTCCAGGCGCAGGCGCCGGCCAATGGAGTTGAAGTTGAGCAGGCCGAACACGCGCAGTGCCTGTGCACTGCCTTCGACTTCGACGAACTGGCCCGTGCGCAGCGCCGCGTCCATGCTGCCAGAGAAGCGCTTCAGGCCCACCGCAGCGGGCGAACCCGGCCAGCGGCCGTCCACATCCAGGCGGAAATCACGGCTGGTCACAGTCGGAGCGAAGCCCCAGGCCTTGAGCACATCGGCCAGGTTCTTGCCGTCCAGGCGCCCTTTGTACCAGCTGCTGGTGCTGCCCTGCTCACCTTCCCAGCCGCCACCGCCGTCGATGCGCAGCCCTTTGAAGTCGAGGTCAATATCGCTGGCGGTCACGCCCCGCGCTGTCGGTCGCAATTTGATCGCCGCGCTGCCGAACAGGTCGTCGCCGCGGTAAAGCTTGTCGATGCTCAAGTCCAGCGCCGGTACCTTGCGCGGGTCGAACGAGGCCAACGGGTCCGGGCCCTCTTCGGCCTGAGCCTGGGCAGGGTCGGCAGCGGGCAGGCGCAAGGTCTGCATACGCACGACCATCGGCGCACCCTTGGCATCCGGCACACGGGCGTTGCCAATCACTTCCTTGCTGTCCAGGCGCAGGTCCCAGGCCGCGCCGCCACGGGCCATACGCACCACGGCCTGGTTCAGGTCCATGCCGAAGGCTTTCAGCTGACCGATGCTCAGGTCGACACTTTGCAGGTTCTGTCGCGCGCTGCCACCTGGGTCGTCACCGGCAAGCCGGGCCGCCTGATCTTGCCAGGGCGCCAGGTCCAGCGACTCCAGGCGCCCGCGTACCCGCAAACCCTGGCCAGCTGGGAGTTGGGCGTCACCAGTGCCCAACAGCAATTCACCACGCCCCTGCATGAGCTTGTCGGCCGGTGCGGCGTAGGCAAAGCGTGCAAGGTCGGTGTAAGCGGCATCGAACCGCCGCTCCTGGCCTTGCAGGCTCATGCTGAAACGGCTGTCGCCGGTGTCTGCTGCGGCTTTGCCGAAGGGCGCCGGCAGGTCGATGGCCAAGCCCTTCAGGTTCGAGTTGACGCTCAGCCGGTTGTCCCGGCTACCCAGGCTGAGTTGTAACTGGTAAGGCAGGTCACCGGACGCTGGCAAAACCTGTTTGAACTGCAGCCAGTCGGTCAGTGCCGTGAGCGATACCTGGCCATTGGCTTCGATGCGCGTCTGCATCTGCCCCGGCTGGCCTTCGGCAGTAATTTGCGCCGTCACCGGCTTGCCGAACGCCTGCAGGCTGATGCCCTTGCCACTTAGGCCTTTGTCAAAATCGAAGCTGAAATCACCCTTCAAGCGGCTCAACTCCAGGCTCGGCGGGGCAACTTTCAGACGCGCATCGCTGGTGGCGAAATCCACCTGCACTTTCGGCCGTTCCCCGTGGGCCAGCGGGATGTCGAGCTTGAGCTTGCCCTTCAACGGCCCCTCGCCCTCCCAGCCGGCGAAGATCTCGCCCGTGCCGATCGGCGCTTCCTTGAGTATTTTCAGGCCATCGCCCAGGCTGCCGTCGAAGTCGCCATCCAGGTAAAGGCGGCTGTGCTGCTCACCCTCGACATGCGGGATATCAACGCTGACATCGCTCACCTTGGTGTCGAGCAACAGGCCACGCTGGGCCTTGATGCGCACACCACTGTCCTCGATGAACACATCGCCATCTACGTGCTGCACCTGCGGCCAGCCAGGCTGGAAGTCCACGGCCGCGTCCCGCACCTTGAAAAACAGGCTGATGCTGCGGGCTTCCGGTGCGGCGCCATGATTCAGCGAGCCCTGGTACTGGAAGTAGCCCTCATCCACCGTGCCTTTGACGATGGCGCTGCGCAGCCATTCGTCGAGGGCCGGGCTGAGCACCTCGGGCAGGTACTTGGCGGTGTAGCGGCCATCGCCCTCGGTGAGGCCGACACGCAGGTCCATGTAGTCCTCGCGGCCTTCTTCGAACAACAGGCGGATAAGGAAGTCACCAGCAATCTTGCCCTCCTCGCCCAACACCTTGAGGTAAGGCGCAACCAGGGTGAAGCCTTCCTTGTCCAGCGCCCAGGTCAGGCGCGCATTGGCTTTCTGGTAGTGCCAAGGTTTGGCGAAGATCGGGTACAGGTGCAGCATGAACGCATCGGTATCCAGGCGCAGTTCACCATGCCCCAGGTCGCCGCTGATGCTGCCGCTGACGTTACCGGCAGCCGGGGCACCGTGATAGGCATCGAAACCGACCTTCTCCAGGTTGGCGTCGAATTGCAGGCGTTGGTCACCCTCGGCCTTGGGCCGGGCCTCCAGCCGTACATTGCGCAACGCGCCGGTTACCTTCAGGCCATCGACTACGGCCATGACATTGTCAGGCAGCGGTGCCAGAGCTTCGATCAGCGGGGTAAGGGGCGTAAGGTGCAGCCGGTCGGCCTGCAGCTTCCAGCTTTCATCGGCAGCGCTCTGGCCGGGGCGCTGCTGCAACTGCAGGTGCGACTCCCAACGGGTCTTGCCGATGTCCATGGCCAGGGAGTCGACCACTACATCAAAGCCTTGGGCCTGGCGCTGGAACCAGGCGCCCAGAGCCAGGTTGTTCAGTGTCGCGGCCTTGCGCCCGGCGTAACCGCCCTGCAGCTCGGGTGCATTGAGCCGCACCACTGCCTGCTGCAATTGCCCTTCGCGCCAGTCGACCCACAACTCGCCGCCCGCTCGCAGCGCCTCGGCATGCCACTGGCCCAGCAGGCGTGGGGGCAACCATCGCGCCCAGTCACTTTGCGGCAGGCTCAGGTAGGCATCTACCTGGGCATCACGCCAGGCCTTTGCCGACGCACGGCTACGCAGGTTCAGCGCCAGGGGCTGGCCATCGGGCAGGGTCGCATTCAAGTCCAGGGCCTGGCGCGAAGCACCCGCCTGCAGGCCGGCGCTCACATACGTCAGGGTGAGCGGGTCACGCTGCCACGGGTGCAAGGTGACCTGGCTGTCGAACACATCAATGCGGCCCAGCTGGCGCAGGCGCTCCAGCAGTTCGGCGGGGTCAAGCGGCGCATCGTCCTTCTTCGGCAGGCCTTCAAGGTCCCAGGCCCCCTGCTCGTTCTCACGCAGGATCAGTTGCAGGCCACCCAGCTGTATACGCGCCAGGCGCACTTCGCGGGCACTGAGGCTGGCCCAGACATCGGGCACAACCTTGACGTCGTCCAGGCGCAGTGCCGTCGCGCCTTCACCCAGTTGCAGGTCACGCACACGCAGCACCGGTGCCAGGCCGCTCCAGCGCCCCTCAAGGGCACCGACATGCACCGGCAGGCCCAGCGCCTGCTCGGCTTTGCGTTCCACATCGGCACGGTATTCGGCCACCAGCGGTACCAGCTCGCGGCCGAGGCTGACATACAACGCCACCAATACCGCCAGCAGGGCGCAAAAGCCCAGCCCCCAGCGGGTCAAGGCGACAAGAACGCGGGTCAGACGTCCCATGGCCATGGCCCTCCAAGTCGTTTATCCATGATGGCCGGTAGTGGCGGTTTTGCCAGCCCGAGCATCCAGTGGCGCGTTCGAGAAGACCTCAGAGCAGCACCACGTCGTATTGTTCCTGCGAATACATCGACTCGACCTGGAAGCGAATGGTTCGACCGATAAAGGCCTCCAGCTCTGCCACGTTGCCCGATTCTTCATCCAGCAGGCGGTCGACCACCTTCTGGTTGGCCAGCACACGGTAGCCCTCGGCCTGATAGGCACGTGCCTCGCGCAGGATCTCGCGGAAGATTTCGTAGCAGATGGTCTCGGGGGTTTTCAGCTTGCCGCGGCCCTGACAGGCCAGGCACGGCTCGCACAACACCTGCTCCAGGCTTTCACGGGTGCGCTTGCGGGTCATCTGCACCAGGCCCAGCTCGGTGATGCCGATGATGTTGGTCTTCGCGTGATCCCGTTCCAGCTGTTTTTCCAGTGTGCGCAGCACCTGGCGCTGGTGCTCTTCATCTTCCATGTCGATGAAGTCGATGATGATGATGCCACCGATATTGCGCAGGCGCAGTTGCCGGGCGATGGCGGTGGCAGCCTCCAGATTGGTCTTGAAGATGGTCTCTTCAAGGTTGCGATGGCCGACGAATGCACCGGTGTTCACATCAATGGTGGTCATCGCTTCGGCCGGGTCGACCACCAGGTAGCCACCGGACTTGAGCGGCACCTTGCGCTCGAGGGCGCGCTGGATTTCGTCTTCGACACCGTACAGGTCAAAGATTGGCCGTTCGCCCGGGTAGTGTTCGAGGCGGTCGGCGATTTCCGGCATCAGTTCACCGACGAACTGCGTGGTCTTCTGGAAGGTTTCACGCGAGTCGATGCGGATCTTCTCGATCTTCGGGTTGACCAGGTCACGCAGGGTACGCAGGGCCAGGCCCAGATCCTCGTAGATGACCATCGGCGCGCCGCAGGTCTTGATCTGGGCGCCAATCTGCTCCCAAAGGCGGCGCAGGTAGCGGATGTCCTGCAAGATCTCTTCGGCACGAGCGCCTTCGGCGGCGGTGCGCAGGATGAAACCACCGGCATCCTTGATGTTTTCGCTTTCCATGCAGTTGCTGACCACCTGCTTGAGGCGGTCTCGCTCGGCTTCGTCTTCGATCTTCAGCGAAATGCCGACATGGCTGCTGCGCGGCATGTACACCAGGTAGCGCGAAGGGATCGACAGCTGGGTGGTCAGGCGTGCGCCCTTGGTGCCAATCGGGTCCTTGGTCACCTGCACCACAAGGGCCTGGCCTTCGTGCACCAGCGCAGTGATGGTCTCGACCGCCGAGCCTTCACGCTGAGAAATTTCCGACGCATGGATGAACGCGGCGCGCTCCAGGCCGATGTCGACGAAGGCCGCCTGCATGCCTGGCAGCACACGCACCACCTTGCCCTTGTAGATATTGCCGACGATGCCACGGCGCTGGGTGCGCTCGACGTGCACTTCCTGCAGTACCCCGTTTTCCACCACCGCCACGCGTGACTCCATCGGGGTGATGTTGATCAGGATCTCTTCACTCATGGCCGGCTCTCGTCAAAGGTCTTTTGTAATGATGGATGGCGTATGCCGTGCTGCCTACTGCGGGTTTGTTACCTCTGGCGTATGCACGGGCGATTGCCAACAGGCGATACCAAACGTGCCAAGCAACTCGGCCGTCTCACTGAGGGGCAGGCCTACCACGGCCGAATAACTGCCGGACAGACCGGTGACGAACACTGCGCCCAGGCCCTGGATGGCGTAGCCACCGGCCTTGTCCACAGGCTCGCCGCTAGCCCAGTAGCGTTGTGCTTCATCGGCGCTGATCGCCCGGAAGCGCACCTTGCTGGTGACGCACAGGCTTTGCGTATGCAGCCCGTCGCTGAGGGCAACCGCAGTCAATACCTGGTGCTCGCGGCCCGACAGGTCAGCCAGCATGGCCATGGCATCTTCGCGGTTTTCCGGTTTGCCCAGAATACGACCATCGAGCACCACGGCAGTGTCCGCCCCCATCACCACAGCCGGGCCCTCGACACGGGCCAGACCAGCCGCAGCCTTGGCCCGAGCCAGGCGCTCAACGTAGGCCGGGGCGCTTTCGTCAGGCAGCGGGGATTCATCGATGGGTGCACTGACAACGGTGAAAGGCACACCGATCTGGGTCAGCAGTTCACGACGGCGGGGCGAGCCAGAGGCCAGGTATAACGGGTTCATGCAGACATCTCCCTGTCAGTTGCGGCGTCGCCGTCAGTTGATATGCAAGCGTCGGCGCAGGTCGCGCAGGGCGAAACTGATCCATGGCCAGAGCAAGGCACTGATGACCGCCGACCAGACCAGCGCCAGGGTAGGCAACCGGTTGCCGGTCAGGGCGCTGAGCCATAGCTGGATGAGCTGGGCGATGCCGAAAATGACCAGGATCACCAGACTCTGCTGCCACATGGGGAACATGCGCAAGCGCTGCTGCAGGGATAACACCAGGAAGGTGATGAGGGTGAGGATCAACGCGTTCTGGCCCAGCAGGGTGCCGTACAACACGTCCTCGGCCAGGCCCAGCACGAACGCCGTGGTCATGCCGACCTTGCCCGGCACCGCCAGGGTCCAGAACGACACCAGCAAAGCCAGCCACATGGGCCGGAACACTTCCATGAACTGCGGCATGGGCGAGACGCTGAGCAGCAGGCCGATGGCGAAAGTCAGCCAGATGACCCAGCCGTTGTTGCGGCGCGAAGCAGCCATCATTGTCTCCGGGTGTGAGCGGGTGCGGCAGGCGCTGCGGCAGGCGTGGCAGGGTTAGTAGCCGCCGGGGCTGCAGGCTGTGCGGCCGGTGCTGTCGGCGCTGCGGGTGTGGCTGGGGTTACAGGCGTAGTGCTGGCAGGTGTGCCCTGCTCGCCCGTACCCGCCGGTTGGCCGGGGACCGAGGTGCCCTTGCGGTCAGCCTCTTCCTGGGCGATGGCAGCATCAGTGGCGCGCTGCTCCGGGGTACGCCGGTCGCTGAACACCAGCAGCATGTAACGGCTGCGATTGAGCGCGGCGGTGGGAATGGCTCGCACAATGGCGAACGGCTGCCCGGAATCGTGGATCACCTCGTTGACCGTCGCCACCGGGTAGCCAGCCGGGAAGCGCTGGCCCATGCCGGAGCTGACCAGCAGGTCGCCTTCCTTGACGTCGGCGGTATCGGCCACGTGACGCAGTTCAAGGCGCTCCGGGTTGCCGGTGCCACTGGCAATGGCGCGCAGGCCGTTGCGGTTGACCTGCACCGGAATGCTATGGGTGGTATCGGTCAGCAACAGTACCCGCGAGGTGTAGGGCATCAGCTCGACCACCTGGCCCATCAGACCGCGCGCATCGAGCACCGGCTGACCAAGGAACACACCATCACGCTCGCCCTTGTTGATCAGGATGCGGTGGGTGAACGGGTTGGGGTCGACACCGATCAGCTCGGCCACTTCGACCTTTTCGTTGACCAGCGCCGAAGAGTTCAGCAACTCGCGTAGACGCACGTTCTGCTCGGTCAGGGCTGCCAGCTTCTGCAGACGCCCCTGCAACAGCAGGGCTTCGGTCTTGAGCTTTTCGTTTTCGGCGATCAGTTCAGTGCGGCTGCCGAACTGGCCGGCCACGCCTTGCCACGCACGTTGCGGCAGGTCGGTGATCCAGTACGACTCCATCAGCACCATGCCCATCTGGCTGCGCGCGGGTTTGAGTATGTCAAAGCGCGCGTCGACAACCATCAACGCGACCGACATCACCACCAGAACGAGCAGGCGAACGCCCAGCGAAGGGCCCTTGGAGAAAAGCGGTTTAATGGGCCGTTCCTCGTGGACGACTCAGGAGGTCATTGGACATGGAACAACGCACCAGCCTGGTTGCGGGTTGACGGATACAGCGCCCTTGACGGGCGCCAGCCCAGCACATACAGGTAGCACTGTGCGTGCTACCTGTAAACCGGGCGCTCGTGAACAGCGAGTGGGATCACTCGCTGGAGAGCAGGTCCATCGCGTGCTTGTCCATCATCTCCAGGGCGCGACCGCCGCCACGGGCGACACAGGTCAGCGGGTCCTCGGCGACGATCACCGGCAGGCCGGTTTCCTGGGCCAGCAGCTTGTCGAGGTCACGCAGCAGCGCGCCACCACCGGTCAGCACCAGGCCACGCTCGGCGATGTCCGAAGCCAGCTCGGGCGGCGATTGCTCCAGGGCGCTCTTCACGGCCTGGACGATGGTCGCCAGCGATTCCTGCAGCGCTTCGAGCACTTCGTTGGAGTTCAGGGTGAAGGCACGCGGTACGCCTTCGGCCAGGTTGCGGCCACGCACATCGACTTCGCGCACTTCGCCGCCCGGGTAAGCGGTACCGATTTCCTGCTTGATGCGCTCGGCGGTGGACTCGCCGATCAGGCTGCCGTAGTTGCGGCGCACGTAGGTGACGATGGCTTCATCGAAGCGGTCGCCGCCAACGCGTACGGATTCGGCATAGACCACGCCGTTCAGGGAGATCAGTGCGATTTCAGTGGTACCACCACCGATATCGACGACCATCGAACCGCGGGCCTCTTCAACCGGCAAGCCGGCACCGATGGCAGCCGCCATTGGCTCTTCGATCAGGAACACTTCACGGGCACCGGCCCCCAGGGCCGACTCGCGAATGGCGCGGCGCTCTACCTGGGTCGACTTGCACGGCACGCAGATCAGCACGCGCGGGCTTGGCTGCAGGAAGCTGTTCTCGTGAACCTTGTTGATAAAATATTGCAGCATTTTTTCGCAAACGCTGAAGTCGGCGATAACGCCGTCCTTCATCGGACGAATGGCAGCAATGTTGCCAGGCGTACGGCCCAGCATGCGTTTGGCTTCGGTACCGACGGCGACGACGCTTTTCTGATTGCCATGGGTACGGATGGCAACAACCGAGGGCTCATTCAGGACGATACCGCGCTCACGCACGTAAATAAGGGTGTTGGCAGTACCCAGGTCGATGGAGAGATCGCTGGAAAACATGCCACGCAGTTTCTTGAACATGGGAAAGTGACCCTGGGGAAAGCGTGGGTAAAAAAGTGCGGCAAACTCTAACAATGGCAGGGATTTTGGGCAAGGAGCCAATATGTTAAATTGGCTGTTTTTCCGAGCATGCCAGCCGATGATCGCGGCCGTTGGACCGCCAGAAAGCTGACATGTTCCTCATCGCGGACCCAAATTCCGTTCTTTGTTTCCCTTGGAGATCTTCATGGCGCTTGAACGCTGCGACGTGGAAAAGATCGCCCATCTGGCCCGTCTGGGGCTGAATGATGGCGAACTGCCACGCATTACCGATGCCCTGAACAGCATCCTCGGGCTGGTCGACCAGATGCAAGCGGTCGATACCACTGGCATCGAGCCCCTGGCCCACCCGCTGGAGGCCAGCCAGCGCCTGCGTCCCGACCAGGTCACCGAAAGCAACCAGCGCGACGCCTACCAGGCTATCGCGCCGTCGACCGAAAGCGGTCTGTACCTGGTTCCCAAAGTCATCGAGTAAGGGATAGAGCCTGCCATGCATCAATTGACCCTGGCCGAGATCGCCCGCGGACTCGCCGACAAGTCGTTTTCCTCCGAAGAGCTGACGCGCGCCCTGTTGGCGCGCATCAAGCAACTCGACCCGCAAATCAACAGCTTCATCAGCGTCACCGAAGACCTGGCCCTGGGCCAGGCGCGTGCCGCCGACGCCCATCGCGCCGCAGGCGAAACCGGCGCGCTGCTGGGGGCCCCCATCGCCCACAAGGACCTGTTCTGCACCAACGGCGTACGCACCAGTTGCGGCTCGAAGATGCTCGACAACTTCAAGGCGCCGTACGACGCCACCGTGGTCGCCAAGCTGGCTGAAGCCGGCATGGTCACCCTGGGCAAGACCAACATGGACGAGTTCGCCATGGGTTCGGCCAACGAATCCAGCCACTACGGCGCGGTGAAGAACCCTTGGAACCTCGAACACGTCCCAGGCGGTTCGTCGGGCGGTTCGGCCGCTGCCGTGGCCGCGCGCCTGCTGCCGGCCACCACTGGCACCGACACCGGCGGTTCGATCCGCCAGCCGGCGGCACTGACCAACCTCACCGGCCTCAAACCGACGTACGGTCGTGTTTCGCGCTGGGGCATGATCGCCTACGCCTCCAGCCTCGACCAGGGCGGCCCGCTGGCCCGCACTGCCGAGGACTGCGCCCTGCTGCTGCAAGGCATGGCCGGTTTCGACGCCAAGGACTCCACCAGCATCGAAGAGCCGGTGCCGGACTACAGCGCCAACCTCAATGGTTCGCTGCAGGGCCTGCGCATCGGCCTGCCGAAAGAGTACTTCGGTGCAGGCCTCGACCCGCGTATCGCCGACCTGGTTCAGGCCAGCGTCAAAGAGCTGGAAAAGCTCGGCGCAGTGGTCAAGGAAATCAGCCTGCCGAACATGCAGCACGCCATCCCGGCCTACTACGTGATCGCCCCGGCTGAAGCCTCTTCCAACCTGTCGCGCTTCGACGGCGTGCGCTTCGGCTACCGCTGCGAAGACCCGAAAGACCTCACCGACCTGTACAAGCGTTCCCGTGGTGAAGGCTTCGGCGTTGAAGTGCAGCGCCGCATCATGGTCGGCACCTACGCCCTGTCGGCCGGTTACTACGACGCGTACTACGTGAAGGCGCAGCAGATCCGCCGCCTGATCAAGAACGACTTCATGGCCGCCTTCAACGATGTCGACCTGATCCTCGGCCCTACCACGCCGAACCCGGCCTGGAAGCTTGGCGCCAAGAGCAGCGACCCGGTCGCCGCCTACCTGGAAGACGTCTACACCATCACCGCCAACCTGGCGGGCCTGCCGGGCCTGTCGATGCCGGCCGGCTTCGTCGACGGCCTGCCGGTCGGTGTGCAGCTGCTGGCGCCGTACTTCCATGAAGGCCGCCTGCTCAACGTCGCGCACCGCTACCAGCAAGTGACCGACTGGCACACCCGTGCCCCCAACGGCTTCTGAGGAGTTCACACATGCAATGGGAAGTTGTGATCGGGCTGGAAATCCACACCCAGCTCGCCACCCAGTCGAAGATCTTCTCCGGCAGCGCCACCACCTTCGGTTCCGAGCCGAACACCCAGGCCAGCCTGGTTGACCTGGGAATGCCCGGCGTACTGCCGGTGCTGAACCAGGAAGCCGTGCGCATGGCGTGCATGTTCGGCCTGGCCATCGATGCTGAAATCGGCAAGCGCAACGTGTTTGCGCGCAAGAACTACTTCTACCCGGACCTGCCCAAGGGCTACCAGATCAGCCAGATGGACCTGCCGATCGTCGGCAAGGGTCACCTGGATATCGCCCTGGAAGACGGCACCATCAAGCGCATAGGGGTAACCCGCGCGCACCTGGAAGAAGACGCAGGCAAAAGCCTGCACGAAGACTTCAGCGGCTCCACCGGCATCGACCTCAACCGTGCCGGTACCCCGCTGCTGGAAATCGTCTCCGAGCCTGACATGCGCAGTGCCAAGGAAGCCGTGGCTTACGTCAAGGCGATCCACGCGCTGGTGCGCTACCTGGGCATCTGCGACGGCAACATGGCGGAAGGCTCACTACGCTGCGACTGCAACGTGTCGATTCGCCCGAAAGGCCAGGTCGAGTTCGGCACCCGCTGCGAGATCAAGAACGTCAACTCGTTCCGCTTCATCGAGCGCGCGATCAACAGCGAAATCCAGCGCCAGATCGACCTGATCGAAGACGGCGGCAAGGTCGTGCAGGAAACCCGCCTGTACGACCCGAACAAAGACGAAACCCGCTCCATGCGCAGCAAAGAAGAAGCCAACGACTACCGTTACTTCCCCGACCCGGACCTGCTGCCGGTGGTGATCGAGGACAGCTTCCTCGAAACCATCCGCGCCGGCCTGCCGGAGCTGCCGCCGCAGAAGGTCGAACGCTTCCAGAGCCAGTACGGCCTGTCGGCCTACGACGCCAACGTGCTGGCATCCAGCCGCGAACAGGCGGACTACTTCGAAGAAGTGGTGAAAATTGGTGGCGACGCCAAGCTGGCGGCCAACTGGGTCATGGTCGAGCTGGGCAGCCTGCTTAACAAGCTGGGCATCGAGATCGACCAGGCACCGGTCAGCGCCGCGCACCTGGGTGGCATGCTGCTGCGCATCCGCGACAACACCATCAGCGGCAAGATCGCCAAGACCGTGTTCGAGGCCATGGCCGCCGGTGAAGGCGATGCCGACAGCATCATCGAAAGCAAAGGCCTGAAGCAGGTTACCGACACCGGTGCGATCGACAAGATGCTCGACGAAATGCTGGCGGCCAACGCCGAGCAGGTCGAACAGTACCGCGCCGCCGACGAGGCCAAGCGTGGCAAGATGTTCGGCTTCTTTGTCGGCCAGGCGATGAAAGCTTCCAAAGGCAAGGCCAACCCGGGGCAGGTGAACCAATTGCTCAAGGCCAAGCTCGAAGGCTGACCTGAATATGCTGCGAGGGCTCTGCCCTCGTTCGCGGGCTTGCCCGCTCCCACAGTACTGCACCGCTCTCACAGGCGGTGATATGCCTGTGGGAGCGGGCAAGCCCGCGAATGGCCGCACTGGAGCGCATCTCACTTGCTGAAAAGATCCCTGGGTACTCTCGCCCTCTTCTCCCTGCTGGCCGGCTGCGCCAGCCACGACATCGACCCGCGCGGTTACGACCAGACGGGCACCGCTTCCTATTACGGCTCGCGCCACCACGGTAAACGCACCGCCAGCGGCGAACCGTTCAACCAGCACGGCCTTACCGCCGCCCATCGCAGCCTGCCGTTCGGCACTCGCGTACTGGTCACCAACACGGCTAACCAGCGCAGTGTGGTGGTGCGCATCAACGACCGTGGCCCGCACACCCGCGGCCGCCTGATCGACCTGTCTCGCGCCGCAGCAGAAAAAATCGGCATGCTCCGTAGCGGAACAGCGCGCGTGCGAGTACAAGGGCTTAGCGACTGACGCGACAGGAGTCCGACCATTTTCGACCTGGCCACCCTTCCCACCTTCAGCCTGCTGCAATTGGGCGTTGCCCTGCTGCTGCTGGTCGGCGGCGCCGAATTGCTGGTGCGCGCAGCGCTGCGCCTGGCACAACGCCTTCATGTTCGCCCGTTGATCATCGGCCTGAGCCTGGTGGCTTTCGGCAGTACCGCGCCACAACTCACCGTCAGCCTGCAGGCCGCCTACCAGGGCGCGCCGGATGTGGCGGTCGGCAGCGTGATCGGCAGCAACATATTCAACGTCCTGGTCATTCTCGGCCTGGCCGCGCTGATCATCCCCTTGCGCGTGTCGCGCCAGCTGGTGCGTCTGGACATTCCGCTGATGATTGTCGCCAGCGGCCTGGTCTATGCCCTGTGCGCCAACGGTTACCTGGGCCGGGTTGAAGGGGGGCTGCTGCTGCTTGGCCTGGTCGGCTACCTGGTAATGCTCTGGCACCAGTCGCGCCACTACGCACGCACCTACCCCGCGCCGGACACGGCCAAATCCAGCGCCAGGCGCTTCTGGTCAGGCACGCTGCTGCTGGTGTTGGCCGGCCTTGCCCTGCTGAGCCTGGCGGGGCACCTGCTGCTGGAGGCCGCGGTGGAGGTTGCCACCGACTTGGGGCTGTCCGAGCGCATCATCGGCCTGACCGTCGTAGCCATCTGCACATCCCTGCCAGAGCTCGCCGCCGCATTGATCGCTGCCCTGCGCGGTGAACGGGAAATTGCCGTGGGCACGGTCATCGGCAGCAACCTGTTCAACCTGCTGGCCGTGCTGGGCCTGACCGCGCTGATCACCCCTGAGCCGCTGTCAATCTCGCCCAACGCCCTGGCGTTCGACCTGCCAGTAATGCTCGGGGTTGCCGTGCTGAGCCTGCCAGTGTTCTATTCCGGCTACCGGATCACCCGCGCCGAAGGCCTGGTGTTCCTCTGCCTGTACCTGGCGTACGGGCTGCACGTGGCGGCATTCACAATGGGCATGCCACTGGCCGGGCGCCTGGAGCGGTTGATGCTGTTCTATGTGCTGCCTGTGCTCGCCGTGGTGCTGCTGTATACCACCGTGCGCGCCTGGCGCCGGCAGCATTGATCGGGCCATGTCATCTGGCGCATGCCTTAAGCCTTGTGTCGCCCTTTAGATCAAGCGCCGCGCGGGCGGCGCTCGATCTCACAGGCGATACAAATCTAACGGCGAACCTGCCGAGCCTTCTTCAGCTTGAAGGCCACCCACAGCACGGCAATCCATGCCGGGATCAGCATCACCGAGATGCGAATCGGCGGGGTCAGGTACATCACCACCAGAATCAGCACAATGAACGCCAGGCACAGGTAGTTGGTCAGCGGGTGCCCCAGGCTCTTGTAGAACGGGGTAATCCCGGCCGCCAGCTTGGCTTTGCGGAACTTCAGGTGGGTAATGCTGATGCTCGCCCAGTTGATCACCAGCGCCGACACAGCCAGGGCCATCAGCAAGCCAAAGGCCTCACCCGGCATCAGGTAGTTGATCACCACGCACAGCCCGGTAGCGAAGGCCGACACGCCCAGCGCAGTCAGCGGCACACCACTGCGGCTGACTTTCAGCAACTGGCGCGGTGCATCGCCCTGGCTGGCCAGACCAAACAGCATGCGGCTGTTGGCGTATACGCAGCTGTTGTAGACCGACAGCGCGGCCGTCAGCACCACGATATTGAGAATGGTCGCCACCAGGTCGCTGTCCAGTTCGTGGAAGATCATCACGAACGGGCTACCGCCCTGCACCACCTTCTGCCACGGGTACAGTGACAGCAGCACCGCCAGGGCACCGATGTAGAAGATCAGGATGCGATACACCACCTGGTTGGTGGCCTTGGGGATGCTTTCGCGCGGGTTGTCGGCCTCGGCAGCGGTGATACCCACCAGCTCCAGGCCACCGAACGAGAACATGATCACTGCCAGCGCCATCACCAGGCCGCTGACACCGTTAGGGAAGAAGCCGCCGTATTGCCACAAGTTGGCCACGCTGGCATCCGGGCCGCCATGGCCACTGCTCAGCAACCAGGCGCCGAAGCCGATCATGCTGACGATGGCCACTACCTTGATCAGGGCGAACCAGAATTCCATTTCGCCGTAGACTTTCACCTGGGTCAGGTTGATCAGGTTGATCACCACGAAGAAGATCGCCGCCGTGGCCCAAGTGGGGAAATCCGGCCACCAGTACTGCACGTAGATACCCACAGCCGTCAGCTCGGCCATGCCTACCAGCACATACACCACCCAATAGTTCCAGCCCGACACGAAGCCTGCAAACTCGCTCCAGTACTGGTGGGCAAAGTGGCTGAAGCTACCGGCTACCGGCTCTTCCACCACCATTTCGCCCAGCTGGCGCATGATCAGGAAGGCCATCAGGCCCGCGATGGCATACCCCAGCAACACGGAGGGGCCGGCCAGCTGAATGGTCTGGGCGATGCCCAGGAACAAGCCGGTACCGATGGCCCCGCCCAGCGCGATCAGCTGGATATGGCGATTTTTCAGCCCGCGCTGTAGCTCGGGCGTGCTCTGGTCTTGCATGAAGTGTCCTTTAGCTCAGTGAGGCTGTGTTTTTTGTGTTGTTTGCAGTCAAGGATCTAGATCCATCCGCCCCACTGCAAGATGAAAATGCCGATATTGGTGGTGATTGCCGCCATTAGCGTAGTAATGACGATGATCGACGCAGCCAGCTCATGGTTGCCATTGGCTGCTCGCGCCATGACGTAACTGGCTGCTGCGGTAGGGCTGCCGATGTACAGGAACAGGATGCCCAGTTCGGCCCCGCGAAAACCACACAGCCAGGCGCCGAGGGTGCCGGCCAGCGGTAGCCAGACCATCTTCACCAGGCTGGCGTCGATGGCCAGCTTGCCGCTGTCGCGCAATGCCGTCAGCGACAGGGTGCCGCCAATACACATCAAGGCCAACGGCAGGGTCATCTGCGCCAGGTAATCCCCCGAAGTCAGCAGCCAGTTGGGTAGCGGCACCTGGCCGTAAGCCATGGGTGTCGCGACCAGCACACTGATGATCAGCGGGTTGCTGAAGATGCTCTTGCAGATGCTCCACGGGTCGGACTTCAGGTCCGGGCTGTACACCGCGAGTACTACGGCCGACAGCGAGTTGTACATGAGGATCACCAGGCCGGCGAGCACCGCCCCCAGCGAAATACCGTAGTCGCCGTACAGGCTGGCAGCCAGGGCCAGGCCAATCACGCCGTTGTTGCCGCGGAACGCGCCCTGGGTATAGATGCCCCGATCGGCCAGCGGGCTGCGCCAGATGGCCATGCCCCAGGCGACGGCGAAGCCAACCAGGGTGGCGGCGATGAAGTAGAGGATGACGCCGGGTTTTACCGCTGCAGCCAGGTCGGCGTGGTAGATACCGAGGAACAGCAGCGCCGGCATGCAGACGTTGAACACCAACTGCGAGGCGACACGGTTGAAATTGTCGTCTATCAGGTGGATGCGCTTGAGCAGCACGCCCATGAACAGCATGGCGAAGACAGGTGCCGTGATGTTCAGCGTCTGGATGAGAAGGGCGAGCATGCGCAAGCGATCCTGGAGAGGGTTGCCGTTAGGTGGCTAATGATACGCCAACGGCCGCTAGTTGCGGGGATCAGGTGCGATAAAGAGACGTTTCCGACAGTGCTGGCCCTATCGCCAGCAAGCCAGCTCCCACAGGTATTGCATATACACCGGAACCTGCGGGGTGCCTGTGGGAGCTGGCTTGCCGGCGATGAGGCCGGTACAGGCGAAAGGGATCAGCGCCGGACCGGGCGCTTCTGCAGCTTGCGCTGCAAGGTCCGCCGGTGCATGCCCAGCGCCCGTGCGGTGGCCGAAATGTTGCCCTCGTGCTCGTTCAGCACGCGCTGGATGTGTTCCCACTGCAGGCGGTCGACCGACATGGGATTTTCCGGCACCAGGGTATCCAGGTCGGTGTGTTCCGACAGCAGCGCTGCCAGCACATCATCGGCGTCGGCCGGCTTGCACAGGTAGTTGCAGGCGCCGCGCTTGACCGCTTCCACCGCAGTGGCAATGCTCGAGTAGCCGGTCAGGATCACCACGCGCATTTCCGGGTCCAGCTCCAGCAGCTTGGGCAGCAGCACGAGGCCGGAATCACCGTCCATCTTCAGGTCCAGCGTGGCATAGTCCGGCAAGTCCTGCTGCGCCAGGATCAAGCCTTCTTCGGCAGAACTGGCGGTGCTCACGCGGAAACCGCGACGGCTCATTGCCCGAGCCATGACCCGGGTGAAGGTGGCATCGTCATCCACCAACAGCAGGTGCGGCAGCTCTTCGCTTTCGACCTGGTTTTCTTCGCTCATCATTCATCTCCTCGCTTGCCATAGGGCAGGCGCAATTCGGTCAGGGTGCCACCCTGTTCATGACTATAGAGTTTTACCGAACCGCCCGCACGGGTCACGCTGGCCTTGCTCAAGAACAGGCCCAGGCCGAAGCCTTTGCCTTTGGTGGTAATGAAGGGTTTGCCGATGGCTTCGGCAATGGCCGGCGGCACGCCAGGGCCATGGTCGCGGATGCTGATGACGATGTCCTGGGCATCCCAGTCCAGGTGCACCTCCAGGTCATCGGGGCAGGCATCGGCGGCATTGTTCAACAGGTTCAGCAACGCCTGGGTCAGGTCTGGCGGCGGTGTCAGCCGCGGCACCTTGCCATCGCGCAGGCGCTGGAAGCGGTAGCTGGCTTCGGGGCGCATCAGGTGCCAACGGTTCAGCGCCTCGTCCAGCCACGCGGTCACATCCTGCTCCACGATCGCCAGGCGGCGGTTGGCTTCGGCAGCGCGCACCAGCTGTTGCAAGGTCTCTTTGCACAGCTTTACCTGGTCCTGGAGGATCTGCAGGTCTTCCTGCAGCAGCGGGTCGGTATGGTCCTGGCGCATTTCGTTGATCAACACGCTCATGGTCGCCAGCGGCGTGCCCAGCTCATGGGCAGCACCGGCGGCCTGGGTAGCCACGGCCAGCAATTGCTCGTCACGCAGGCTTTCTTCACGCCGTTCGGAGCGCAGCTGCTCCTGGCGGCGCAGCTCTTCGGCCATGCGCGCGGCAAAGAAGGTAATCACCGCCGCAGCCAGGGCAATGCTCAGCCACATGCCGTAGACCTGCATCTTGTCCCGCGCCATGGGCAGGCCTTCAAGCGGGTAGAACTGCACCAGCAGCAGGCTGTAGGCGGTCAGGGCGATACCCGAAAGAATCAGCGAATACAGCCACGGCAAGGTCACCGCGGCAATCGCCAGCGGTACCAGGTAATACGACACGAACGGGTTGGTCGAGCCGCCGGAATAGTACAGCAAGGCACTGTGGATCAGCAGGTCGCAGGCCAGCTGCAGGGCGTACTCCATTTCGGTGACTGGCAGCGACAGGCGCAGGCGCAGCGCCGTAAAGGCACATAGCAGCGAGGACAACGCCAAGGTGCCAGCCAGCGACAGCCAGGGCAACGGCAGCAGTTCGGTCCAGTAGGCGACGCCCACGGAGCCGGCCTGGGCAGCCAGGACCAGGACCCGAATGACGGTCAGGCGCCACAGGTTCTGGCGGGTAGCGGACAGCGGTTGTACGGCAGCGAGCATGAGCTCTCCTGATGAGTGCTCCAGAAAATCGGCTGGAGTATACCGAAGCCGGGCGCCTCACTGCAGCGATGCGGCAAAGCGCCACACTTTGTCACAGGTTGATGATGGCACTTTTGAACCCACTACACTGTCGCCGGTCTGATGGGCCATGCGTGGAATGGATGACCAGACCCCACGCCTTTTATTGCCAAGGAGTACCACATGCAAATCCCACGTCGCGGCGCCGCCCTGATCCTGTCTTGCGGCTTGCTCGCCAGCCTGCCGGCGTTGGCTGCCGATGAGCCACGTTACAACCAGGTATCGCTGCGTGCCGAAGTGAGCAAGGAAGTGCCGCGCGACCTGATGGTCGTGACCCTGTACAGCGAAGCGCAGAACACCGACCCGGGCAAGCTCGCCAAGCAGATCACCGAAACCATGAACAGGGCCGTGCAGCAGTCGCGCCAGGTCAAGGACGTGAAGATCAGCCAGGGCAGCCGCAACAGTTACCCGGTGTATGACAGCAAGGGCCAGAAGATTACCGGCTGGCGCGAGCGCGCCGAGCTGCGCCTGGAAAGCGAAAACTTCCCGGCCTTGTCCCAGCTTACCGCCGACCTGCTGCAAGAGCTGAAAATGGGCGGCATGGACTTCTCCATCGCCCCGGCCACGCGCAAGGCAAGCGAGGATGCACTGCTCAAGGACGCGGTCGATGCCTTCAAGGCACGCGCGCAACTGGCCACCGAAGCGCTGGGCGGCAAGGGCTATAAAGTGGTCAGCCTGAACCTCAACAGCAGCGGTTACCCACGCCCGTACCTGCGCAGTGCGCCGATGGCAATGAAAGCCATGGGGGCTGATGAAGCCGCGCCAGCGCCGGACATCGAGGCGGGTACCAGCGAAGTGAGCATGAATGCCGATGGCCTGATCGAAGTGCAGATGCCCTGACAGCCACAAGCTTCAAGCGGCAAGTTTCAAGTCGGCTGTGAACCCGGTCTGCTTTGTCTTGCTGCTTGAAGCTTGCCGCTTGAATCTGCTTTTCAGACGTTTCCTACGCACCACCAAGCCGTCTCCTACGACTACCCCGTCTCGAAACATCTCGCAAAATGCCAGCATTTTGCCTGCGCAAACGTTCAACTTCGTCAAAAGTTATACCGATGCGACATCCATGTACGGTCGTACCACTTTTCCGGCGCCAACTATCCTTCTACCTGTTGCATTGGGAACACCCCCTGCATAAGTATCCTCAGGTCGGCTCACGAGGCCACCTCATCCAAAAAATGACAACAATGAGGCCACCATGCTCAAACACGCAGTCATTCCGTTCCTGCTTGGCGCAGGCTTACTCACCGGTGCACCGTCGGCCCTGGCCGCGTCCAACCTGGTGTTCTGCTCCGAAGGCAGCCCGGCCGGTTTCGACCCGGGGCAGTACACCACCGGGACCGACTTCGACGCCTCGGCAGAGACCGTGTTCAACCGCCTGACCCAGTTTGAACGGGGCGGCACTGCGGTCATCCCGGGCCTGGCGACCAAATGGGAAGTGTCCGACGACGGCAAGACCTACACCTTCCACCTGCGCGAAGGGGTCAAGTTCCATACCACCGACTACTTCAAGCCCAGCCGCCCCTTCAACGCCGACGACGTGCTGTTCACCTTCAACCGCATGCTCGACAAGGACAACCCGTTCCGTAAGGCCTACCCCACCGAGTTCCCGTACTTCACCGACATGGGCATGGACAAGAACATCGCCAAGGTGGAGAAACTCGACGAGCAGACGGTGAAGTTCACCCTCAACGAAGTCGACGCAGCGTTCATCCAGAACCTGGCCATGAGCTTTGCTTCCATCCAGTCGGCCGAATACGCCGACCAGTTGCTCAAGAATGGCAAGGCTGCCGACATCAACCAGAAACCGATCGGCACCGGCCCGTTCGTGTTCAGCAAGTACCAGAAGGACGCGCAGATCCGTTTCAAGGGCAACAAGGACTACTGGAAGCCCGATGACGTGAAGATCGATAACCTGATCTTCGCCATCACCACCGATGCCTCGGTGCGCATGCAGAAACTGAAGAAGAACGAGTGCCAGGTCACCCTGTTCCCGCGCCCGGCCGACATCGAGCCGCTAAAGGCCGACAAGAATCTGCAAATGCCGCAGCAAGCCGGGTTCAACCTCGGCTACATCGCCTACAACGTGATGGACAAGATCAAGGGCAGCAACGAGCCCAACCCCATGGCCCAGCTGAAAGTGCGCCAGGCGCTGGACATGGCCGTGGACAAGAAGAAGATCATCGAGTCGGTCTACCAGGGGGCCGGCCAGTTGGCAGTCAATGGCATGCCGCCAACGCAATGGTCCTATGACGACAGTATCAAGGACGCCGCCTTCGACCCCGAAAAGGCCAAACAACTGCTGAACGAAGCCGGCATCAAGGAAGGCACCGAGATCACCCTGTGGGCCATGCCCGTACAACGGCCGTACAACCCCAACGCCAAGCTGATGGCCGAAATGCTGCAATCCGACTGGGCCAAGATCGGCATCAAGGCGAAGATCGTCAGCTATGAATGGGGCGAGTACATCAAACGCTCCAAGGGTGGCGAACAGGGCGCCATGCTGATTGGCTGGAGCGGCGACAACGGTGACCCGGACAACTGGCTGGGCACCCTTTACGGCTGCGATGCCGTCGACGGCAACAACTTCTCCAAGTGGTGCTTCAAGCCCTACGACGACCTGATCAAGCAGGCCAAGGCCACCTCCGACCAGGCCAGGCGCACCGAGCTGTACCAAAAGGCGCAGCACATCCTCAAGGAGCAGGTGCCGATCACCCCGATCGCCCACTCCACCGTGTACCAGCCCATGAGCGCCAAAGTGAAGGACTTCAAGATCAGCCCGTTTGCGCTGAACTCCTTCTATGGCGTCAGCGTGGACAAATAGGCTGACTGAGGCACCCGCTGAATCGCGGGTGCCCTTCCCCCCCACCTCTTCATGTCGTCCTGCGGCCATACGCTGCGGGGTCGGCGAACTGTTGCCGCAATTCGTACCCGAGGGCGGCGCAAACAGATGAAAAAGGATTTGCCATGCGCCACGTTACCCGCCTTTCCGCGCTGCTGGCCCTGGGCCTGGTCAGCCAATCCCCGGTCCTGCTGGCCAACAACCTGGTGTTCTGCTCTGAAGGTAGCCCTGCCGGTTTCGACACCGCACAGTACACCAGCGCCACCGACAACGACGCCGCCGAACCGATCTACAACCGCCTGGTCGAGTTCGAGCGCGGCGGTACTGCCGTGCACCCTGCCCTGGCGACCCGCTGGGAAGTCTCCGACGATGGCTTGCGCTACATCTTCCACCTGCGTGAAGGGGTGAAGTTCCACAGCAACAAGGCCTTCAAACCTGGCCGTGACTTCAATGCCGACGACGTGCTGTTCACCTTCAACCGCATGCTCGACAAGGACCACCCGTTCCGCCGGGCCTACCCTACCGAGTTCCCCTACTTCATCAGCATGGGCCTGGACAAGAACATCGCCCGGGTCGAGAAAACCAGCCCGCTGACTGTGGTGTTCACTTTGAACACGGTCGATGCCGCGTTCATCCAGAACCTGGCCATGAGCTTCGCCTCGATTCTCTCCGCCGAGTACGCCGACACCTTGCTGGCCACTGGGCGTGCCAGCGACATCAACCAGCAGCCGATCGGCACAGGCGCCTTCGTGTTCCAGCGCTACCAGAAGGACTCGCAGATCCGCTACAAGGGCAACAAGGATTACTGGGCGCCGGAGCAGGTGAAACTCGACAACCTGGTGTTCTCGATCAACGTCGACCCTTCGGTGCGCATCCAGAAGCTGCGCCGCAACGAGTGCCAGGTCACCCTGCACCCACGCCCGGCCGACCTGCCGGCACTCAAGGCCGACAGCAAACTGCAGGTCCTGCAGCAACCGGGCTTCAACCTCGGCTACATCGCCTATAACACCCAGCACCCACCGTTCAACCGCCTGGAAGTGCGCCAGGCGATGGACATGGCGGTGAACAAGAAAGCCATCATCCAGGCGGTGTATCAGGATTCCGGCCAACTGGCCGTCAACGCCATGCCACCCACCCAGTGGTCCTATGACGAAAGCCTCAAGGACGCACCCTACGACCCGGAAAAGGCCAGGCAGCTGCTGCAGCAGGCGGGCGTCAAACCGGGCACCGAAGTCACCCTGTGGGCCATGCCGGTGCAACGCCCGTACAACCCCAACGCCAAGCTGATGGCCGAAATGCTCCAGGCCGACTGGAACAAGCTTGGTTTCAAGGTGCGCATCGTCAGTTACGAATGGGGCGAGTACCTCAAGCGCATGAAAAGCGGCGAACACGACATCGCCCTGATTGGCTGGACGGGCGACAACGGCGACCCGGACAACTGGCTCGGCACCCTCTACAGCTGCGATGCCATCGGCAGCAACAACTACTCGCTGTGGTGCGACCCGCAGTACGACAGCCTGGTCAAGCAGGCCAAGCAGGTCACCGACCAGGCGCAGCGCAGCGCCCTGTACCAGCAGGCCCAGCAGCGGCTCAAGCAGCAGGTGCCGATTACCCCGGTGGCGCACTCCACCGTGAACCAGCCGCTCAGCGTCAAGGTTTCCGGGTTCAAGGTCAGCCCGTTTGGGCGCAATGATTTCTCCGGCGTGCGTGTTGACTGACTTTTAGCCTTCAAGGGCCTCTTCGCGGGTAAACCCGCTCCCACAAGTCCCCCCATCAGCCAGGGCCTGCACAGGTCCCTGTGGGAGCGGGTTTACCCGCGAAAAGGCCGGTACAGGTAGCCCAACGCCCCCGATTTAGCCCGGCGACCCCGGGCAACCCTGGCAACACCGCAACAACCATCCGGCCCACAAGGCCGGCAATGACTAGAAAAAAATGGGAGCTTCAACCTTGAGAGTATTCACCCTGACCGCACTGGCCTTATCCATCAGTGCCTTTTCCACCGTGGCCCAGGCCGATCCGCAAAGCCAGGCCTTCATCCCGCTCACCCTCAAAGCCAGCAGCGAGCAGGCGCAAGCCAGCGGCTTCATCGACGGCCAGAGCCTGTCCGGCACCACCCGCAACTGGTACGCCCGTGAACGCGCCGCACGCGCGCCGCTGTGGCGCTACTACAAGAGCGACGGCACCCGCCACCCCACCCACAGCCGGGAAAACTGGCTGCAAGGCACCATCCTCAACTACAGCTCCGGTTTCACCCAAGGCACCGTGGGCATCGCCGTCGAGGCCGCAGCCTACAATGCCATTGCCCTGCAACAGAACCGCCAGGCCGTCGCCGGCCCCAACAACCGCACCCTTACCCACAGCGATGGCGATCCCATCGGCCAGTGGAGCAAGCTGGGCCTGGGCAATATCAAGGCGCGTGTGTCCAACACCACCCTTACCCTCGGTCGCCAGTCGGTAGACACGCCGATGATCGCCTACATCGGCAACCGCGCCTTGCCATCGAGCTTCCAGGGCGCGTTCCTGCACAGCGCCGAGTTTGACAACCTGAGCTTCGATCTGGGCACCTTCGACCGCGTTTCGCCACGTACCGAACAGAGCCTGAGCAAGTTCCGCAGCGAATACAGCGCCACGGGCGTGGAAACCGACCGCGCCAGCACCACCGGCATCAACTACCAGCCGTTCAGGAGCCTGAGCACCAGCCTGTACGCCACCCAGGTCGACGACTTCTGGAACCAGTACTACTTCGGCGCCAACCACGTGCTCGGCGACAGCGCAGTGCTCAGCCTGAGCACCGGCCTGAACTACTACAAGACCGTGGATGCCGGCAGCCAGAAAATGGGCAAGATCGACAACGACACCTACAGCCTGTCGCTCGACCTGACCCACCAGGCCCACACCCTCGGTGCCTCCTGGCAGCAGGTGAACGGCAACGAGTACTTCGACTACCTGCACGAAACCAACGGCATCTACCTGGCCAACTCGCTGCTGTCGGACTTCAACGGCCCCAACGAAAAATCGCTGAAGATCTCCTACGTACTGAACATGGCGCCCTACGGCGTGCCCGGCCTGAAGTTCAACCTGTACAACGCCCGCGGCTGGGGCATCGACGGCACCCACTACCGCGGCACCGCCTACGACGTGAATGGCCTGAACGGCGAAACCCACTACGAGTGGGGCATCGGCACCAGCTACGCGGTGCAGAGCGGGCCGCTGAAAGACACCAGCGTCCGCGCCACCTACACCACCCACCGCGCCAGCAAGGCCCAGGGTGACGGCAGCCTGGACGAGTTCCGCGTGGTCACCACCATTCCATTCAACATTCTTTGACCGCTGGCGCCACGGCCCCTTCGTGACGGGCCGTGGCGGCTACGCTGGAATCAATGCAAAAGCAGGGAGTCTTCAACCCATGCAGAGAGCTTTCATCAAATCGATACCGCTACGCCTGGCCCTGGCCGCGCTGGTGCTCGGCGGCGCCACGCAGGTGGCGGCCAAGCCGCTGGTGGTGTGCACCGAAGCCAGCCCGGAAGGGTTCGACGTGGTCCAATACACCACTGGAGTCACCTTCGATGCCTCATCCGAAACCCTGTTCAACCGCCTGGTCGACTTCAAGCCCGGCACTACCGATATCCAGCCGGCTCTGGCCGAGCGTTGGGAGATTTCAGCCGACGGCCTGACCTACACGTTTCACCTGCGCCAGGGGGTGAAGTTCCACAGCACCGAGTACTTCACCCCTACCCGTGAATTCAACGCCGACGATGTGCTGTGGAGCCTGCGCCGCCAGCTCGACCCCGCTCATCCATGGCACGACAAGACCAGCGTCGGCTACCCGTACTTCGAAAGCATGGCCTTCAAGCAACTGCTCAAGTCGGTGGACAAAACCGACGACCACACGGTGGTAATCACCCTCAACCGCCCGGAAGCGCCGTTCCTGCGGGACATGGCGATGGGGTTCACCTCGATCTACTCCGCCGAGTACGGCGACCAGTTGCTCAAAGCCGACAAGACCGCCGAACTGAACAGCAAGCCGATCGGTACCGGCCCATTCATCTTCCAGCGCTACAACAAGGACGCTCAGGTCCGCTTCAAACCCAACCCGGACTACTTCCGCGGCAAGCCACCCGCCGACTCCTTGATATTCGCCATCACTACCGATAGCAACGTGCGCCTGCAAAAGCTGCGCGCCAACGAGTGCCAGGTGGCGCTGTACCCCAAGCCGGATGACGTGCCGTCGATAATGGCCGAGCCCAGTCTCAAGGTTGCCCAAACCGAAGCGTTGGTCACCGGCTACATCGCCATGAACACCCAGCACAAATACCTCAACGATGTGCGCGTGCGTAAAGCCATCAACATGGCCTTCGACCGCCAGGCCCATGTCGACCAACTGTTTGGCAAAGGCAACGCACTGGTGGGTGTAAACCCTTACCCACCGACCATGATCGGGTACAACCCCCGCAACCAGAACCCGCCGCGCGACCTCGACAAAGCGCGTGCCCTGCTCAAGCAGGCCGGTGTACCCGAAGGTACGGTGATCACCCTGTTCACCCGTAACGGCGGCGGCATGACCAACCCTAACCCGCGTCTGTCCGCCGAGATGCTGCAAGCCGACCTCAAGCAGATCGGCCTAAAGCTGGATATACGCGTGATGGAGTGGGCCGAGATGCTGCGCCGCGCCAAGAATGGCGAAGCCGACCTGGTGTCTACCGGTTGGGCCGGCGACAACGCCGACCCGGATAACTTCCTGACCCCACTGCTGAGCTGCGAGGCGGCCAGGAACGGCGAGAACTATGCCCGCTGGTGCAACCCTAAGTTCCAGGAGCTGATCACCCGCGCCCGCGAGGTGATCGACAACGAGGAGCGTGCAAGGCTCTATAGCGAGGCATTGAAGGTGTACGATGACGACCAACCCTGGATCAGCATGGCCCACCCCAAGGTGTTCACGGCCATGCGTGACAACGTGGAGGGCTACGTGATCAGCCCTCTGACCAACAATAACTTCGCCACCACCAAGGTGAAGTAGAACAACAACGACCGCCGGCAACCCATACGGGAACCGGCGGCACTGCCGTAGCGGGCTGATCGCCCCACGGCCTGATGAGGTAACCCCGACAATGTTGAGTTTTATTGCCCGGCGCCTTGGCCTGTTGATACCGACCTTTTTCGGCATCACCTTGCTCACCTTCGCGCTCATACGCCTGATCCCCGGGGACCCGGTGGAAGTGATGATGGGCGAGCGCAGGGTCGACCCCGAAATGCACGCCCAGGCCATGGAACGCCTGGGCCTTAACAAGCCGCTGCCGGTCCAGTACCTGGACTATGTCGGCAAGCTCGCCCAGGGTGACCTCGGGGAATCGCTGCGCACCCGCGAAAGCGTGTGGACCGAATTCCTCACGCTGTTCCCGGCCACCCTCGAACTGGCCTTCGCCGCCCTGCTGTTCGCCGGCATCGTCGGCCTGCTGGCCGGGGTGATCGCCGCGCTCAAGCGCGGCTCACTGTTCGACCACGGGGTCATGGGCATATCCCTGGCCGGCTACTCGATGCCGATCTTCTGGTGGGGCCTGATCCTGATCATGTTCTTCTCGGTAAGCCTGGGCTGGACCCCGGTGTCCGGGCGTATCGACCTGCTTTACGACATCGAGCCGAAGACCGGCTTCATGCTCATCGATACCCTGCTCAGCGACGAAGAAGGCGCGTTCAAGGACGCGGTGATGCACCTGATACTGCCAGCCATCGTGCTCGGCACCATCCCGCTGGCGGTAATCGCCCGCATGACCCGTTCGTCGATGCTTGAAGTGTTGCGCGAAGACTACATCCGCACCGCTCGCGCCAAGGGCCTTTCGCCCGCCCGGGTGGTGTTCGTGCATGGCCTGCGCAACGCCCTGATTCCGGTGCTCACGGTGTTCGGCCTGCAGGTCGGCACACTACTGGCCGGTGCGGTGCTGACCGAAACCATCTTTTCCTGGCCGGGCATCGGCAAGTGGCTGATCGAAGCCATCGGTGCCCGTGACTACCCCGTGGTCCAGAACGGCATCCTGTTGATTGCCTGCCTGGTGATCCTGGTCAACTTCGTAGTGGACATCCTCTACGGCCTGGCCAACCCACGCATCCGTCATCAGCGCTGAGGCCTTTGCCATGACTAGCCCGATTGCAAAATCCGTGTCGCCGGCCAGCCCGGTGGACCAGAGCCTGCTCTACCCCTCACCGTACAAAGAATTCTGGCAAGCCTTTGCGCGCAACAAAGGCGCAGTGATGGGCCTGGCCTTCATGTGCCTGGTGGTGTTCTGCGCACTGTTCGCGCCATGGGTTGCCCCCCATGACCCGAGCGAGCAGTACCGCGACTTCCTGCTGACCCCGCCGGTATGGCTCGAAGGCGGCACCTGGCAGTTCATCCTCGGCACCGACGAACTGGGCCGCGACCTGCTTTCGCGCTTGATCCAGGGGGCGCGGCTGTCGCTGCTGATCGGCCTGTCGTCGGTGGTGATGTCGCTGATCCCGGGCATCCTGCTGGGCCTGCTGGCCGGCTTCTTCCCGCAAATCCTCGGCCCGTCGATCATGCGCCTGATGGACGTGATGCTGGCCCTGCCCTCCCTGCTGCTGGCCGTGGCCATCGTCGCCATCCTCGGCCCAGGCCTGATCAATACGGTGATCGCCATCGCCATCGTCTCCCTGCCCTCCTACGTGCGCCTTACCCGGGCTGCGGTGATGGTCGAGCTGAACCGCGACTACGTCACCGCCGCACGCCTGGCCGGCGCCGGGCTGCCACGGCTGATGTTCGTCACCGTGCTGCCCAACTGCATGGCGCCGCTGATCGTGCAGGCCACCCTCAGCTTCTCCTCGGCGATCCTCGACGCTGCCGCCCTGGGCTTCCTCGGCCTGGGCGTGCAACCGCCGACCCCGGAGTGGGGCACCATGCTGGCTTCGGCCCGTGACTACATCGAGCGTGCCTGGTGGGTGGTGAGCCTGCCCGGGCTGACCATTCTGCTCAGTGTGCTGGCAATCAACCTGATGGGCGACGGCCTGCGCGATGCGCTGGACCCGAAACTCAAGAACGCCGCCTGAGGAGAACGCCATGTCACTGTTGCAGATCAAAAACCTGAATGTGCGCTTCGGCGACGCCAATGCGGTACCCGTGGTCGATGGCCTGGACCTGTCGGTGGACGCCGGAGAAATCCTGGCCATCGTCGGCGAATCCGGCTCGGGCAAATCCGTGACCATGATGGCCTTGATGGGCCTGATCGACGCCCCAGGGCGCATCACCGCCGACACCCTCAGCTTCGACGGCACCGACATGCTCAAGCTCAGCGGCCGCCAGCGGCGCAAGGTGGTGGGCAAGGACATCGCCATGGTCTTCCAGGACCCGATGACCGCGCTCAACCCCAGCTATACCGTGGGCTACCAGATCGAAGAAGTGCTGCGCCAGCACCTGGGCCTGAAGGGCAAAGCCGCGCGCCAGCGTGCCCTTGAGCTGTTGAAAAAGGTCGAGATCCCGGCAGCCGAAAGCCGCCTGGACGCCTACCCGCACCAGTTGTCTGGCGGCATGAGCCAGCGCGTGGCGATTGCCATGGCCATTGCCGGCGAGCCCAAGCTGCTGATCGCAGACGAGCCAACCACCGCGCTGGACGTGACCATCCAGGCGCAGATCATGGAGCTGCTGGTCAACCTGCAGAAGGAGCGCAACATGGCGCTCATCCTGATCACCCACGACCTTGCCGTGGTCGCCGAAACGGCCAGGCGGGTATGCGTGATGTACGCAGGCGAAGCCGTCGAAGTGGGCCAGGTGCCGACGCTGTTCGACGTGCCCGCCCACCCTTACAGCGAAGCCTTGCTGGCGGCGATCCCCGAGCACAGCATCGGCGCCGAGCGGCTGGCCACCCTGCCCGGCATTGTCCCCGGCCGCTACGACCGCCCGGTCGGCTGCCTGTTGTCGCCGCGCTGCCCCTACGTGCAGGACAACTGCCGGCGCCAGCGCCCGCCTCTCGATCCTCAGGCCCACAGCCTGGTGCGTTGCTTCTATCCGCTGAACCAGGAGGTGGCGTGATGGCCGTCGTTCTATCTGCCCGGGACCTCACCCGGCATTACGAAGTCTCCCGCGGGCTGTTCAAAGGCCACGCCCTGGTCCGCGCACTGAATGGCGTGTCGTTCGAACTGGAAGCCGGCAAGACCCTGGCGGTGGTCGGCGAGTCCGGCTGCGGCAAGTCGACCCTGGCCCGTGCCCTGACCCTCATCGAAGAACCGTCGTCCGGTTCGCTGCAAATCGCCGGTACCGAGGTGACAGGCGCCAGCAAGGCGCAGCGCAAGCAACTGCGCCGCGATGTGCAAATGGTGTTCCAGAGCCCTTACGCCTCGCTTAACCCACGGCAGAAGATTGGCGACCAGCTGGCTGAACCGCTGGTGATCAATACCTCACTGAACAAGGCCGAGCGGCGCGAGAAGGTACAAAAAATGATGGAGCAGGTGGGCCTGCGCCCCGAGCATTACCAGCGCTACCCGCACATGTTCTCCGGGGGCCAGCGCCAGCGCATTGCCCTGGCACGGGCGATGATGCTGCAGCCAAAAGTGCTGGTGGCGGACGAGCCAACCTCGGCGCTGGACGTGTCGATCCAGGCACAGGTGCTAAACCTGTTCATGGACTTGCAGAAGGAATTCGACACCGCCTACGTGTTCATCTCGCACAACCTGGCGGTGGTGCGACATGTGGCCGATCACGTGCTGGTGATGTACCTGGGGCGCCCGGTGGAAATGGGGGCCAAGGACGATATCTACGAGAAACCGCTGCATCCCTACACCCAGGCGCTGCTGTCGGCGACGCCAGCCATTCATCCCGACCCGCTGAAGCCGAAGATCCGCATTGTCGGGGAGCTGCCCAACCCGCTGAATCCACCGGATGGGTGCGCGTTTCACAAGCGTTGCCCGTACGCGACTGAGCGGTGTGCCAAGGAGGTGCCGGCGTTACGGCAGGTGAGTAGCCGGCAGGTGGCTTGCCACTATGCCGAGCAGTTCCTGTAGATGACCGGGGGCGCTTTGCGCCCCATTCGCAGCACAAGGCTGCTCCTGCAAGAGATCGCGATAACAGGGGATATCGCAGTCGTCTGCAGGAGCAGCCTCGTGCTGCGAAAGGGCCGCAAAGCGGCCCTCTCGGTCAATGCATGAAAATGGCGATGAGGATGATCACCGGGATCGGTACCCCAAGCATCCAGAGCAGTATCGAGCGCATGTCAGTTCTCCTTGCTTAACGTTGAATGGTGCGATGTGCGACGTCTTCGCCTTCCAGCCACTGCACCTGGTCACGACGGCGACCACCGTAGAGCGCTGCAAGGCTGGCGAAGAAGGCGCCACACAGCAGCGCGACGAAGGTCCACAATGCTGTCCAGGCAGCTACTTTGGCGGCGGTATCAGCAGCTTGCTTGGCCTGCACTTTCAGCTGTTGCACCTGGGCCATCACCTGATCGACACGGGCTTCGGCCTCGGCTTGGGTCAGACGGGTGCGCTGGGCCACCAGCTGCGCCAGGTACGTGCGGTCCTCGGCAGGCAGCGCACCATCGCTGGCAATGCCTTTGGCCAGGATGCGGGCGGCCACGCCGTTTGCTGCATCTTCGCTCACGGGTGCAGGGCCATCGCCACGGAACAGGCTATCGACGAAATAGCCCATCGAATCGTTGTTGTCACCGGACGCCGCCGCACCACCGGCAGCCGCCGATACTGTGGCCGCCTGCGAAGCCGCGCTGGCACCAGCGCCCACCAGGTTGCCCGCAGCGCCCAGCACCAGCATGGCCGTGACCAGGGTAGCTACAGCCCAGGACAGGAAGCCATGCGCGGTATCGCGGAAATACACTTCATCGCCATGCAGGTTGGCCCATTTCACCCGCAACCGACCGGCAATGTAGCCGCCCAGGCCCGAAGCGATGATCTGCGTCAGCAGCAGCCATACGATGGTGGAAATGCCCAGGGCCTTGGCACTGGCCCCCTCGTCTGCCCAGGGGGAAGTGGCTGCGAAGCCCAGCCCTGCACCAAGGACCACCAGGATCAGGGACAAGGCAGCTGCGGTAGCGGCGCCAGCGAAAATTGCAGCCCAGGAAACACCTGAGCGGCTTTGTGAATCGACAGCGGGATAGTCGGCAGGGGTGATCATGATGTTTTCGCCTTAAGTGGTTAGCGACAAGTCCATTCGCGCAGTAACCATTGCAGCGGCTGTGCCATTTGCGACAAAAAATTACACCCTTATAAAACAATGAGTTAGAAATAGCGGCTCGTTCATAATCGTGCAAATTGCGCGACTTGGCCCTGTGCATCAGGTGTTCTGCATTCTTGTAGCAAGCTTTGCGGCGAGGCATCATTCACCCATGACGCTCCCCGATGGCCCCGCCCAGACCCCGATTACCGCCGACACGGTGCTGCGCTACCACCTGTGCTGGAAGCATCGCGACCTCGACGGCGTCATTGCGCTGTACCACCCCGACATCCAGTACCACGACTTCTTCCAGAACCGCGTGCTTGGCTACGTTGAGTTGCGCGACTACGTGCGCGCCTGCCTGCCCCATGAAGCCGGCGAAGATATCGTTCACAGCGACCGCATCCGCGTCGATGGCTGCACCGCGTTCATCCAGTACCAGGTCACCGTCCAGGGTGGTGACGGCTTGGTGGCGTTCCAGTCCAGCGAGGCGATCACCGTCAAGGACGGGCTGATCTGGCGGGTCAACGAATACGCCACGCTGGTTCGCCAGAACGGCAGCGGGCATGGCCGCAGCGGCCCGCGCCCGGCCACCAGCCGCCTGGGCCTGTCGCCGCGGCAGCTGTCGACCATGGCCCAGGACCTGGAGCACTACTTCCAGCGCCAGCGCCCCTACCTGGACCCGGAGCTGGACCTGCAGCAGGTGGCCGACGCCAGCGGCTACAGCCGCAACCAGATTTCCTACCTGCTGAACCAGGTGCTCGGGCAAAGCTTCTACCGTTACGTCAACCAGGCCCGCCTGCAGCACCTGATGGCCAGCCTCGACGACGACAGCGTCGAGGCGACGATCGACGAGCTGGCGTTCAGCGCCGGTTTCAACTCGCTGTCGGCGTTCTACAAGTGCTTCCGCGAGCACACCGGGCTCACGCCCAAGGCCTACCTCAAGCAAATTTCTCTGCGTGCACGCACGTAAGACAGCCACTGGCTGACAGCACTAGGATCGCCCACAGACCTTGACCGATGTGGAGCCGAACCCGATGCAACCCCTGCGCACGCTCAGCCTGTGGATGGACCAGCTCGAAGAGCCATTGTGCGCCCGCCCGGCCCTGCGCGAAGACCTGGCAGTGGATGTGTGCATCATCGGTGCCGGCTACACCGGCCTGTGGACCGCCTACTACCTCAAGCGCCAGGCGCCACAACTGAGCATCGCCGTGATCGACGCCAACATCGCCGGCTTCGGCGCGTCCGGGCGCAATGGCGGCTGGCTGATGGGCAACCTGCTGGGCGAAGACCGCCTGCTCGCCACCCTGTCGCCACAACAGCGCCGCGCCAGCATCGACCTGCTGCACGGCATTCCCGATGAAGTGCAGGGTGTGTTGCAACGCGAAGGCATCGACTGCGACTACCGCAAGGGCGGCGTGCTGTACTGCGCCGCGCGCTACCCGGAGCAAGAACGCAGCCTGCGTGCCTACCTCGATGACTTGTATCGCCAAGGCATGACCGAGGAAGACTACCGCTGGCTACGCCCCGAGCAACTGGAAAACCAGCTGCGGGTCAGTAATGCATTTGGTGCCATCTACAGCCCGCACACCGCGACCATCCAGCCGGCCAAGCTGGTGCGTGGCCTGGCGCGGGCCGTGGAAGCGCTGGGGGTGCCAATCTACGAAAACACCCCGGCCATCGACTGGCAACCCGGCGAGGTGCGCACCCCGCTGACGCGGATTCGCTGTCAGTGGATGGTGCCGGCCGTCGAAGGCTACGCCGCCAGCCTGCCGCCGCTGGGCAAGCACCAGTTACCGGTACAGAGTTTGCTGATAGCCACCGAACCGCTGCCGGAATCGACCTGGGAGCAGATCGGCCTGAGCCAGGGCCAGGCCTTCAGCGAGAGCAGCCGCCAGGTCACCTATGGCCAGCGCACTGCCGACAACCGTCTGGTATTCGGCGCACGCGGTGGTTACCGCTTCGGTGGCCGCCTGCGCGAAAACTTCAACCTCCAAGAGCACGAAATCGAACTGCGCCGCTACCTGTTCAGCGAGCTGTTCCCGCAGCTCAAGCATGTGCGCATCACCCACTCCTGGGGCGGCAACCTGGGCATGGCCCGGCGCTTCCACCCGCACATGCTCTGCGACCGCCAGCGCGGCATAGCCTTGGCCGGTGGTTACGGTGGTGAAGGCGTTGGCGCCACCAACCTGGGCGGGCGCACCCTGGCGGCGCTAATCCTTAACCAGCACAACGAACTGACTGCGCAACCTTGGGTACTGGACAACCGCCCGGTATCGAGTCTGGCCAGCTGGCCGCCAGAGCCCTGCCGCTGGCTGGGCTACAACGCGATCATCCAGAGCTTCGTCCACGAGGACCGGACCCTCGCCAACCCCGCCAGCGCGCCGTGGAGGCGGCGCCTGGCCAGCTCGCTCGCGGACTTCATGGAAGGCTTCATGCACTGACTTCCCTTATCAACTGCACAGGATCCACCGGTCATGAGCATTACCCAGTTCAAGAACACCGACAGCGCTGTGCTCGACAGCTCCAACCCGGTCGCGGTGCCGCTTGGCGACCCCGTGGCAGTGACGTCTGTTACCTGCGTAGAGCGCAGCGATGGCGTCGAAACCGGCATCTGGGAGTGCACCCCGGGGCGCTGGCGGCGGCAGATCGTGCAACAGGAGTTCTGCCACTTCATCAAGGGCCGCTGCACCTTCACCCCCGACGGTGGCGAGCCCCTGGTCATAGAAGCCGGAGACGCATTGATGCTACCGGCCAACAGCACCGGCACCTGGGACATCCAGGAGACCGTGCGCAAGACCTACGTACTCATTTTCTGATCCGCTGATCGCCTGCCTTCGATAACAACAGACAAAGCAAGGTAAACCCGACATGCGCACGCTCCTTCTCGCCCCCCTGATGCTGGCCGCCAGTGTGGCCGGCGCCGCCGAAACGGTGAAAATCTACAACTGGTCCAGCTACGTCGCCCCCGACACGCTGAAGAACTTCCAGCAAGCCAGCGGCATCGTGCCCACCTACGACGTGTACGACAGCAACGAAACCCTCGACGGCAAGCTGATGACCGGCAACTCCGGCTACGATGTGGTGTTCCCCTCCAACCACTTCATGGCCCGGCAGATCCAGGGCAAGGCCCTGAAACGCCTGGACAAGTCGCAGCTGCCCAACTGGCAAAACCTCAACCCGGTGCTGCTCAAGGCGCTGGAGGTGAACGACCCGGGCAACCAGTACGGCTTCCCGTACCTGTGGGGCAGTACCGGCATCGGCTACAACATCGACAAGGTCAAGGCGGTGCTCGGCGACAACGCGCCGGTGGACTCGTGGGACCTGATCTTCAAGCCCGAGTACATGAGCAAGCTGAAAAGCTGTGGCGTCGCCGTGCTGGACAACGGCCCCGAACTGCTGCCGATTGCCCTGCACTACCTGGGCCTGCCGCACCACAGCCAGAACCCGGCGGACTACGACAAGGCCAAGGCGCTGTTGATGCAGGTGCGGCCTTACATCAGCTACTTCCATTCATCGAAGTACACCGGCGACCTGGCCAATGGCGATATCTGTGTGGTGGTGGGCTTCTCGGGGGATGTGCTGCAAGCGAAAAACCGTGCCGAAGAAGCGAAGAACGGGGTGAAGGTGGGCTATTCGATACCCAAGGAAGGCGCGCCCATGTGGTTTGACATGGTGGCCATGCCGGCCGATGCACCGGACGAAAAAGCCGGGTATGCCTACATGAACTACCTGCTGCAGCCAGAGGTGATGGCCAACATCAGCAACCATGTGCAGTACGCCAACGGTAACCTCAAGGCGGACGGGCTTGTGGAGCCGGCCATGAAGGGCAATCCGATGATTTACCCGAGCGAAGACATGATGGGTAAATTGTATGCGCTGGAAGCGATGCCGGCGAAGATCGACCGCATTCGCACCCGGATCTGGACCAGTATCAAAGCCGGGAACTGAGCGCGGCCGTAGTGCGGTCCCTGTGGGAGCGGGTTCACCCGCGAATGCGTCGGTAAATTCAACAACGCATTCGCGGGTGAACCCGCTCCCACAGGGTCAGCAGCCAGCTCTGGAAATCAGTGGTGCTCGCGGGTCGCGCGGAATTTGACGTCCGGCCAGCGCTCTTCCATCAGTGCCAGGTTGACCCGGGTCGGCGCCAGGTAGGTCAGGTGCCCGCCACCGTCGATGGCCAGGTTCTCCATGGCCTTGGTCTGGAATTCCTCGAGTTTCTTCTTGTCATCGCAGCTGATCCAGCGCGCCGACCACACGGTGATCGGCTCGTAGGCGCATTCGACCTTGTATTCTTCCTTCAGGCGGCTGGCGACCACATCGAACTGCAGCACACCGACCGCACCGAGGATGATGTCGTTGCTGCGCTCCGGGAAGAACACCTGGGTTGCACCCTCTTCGGCCAGCTGCTGCAGGCCCTGGCGCAGCTGCTTGGACTTGAGCGGGTCCTTCAGGCGCACCCGGCGGAACAGCTCCGGGGCGAAGTGCGGAATACCCGTGAAGCCCAGCGCCTCACCTTCGGTGAAGGTGTCGCCAATCTGGATGGTGCCGTGGTTGTGCAGGCCGATGATGTCGCCGGCAAATGCCTCGTCCAGTTGCTCGCGCTCGGAGGAGAAGAAGGTCAGCGCGTCACCGATGCGCAAGTCCTTGCCGGTACGCACGTGGCGCATCTTCATGCCCTTCTCGTACTTGCCCGAGCAGATGCGCATGAAGGCGATACGGTCGCGGTGTTTCGGGTCCATGTTCGCCTGGATCTTGAACACGAAGCCTGTGAACTTCTCTTCCACCGGCTCCACGGTACGCTCGTGGGCGACACGGGCCAGCGGGCGCGGCGCCCAGTCGACAACGGCATCGAGCACATGGTCGACACCGAAGTTGCCCAGCGCCGTACCGAAGAACACCGGGGTCAGTTGGCCATTGATGAACTCGTCCTGATCGAACTCGTGGCATGCACCCTGTACCAGCTCAAGCTGTTCGAGGAAGCGATCATATTCGTCACCCAGGTGCGCGCGGGCTTCATCGGAGTCGAGCTTCTCGATGATCTTCACCTCGGTACGCTCATGGCCGTGGCCCGGGGTGTAGACGATGATGTAGTCACCTTGCAGGTGGTACACACCCTTGAAGTCACGGTAGCAGCCAATCGGCCAGGTGATCGGCGCAGCCTTGATCTTCAGAACGGCCTCGATCTCGTCGAGCAGTTCGATCGGGTCGCGGATGTCACGGTCGAGTTTGTTAATGAAGCTGACGATTGGCGTATCGCGCAGGCGGCACACGTCCATCAGGGCGATGGTACGCGGCTCTACACCTTTACCGCCGTCGAGCACCATCAGCGCCGAGTCCACCGCGGTCAGGGTGCGGTAGGTGTCTTCCGAGAAGTCCTCGTGGCCGGGGGTGTCGAGCAGGTTGATCATGTGCTCGCGGTACGGGAACTGCATCACCGAGGTGGTGATGGAGATGCCGCGCTGCTTCTCCATTTCCATCCAGTCGGAGGTGGCGTGGCGGTCGGACTTGCGCGACTTCACGGTACCGGCGACGGCAATAGCCTTGCCCATCAGCAGCAGCTTCTCGGTGATGGTGGTCTTACCGGCGTCGGGGTGGGAAATGATTGCGAAAGTGCGGCGCTTCGCGACTTCGGCGGCCTGGTTGGTCATGGGAAATCGCCTGACTGGGGGATTCAAAAAGGGGCGATATCATACCTGAAGTTGGGCTGGGACCAAAATCTGCTGAACCAGCGGCACTTGTTCCAGCCTCTTCGCGGGTGAACCCGCTCCCACAATGACCTGCGCTGTTTTCAAGCCTTGCACAGGCTGTGGGAGCTGGCTTGCCGGTGACAGGGCCAGCCCGACAGCAAAAAATCATCAGGCAATCGCTTTATCACGACAAATGGCCAAAGCGCAGTTATTTCAACGCCTGCAGCGCATTAAGCTGCTGTTTTTTCTCGCCAAAATTCCTGAGACCCAGTGATTAACGCTGGCCAAATGCCGCCTCAGATGGGAACCTTTGCGCCCACGGAGACGTCCATTCCCCTGCAACCCGCTTCGGTTGGGGACTGGTTTCATCAGCATTTTCGGGCCCGACGGGGTTCGGCTCATGGCCTGATCGCAGCCTTCGGCGTGCGTCACGCTGCTACTCGCGAACACACCAACCGCCGCCAGGACTGGCCGGCAAAAAAGAAGTGTGCTCGCCGACAACACAAGGAGTCCGCCTGTGGCTAAACGCTACGGTAAAGGGCTGTTGGGATGCGCCACCGTGCTCGTCATCCTGGCCCTGCTGGTCCACTGGATCGGCATCGACACGATCGCGCGTTACCGCGACGATCTTGGGTTCTACCTGCAAGCGCACCTGGTTCTGGTGCTGGCTTCGATGGCGGCGGCGTTGGCCGTGGGCATCCCGGCTGGCATTGCCCTCAGTCGACCGCACCGGGTCGACAAGGCAGAGCGCTTCATGCAGTTTTTCAACGTTGGCAACACCATCCCTCCCCTGGCCGTTCTGGCCATCGCGCTCAGTATCCTGGGCATCGGCGCCGGGCCTGCGATCTTCGCGCTGTTCCTCGCCTCCCTCCTGCCCATCGTGCGCAACACCTACGAGGGCCTGAAAAACGTCCCCGCCTCGCTCAAGGAAGCCGCCACCGGCATCGGCATGACCCCGCGCCAGCAACTCTGGCAGGTGGAGCTACCGAATGCCGTGCCGATCATCGTCGGTGGTGTACGCGTGGCCCTGGCGTTGAACGTGGGCACCGCACCGCTGGCCTTCCTGATCGGCGCCAACAGCCTGGGTAGCCTGATCTTCCCCGGCATCGCCCTGAATAACCAGCCACAGCTGCTGCTGGGTGCCGCCTGCACCGCACTGCTGGCACTGGTGCTGGACGCGGCGGTGAGTTTCTCCAGCAAGCGCTGGCTGGAACGTGGCCTGGCCCAATAAGGATAGGGAACGTATGAACAAGAGAATCGCCTTGCTGCTGGGCGCGGCCCTGCTGTTCGCAGGATTTGCCCAGGCAGTGGAAAAACCGCTGGTGCGCATCGGCGCACGGGTGTTCACCGAGCAGACCGTGCTCGCCGAAATCACTGCGCAATACCTGCGCGCCAATGGCTTTGACGTGCGTGTCACCAGCGGCCTTGGCAGCAACATCGCGCGCCAGGCCCAGGAGACCGGCCAGCTCGACCTGATGTGGGAATACACCGGGGTTTCGCTGGTGTCGTACAACCACATCGACGAACGCATGCCCAGTGCCGAAGCCACCTTCGCCAGGGTCAAGGAGCTGGATGCAAAGAAGGACCTGATCTGGCTGACCCCGTCGAAGTTCAGTAACACCTACGCGCTAGGCCTGCCCAAGCAAGTGGCCGAGGCCTACCCGCAGGTCAACACCATCAGTGACCTCAACCAGGTACTGCGTGACGAAAGCCAGCGCAACCACCTGGTGGCGCTGGACACCGAGTTCGCCAACCGCCCCGACGGCCTCGTTGGCCTGCGCGAGATGTACGGCCTGCCGCTGGACCGGCGCAACATCCGCCAGATGGACGGTGGCCTGGTGTACACCGCCATGCGCAACAACCAGGTATTCGCCGGGCTGGTGTACACCACCGACGGCCGCCTGAGTGCGTTCAACCTCAAGCTGCTGGAAGACGACAAGCACTACTTCCCCGATTACACCGCAGCGCCCGTGGTGCGCAAAGCCGTGCTCGACGCCAACCCGCAACTGGCCGCACTGCTCAAGCCACTGGCCGAGCAGCTGGATGACGAAACCATGCGCCAGCTCAACGCCAAGGTCGACGTCGAGCACCAGAACCCGACTGCCGTGGCCGCCACCTTCCTGCGCGAGCACCCACTGAACAGCGAGGGCCAGCCATGAACCTGATCGATACCTTCAGCCACCTGGACTGGGCCCAGGTGCTGCAACTGACCTGGCAGCACATCATGCTGGTGGGCGTTGCGGTGAGCCTGGCCATTCTCGTCGGCGTGCCGCTGGGCATCCTGATGACCCGCTTCCCGGCCGTTGCCGGGCCGCTGCAAGCCAGCGCCACGGTGCTGCTGACCATCCCGTCGATTGCCCTGTTCGGCCTGCTGCTGCCGTTCTATTCCAAGTTCGGCCAGGGGCTGGGGCCATTGCCAGCGATCACCGCGGTGTTCCTCTATTCGCTGCTCCCGATCCTGCGCAACACCTACCTGGCCCTGACCAACGTAGAGCCCGGTATCCGTGAAGCTGCGCGCGGCATCGGCATGACCTTCGGCCAGCGCCTGCGCATGGTCGAGCTGCCCATCGCCGTGCCGGTGATCCTCGCCGGTGTGCGCACTGCCGTGGTCATGAACATCGGCGTCATGACCATTGCCGCCACCATCGGCGCCGGCGGCCTGGGCGTGCTCATTCTTACCTCCATCAGCCGCAGCGACATGTCGATGCTGCTGGTCGGTGCCGTGCTGGTCAGCCTGCTGGCCATCATTGCCGACCTGCTGCTGCAAACCCTGCAACGTGCCCTGACTCCAGAAGGACTGCGCCCATGATCGAACTGAAGAACCTCAGCAAAACCTTCAACGTCAACGGCAAGGACGTCAAAGCCGTCGACGCGGTAAGCCTCACTGTCAACGAAGGGGAAATCTGCGTGTTCCTCGGCCCCTCGGGCTGCGGCAAGAGCACCACGCTGAAAATGATCAACCGGCTGATCACGCCTACGTCGGGCCAGGTGTTCATCAATGGCGAGGACACCACCGGGCTGGACGAAGTCACCCTGCGCCGCCATATCGGCTATGTGATCCAGCAGATCGGCCTGTTCCCCAACATGACCATCGAAGAAAACATCACCGTGGTCCCGCGCCTGCTCGGCTGGGACAAGCAAAAGTGCCACGAGCGTGCTCGCGAGCTGATGCACATGATCAAGCTCGAACCCAAGCAGTACCTGCAGCGCTACCCGCGCGAGCTGTCCGGTGGCCAGCAGCAGCGCATCGGCGTGATCCGTGCCTTGGCGGCCGACGCGCCGGTATTGCTGATGGACGAGCCATTCGGCGCAGTCGATCCGATCAACCGCGAGATGATCCAGAACGAGTTCTTCGAGATGCAGCGGGCGCTGAACAAGACCGTGATCATGGTCAGCCACGACATCGACGAAGCGATCAAGCTGGGCGACAAGATTGCCATCTTCCGTGCCGGCAAACTGTTGCAGCTGGACCACCCGGACACGCTGCTGGCGCACCCGGCGGATGACTTTGTCAGCAACTTCGTTGGCCAGGACAGCACGCTCAAGCGCCTGCTGCTGGTGCGTGCCGAGGATGCAGCGGACAACGCGCCGTCGGTGAGCCCGGAGACGCCCGTGAGCGATGCACTGGAGCTGCTGGATGAGCACGACCGCCGCTACGTGGTGGTGACCGATGCACAGAACAAGGCACTGGGCTATGTACGCCGACGTGACATGCACCGCCAGCAAGGGACGTGTAGCGACTTCCTGCGGCCGTTCAATGCCACGGCATCGCACGATGAGCATTTGCGCATCCTGCTGTCGCGCATGTACGAGTTCAACCGGGCGTGGTTGCCGGTGCTGGACGCCGAGCAGGTGTTTTTGGGCGAGGTGACGCAGGAGTCGATTGCGGCGTACCTGAGTTCGGGCAGATCGCGCGGGGCCAAGACCAGCATCGTCTCACCAGCCGAAGCGGTGGTGTCCTAGAAAGCCAGGGGCGCTTCGCGCCCCATCGCCGGCAAGCCAGCTCCCACAGGTACAGCGAGAACCTCAAGACATGCGCTGTACCTGTGGGAGCTGGCTTGCCGGCGATGGGCCGCAAAGCGGCCCCGGCAATCTCCAGTCAGAACCCTACGCTGGCCTGCACATAAAAGGTCCGCGGCTCACCCACGTAGAGGCCGGCGTTGTTGTCGCTGGAGCGGGTGAAGTACTGCTTGTCGAACAGGTTCTTCACCCCCGCCGCCAGCTTCAGGTTGGACATCTCGGGCCCGAATTCATACCCGCCACGGGCATGCCAGGTCACGTAACCCGGAATATCGCCATACTGCCCATCCGCACTTGGCTCGGTGATGTAGTCGCCGTTGAAGCTGCCATCGGCGTTGATCCCGGTCCCCGGCGCGCGCTGTTTGGATTGGGCGTAGGCGTCCAGGTTCCAGGTCCAGCGGTTGACCGCGTAACGCACGCCGGCGGTGGCCACCTGCCGTGAATAGAACGGCAAGTCACGGCCCTTGAAACCCGGGATCTCACCTTCATATGTGGCGCGGGTAAAGGTGTACCCACCGCTCACCGAAAGCCCTTCCAGGCGCGGGTCCAGCCCGGCCAGGTCGTAGCGCACCGACGCCTCGATACCCTGGTGCTTGGTCGCCCCGAGGTTGGTCCAGCCCACATCGTTGCTGATGTACTGCAGCTCGTCATCGAAGTCGATGTAGAACGCCGTCAGCTCGCCGGCAAAGCCACCATCGTCATAGCGCGTGCCTATTTCGTAGGTCTTGGCCTTTTCCGGCTCCAGGCCATTGGCCGTGCTGTTGCCGGTACCGCCCTGGCCCAGCTGGAAGTACTGCAGGCTGCCGAACGAGGTTTCATAGTTGGCAAACACTTTCCATGCGTCGGAGATGTGGTACATCACGCTCAGCGCCGGCAGCGGTTCGTTGCTGGTGATGCTGCGCTTCTTTTCCGCCACCGGGCGGTTGTTGGCATCCAGCACCGGGCGGTCGCGCCAGTCGGTATTGATGTGCTCGAAGCGCACGCCCGGGGTGATGGTCCAGTTGCCCACATCGATCTTGTCGTCGATGTAGTAGGCGCTGGCCTCGGTACCGCCGCTGCGGTCCTGGAACACGTGGCCGTCAGAGGTCGGCGTCACGGTCGGCACGTTGTCGATCAGCGCCAGGCGGGTCGACTGTTCGCGCATCGCTTCCTTCAGGTAGCGATAACCCACGCTGACTTCCTGGGTGGTCGGGCCGGCAAAGAAGATGCGCGACACCCGTGGCTCGATGGCGAAGGTGTGATAGTTGCGCGGGTACGATGACAGGGTCTTCATGTCACGCGAGGCGATGGCGCTGCCGCGGAAGCTGTCGGTGTAGTAGGTCAGCACTTCGAACTGGGTGGCATCGTCAAGCTGGCGCTGCCACTTGAGCGACACATCCTTGCGCCGACCGGCGAAGTAGTCATAGTCGCGCAGCGACTGGTACGGGTTGCTGTCGTACTGGGCCTGGGTCAGGCCGCCGGGCATGTCGGCACGGCCATCGTAGTAATGGAAGTTGAGCCAGAACTCATCGACATCGGTGGGCGCCCAGTGGGTCTTGAGGATGACGTCGTCGATGTCGTTGCCATTGTTGCTTTCACGGTAACCGTTGCCGTTCACCCCGGTGTACAGCAGCGCCACGCCCATGCCGTTGTCAGCCGTGCCGCCGACGAAGGCCGACTCGGTGTGCTTCCAGCCGCCGCGCTGGGAGGTTTCCAGGGTGGTGGACAGTTCCGCCGAAGCCTTTTCCGGAATCGCCCGGGTGACGAAGTTGATCACCCCTCCCACGTTCTGCGGGCCATAGCGTACCGAGCCGGCCCCACGCACCACGTCGATGCTGTCGAGGTTGCCCGAGGAGATCGGCGCCATCGACAGCTGTGGCTGGCCATAGGGCGCGAAGGCGGCCGGGATGCCGTCGATCAATACGGTGGAGCGCGGCGACAGGCGCGAGGTCAGGCCGCGCACGCCCACGTTCAGCGACAGGTCGCTGCCGCCGGTGCCGTTGGAGTCCTGCACCTGCACACCCGGGATGCCGCGCAGTACGTCGCGCACGTTCATCGCGCCCTTCTCCACCATCGCCTCGCGACGCACCACGGTGCGCGCCCCGGGGTGGTTCTGCACCACGCTCTGCTGGGCATCGCCCAACCAGTCACCGACCACCTTGATGTCGGTGGGCGCCAGCTCCAGGCTGCCGCTGCCCAGGTCGAGGGTAGTCGGCAGCGGCTTTACCACGACGGTGTCCTGGGACATCTCGAAGGTCAGCCCGCTGCCTTGCAGCAACTGTTGCAGCGCCTGCACCGGCGCCAGGTTGCCAGACACCGCCGGGGCCTGTTTGCCCGCCACCAGTTCGGGGCTGAAGAACAGCTGCAGGTTGGTTTGCTGACCAAGCTGATTCAGGGCCGAGGCCAGCGGTTGAGCCTGGATCTGGATGGTGTTGCCCGCCTCAGCAGCCTGGCTGTTGACGGTCACGGCGCTGACCGCCAGGGCCAGCGCCAGGGCGCGGAAGCGTGGGAAGGGTTTGTTGTTGTTCACGTCGTCGAAACATCCTGGAATGCGGAATAAACGCCAACCGCGTGCAAATGGAAATGCTTGGCAGTTGCAGCTGGCGAGGAAGACGAACGAGCGAGAAAAAACCTGAATCTATTTCGCAATTATTTCGCGAGAACCGTCTTCATGGGCCTTGATGGCCACCGGCAGGATGCTCGGCAAGGCCCGCAACAGTGCGTCGGTGTCGTCGGTGCTGAAGGTGCTCGAAAGGCGCATCTGGGCGACTTTACCGGGGGCGACCCGCAGCGGTTGGCTACGATAGCGCGAGGCTTCGGCCACCACCTCGGCGAGGGTAGCGTTGTCGAACACCAGCTTGCCCTGGCGCCAGGCGGTAACGGCAGCGGTATTGACGGCGTAGGGGGCGGCCACCCCGCCATGTGCATCTATATGCGAACCCTGGCCGGCCGTAAGCTGCGCCAGCGCGTCGCCCTTGCCCTGCACACGCACCGAACCCTGCTCCACCGCCACCCGGGTGCTGGCAGGGTCCTGCCGCACGTCAAAGCGGGTACCGGTTACCGTCACGCTGCCCTGGGCGGTGTCGACCACAAACGGCCGGGCACTGTCGTGGGCGACGTTGAACATCACCTCGCCGGCACTCAGGCGGATATGCCGCTGGCCGGCGCTGAAGTCGACCTGCAGCTGTGTGCTGCCATTGAGATCCAGCAAGGAGCCATCCGGCAGTTCGACCTGGCGGCGTTCATTGAAGGCGGTCTGCAAGCTACCCTGGTGATTCAGTTGCTGGTGGTGCCAGCCGCCCCAACCCAGGCCCAAGGCCAATACCGCGACACTGGCAGCCAGGGCGTGACGCACGAAACGCCGACGAGGCAGTTGCTGCACCGGGTCCGGCTGGCACAACGCTTCAAGGCGCTGGCGTGGAATGAAGTCGGCGGCCTGCCACACGCGGCACAGGTGCTGGTACTCCTCCCGGTGGCGCTCGTCGCTGGCCAACCAGGCGCGCAACTGTTTCTGCAGCCCGGCATCCTGAGGCGCATCCTGCACGCGGGCAAACCATGCGGCCGCCTGCTCGCGGACGGTATCGGTACCGTGCTGTTTCATCGAAAAGGTCTCCTGACTCATCATGCCGACACATCCAGGTGCTCACGCAAATGCCGGAGCGTGCGGATCATATACTTTTCGACCATGTTCTTGCTCAAACCCATCCGCTCGGCGATCTCGGCCTGGGTCAGCCCTTCGAGTTTCTGCCAGATGAAAACCTGCCGGCAGTTGAGCGGCAACTCGGCCAGCGCCCGCTCGACGCTGTCGGCCAATTCCAGCGCATGCACGTAGGCCTCCGGGTCATCGCTGCCGCCAGTGCCTTCGTCTAACGCTTCCAGCGCCAGGGCCTGGCGGCGGTCTTCGCGGCGCAAGCCATCCACGGCAATGTTACGTGCGGTCTGGTGCAGGTAGGCGCGGGGCTGCTCGACCTGGTCGCGCGGGTTTTCCAGTACCCGGACAAAGGCATCGTGGGTGAGGTCTTCAGCCTGCTGGCGATTGCGCAGTTTGCGCGTCCAGGTGCCGATCAGCTCATGGTAATGGTCGAGGAAGCCTTTGTGTCCGGACACGGTCTGGGTCATCAGGGAGGCGGATAAGGGTGCGAATAGTAATGTTTCTCATCAAAACCAGCAAATCCGCCAGTCGGTAACAAAAAATTTATGGGCCATTTCCTGTACGTGGGTACCAGGAAAATGTGGCCATAAATATGAACACCTCTGGCCCCTTAACGGGTGACCCCGCACACCCGAGAATTGCGAAAAGCCTATAGGAGCGGGTTTACCCACAAAGGGGCCAACACGGTCTATTCCACAATATTTAACGCTTGAAACATCGCGGGGAACATCAGCCGGTCACACGAGTCGGTTATTCAAATGGCTGGTCGTCGATCCACGCCGATCACGCCCGGATTGCCTGTTGATTCTGCATTCTTCACGCCCTAAAGTGCGCGCCGAACGTCCATGCTGGAAACGATCCATCCGGCTCAAGTACTGAGTAGGCGAACCAAAGTGGGGATACGGAGGACGTTCAGTTTGCAGCCACTTATTCTTTTTGTTTGCCCATGGAGTCCCTGAGCATGTCGATCCAGGTCGAAGACTATTTCGCGCGTGACACCTTCCAGAAAATGAAGGCGTTCGCCGACAAGCAGGAAACCCCGTTCGTACTCATCGATACCCAGATGATCAGCCAGGCCTATGACGACCTGCGCGCCGGTTTCGAATTCGCCAAGGTCTACTACGCGGTCAAGGCCAACCCGGCCGTCGAAATCATCGACCTGCTCAAAGAGAAAGGTTCGAGCTTCGACATCGCCTCGATCTACGAACTGGACAAGGTGATGGACCGCGGTGTCAGCGCCGACCGCATCAGCTACGGCAACACCATCAAGAAGTCCAAGGACATCCGCTACTTCTACGAGAAGGGCGTGCGCCTGTTCGCCACCGACTCGGAAGCCGACCTGCGCAACATCGCCAAGGCCGCACCGGGTTCGAAAGTGTATGTGCGTATCCTGACTGAGGGCTCCACCACTGCCGACTGGCCGCTGTCGCGTAAATTCGGCTGCCAGACCGACATGGCCATGGACCTGCTGATCCTCGCCCGTGACCTGGGCCTGGTGCCTTACGGCATCTCCTTCCACGTGGGCTCGCAGCAGCGCGACATCAGCGTGTGGGACGCCGCCATCGCCAAGGTCAAGGTGATCTTCGAGCGCCTGAAGGAAGAAGACGGCATCGAGCTGAAGCTGATCAACATGGGTGGCGGCTTCCCGGCCAACTACATCACCCGTACCAACAGCCTGGAAACCTACGCCGAAGAAATCATCCGCTTCCTCAAGGAAGACTTCGGTGACGAGCTGCCGGAAATCATCCTGGAGCCAGGCCGTTCGCTGATTGCCAACGCCGGCATCCTGGTCAGCGAAGTGGTGCTGGTGGCGCGCAAGTCGCGCACTGCCGTCGAGCGTTGGATCTACACCGACGTGGGCAAATTCTCCGGCCTGATCGAAACCATGGACGAAGCCATCAAGTTCCCGATCTGGACCGAGAAGAAAGGCGAAACCGAAGAAGTCGTCATCGCCGGCCCGACCTGCGACAGCGCCGACATCATGTACGAAAACTACAAGTACGGCCTGCCGCTGAACCTGGCCATCGGTGACCGCCTGTACTGGCTGTCGACCGGTGCCTACACCACCAGCTACAGCGCAGTCGAATTCAACGGCTTCCCGCCGCTGAAGGCTTACTACCTGTAACGCAAAACGGGGCCGCAAGGCCCCGTTTTCATGTGTGCTCCACTGTACCGGCCCATTCGCGGGCTTGCCCGCTCCCACAGGTGCGGTGCTTCCTTCAGGCCCAGCGCAGTACCTGTGGGAGCCGGCAAGCGCGCGAAGAGGCCAGCACAGGCAACTTCAATCCCCGCGCCGTTCGATCTCTTCGGCATACCGCGCCGCAAAGGCCATCAACACCGGCCCTGCACCCTGCAAGGTTACCAACGCAGCACGCAGGAAATTCATGTTCCCCTCAACCCGCGCCTGCTCCAGCCATTGCCCTGCTTCGGCCAGCTGCCCGCGCTCGACCAGCACCAGCCCCAGGCTGAACATCCCACGGAAATCCCCCGCCTCTGCCGAGCGCCGATACCAGCGCACCGCCCGCGCCGGGCTGGGCGCCGTGGCAATGCCCTGCTCCAGGTAACGCCCATACAGGTTCATCGACTTGGCGTGCCCCAGCTGCGCAGCCTTCTCGTAGCACATCAGTGCCTGTGCCTGGTTGGCCGGCACCCCGCGCCCGGTGGCCAGCAGGTTGCCCAGATTGTAAAGGCCCCAGTCCAGCCCGGCGTCAGCCGCACGCGCATAATGAATGGCTGCCTGCTCCAGGCTCGGCTCCCCCCCCCAACCATGCTCCAGGCAACGCCCGAGCATGTTATGCGCCATGGCACTGCCGCCCTGTGCGGCGATGCCGAACCAACGCCGGGCCACGGTGGCATCTTCTTCGATACCGCGCCCATCCAGCAGAATCTGCCCCAGCAGCAACTGCGCCTCGACCGCGCCCTGCCCCGCCGCTGCCAGGATTGCCTGGGCAGCTTTGCCGGGGCTCTCCTCCAGCATGGACTGCAAGCCAGCCACATCCACCACTTCCTCACGTCGCAACTGATAGGACACGGTTCAGACCTCGGCCCAGCGGCGTAGCAGGTTGTGGTAGGTGCCGGTCAGCTGCAGCAACGAGGGGTGCTCGGGTACATCGGCAGTCAGTTGCTGGATGGCATCGTCCATCTCGAACAGCAGCGCCCGCTGGCTGTCCTCGCGCACCAGGCTCTGGGTCCAGAAGAACGCGGCGTAACGCTGGCCTCGGGTCACCGGGTTGACCTTGTGCAGGCTGGTACCGGGGTACAGCACCAGGTCCCCGGCCGCCAACTTCACCTGCCGCTCCCCATAGGTGTCCTGAATCACCAGTTCACCGCCGTCGTAGCTGTCCGGGTCGCTGAGGAACAACGTCGATGACAGGTCGGTACGCACCCGCTCAGGACTGCCCTTGGGCTGACGCAAGGCGTTATCGATGTGAAAGCCGAAATTGCCACCCTCGCGGTAGCAGTTGATCAACGGCGGGAACACCTTGTGCGGCAGGGCCGCAGACATGAAGCGCGGGGTTTTCCACAGGCGGTCGATCAGCGCAGTGCCGATCTCCTTGGCCAACGGGTGCCCTTCCGGCAACTGCAGGTTGTGTTTGGCCTTGGCCGACTGATATCCGGCAGTCACCTTGCCATCAGCCCAGTCGGCCTGCTCCAGCGCCTCGCGGATACGGGCCAGCTCGTCAGCGTCAAACAGGCCTGGGATGTGAAGCAGCATGGCGGCAGCACCGTTAGGAAATGTAAAGGCGCCAATGATATTGATTCCCTTTTGCGCTGCACAAGCCTTTTCGCCGCTTAAGACGTTTCAGCTTGATGAAACCGTAAAGGACAAATGTAAAGATTGTAAATTCTTCACGAATGGTAACGACTCTCAATTGTTAGTCACAATTGCTTACATTAAGATCCGCCGCCTCAACACCTTGGGGAAGGTCCTTAGCAATGCGCCAGTACGTACCATCTGCAGTGAGTTCGCCACGCCTGATCGTATCCGCCATCGGCGTCGCGCTTAGCGCCACATCGGTGTATGCCGCCGACCCGGCCGCCAATAGCGCGATCACCCTCGACGCTACCAGCGTCAACGGCAAGGCTGAACAGGCCAGCACCGATTACAAAGTCGAGAAGGCCGCCTCGCAGAAGTACACCGCGCCGCTGGTAGACACCCCGCGCTCGGTCACCGTCATCCCGCAGCAGGTGATCAAGGACACCAACGCCCTGACCCTGCAGGACGCCCTGCGTACCGTGCCAGGCATCACCTTCGGCGCTGGCGAAGGCGGCAACCCGCAAGGCGACCGCCCGTTCATCCGCGGCTTCGACGCCCAAGGCGATACTTACCTGGACGGCGTGCGTGACACTGGCGCGCAAACCCGCGAAATCTTCGCCATCGAGTCGGTAGAAGTGGCCAAGGGCCCGAACTCGGCCATCGGTGGCCGTGGTGCTGCCGGCGGTACCATCAACCTGGTGAGCAAGCGTGCGCACTTGGGCAACTCGCTGGACGGCGCCTGGACCTGGGGCAGTGACCAGACCCAGCGCTACACCTTCGATGGCAACTACCAGTTCAGCGACACCGTTGCCGGCCGTCTGAACCTGATGACCCACGAAAGCAACGTTGCCGGCCGCGACAAGGTCAACTACGACCGTTGGGGGATCGCCCCGTCGCTGGCCTTCGGCCTGGGCACACCGACCCGCGTCAACCTCGACTACTACCACCTGGAAAGCGACGACCTGCCGGATTCGGGCATCCCGTACACCATCCCGACCAACGGCAGCGGCGGGCGCACCTCGGCACACCCGAGCAAGCCGAATGACGGCGGCGACAGCGACAACTTCTATGGCCTGACCGGCCGTGACTTCCGCAAGAGCCGTGTAGACATCGCCACCTTCGCGATCGAGCACGACCTGACCGACTCGTTGACCATCAAGAACACCCTGCGTCACGGCAACAGCATGCAGGACTACATCCTGACCCAGCCTGACGACAGCAAGGGCAACGTCAACAACGGCAGCGTCTGGCGCCGTGCAAACACCCGTGTCGGCAACACCGCCACCACCACCAACCAGACCGACCTGTTCGGCGAGTTCTACGTCGGTGGTATGAAAAACAGCTTCTCTACCGGTATCGAGCTCAGCCGCGAAGAGAGCGACCGTTCGTCCTACACCGTCGGGACTGACACCGTGCCAGGCGGCGCCGCCAACACCAACTGCACCCCCGGCATGATCGGCGCCACCAGTGGCTACAACTGCACCTCACTGAGCAACCCGAACCCGGATGACCCGTGGAACGGTACCATCTCGCGCAACTACGCCGGCACCACCACCAACAGCAAGACCCGGGCGATCTACGTTTTCGACACTCTGGAGCTTACCCCCGAGTGGCTGGTCAACATGGGCCTGCGCTACGACCACTTCGACACCGACTACAAGACCTACAACGCCGCTGGCAACACCACCGCCAAGGGCAAGGATGTCAGCGAGTTCGTGACCGGCCAGCTGGGCCTGGTGTGGAAACCGGCCGAAAACGGCAGTATCTACGTTTCCTACGCCACTTCTGCAACGCCACCAGGCTCGATGCTCGGCGAAGGTACAGAAGGCAACCCGCTGGGTGGCACCCCGGACCGTAACGGCAACCTGCTGGCCAGCGACATGGAGCCAGAGGAAACCACCAACTACGAAATCGGCACCAAGTGGGACCTGCTCGACCAGCGCCTGTCGCTGACCGCTGCGCTGTTCCGCACCGAGAAGGAAAACGCCCGCGTCCAGGTGGACACCACCACCTACGAAAACGTCGGCGAAACCCGCGTACAAGGCATCGAACTGTCGGCCAGCGGCAAGATCACCGACAAGTGGCAGGTATTCGCCGGCTACACCTACATGCAGGCTCGCCAGATCGACGGCGGCCCGCTGGGCAAGGCCAACGATGGCAACCAGTTGCCAAACACCCCGAACAACAGCGCCAGCCTGTGGACGACCTACTCGATCACGCCAAAGCTGACCGTCGGTGGCGGTGCGTTCTACGTGGATGACGTGTACGGCAGCGTGGCCAACACCACCATGGTCGACAGCTACGTGCGCTACGACGCCATGGCCGCCTATAAGCTGACCAAGAACGTCGACCTGCAGCTGAACGTGCAGAACCTGACCAACGAGGTGTACTACGACAAGGCCTTCTCCACCCACTTCGCCAACCAGGCGGCCGGGCGGACTGCACTGTTGACCACCAGCGTCCACTTCTAAAGCAACAACCAAGGGCCCCGTTCATTCCAGTGAGCGGGGCTTTTGCGTATCAAGGCATAATGCACGCCGCGCAGTCTGCGGCAGCAACACAAGGTGATCGATGTGGTGAAGAAGACGCTGTTCCAATTGCACTGGTTCTTTGGCATCACCGCTGGCCTGGTGCTGGCCTTGATGGGCATCACCGGGGCCCTGTACTCGTTCCAGGAAGAACTGCTGCGCGCGTTCAATGCCGATGTGCTCAAGGTAGAAGTGCGCGCCGAAGGCGTACTGCCGCCGGCCGAGCTGGTGCAACGGGTCGAGGCCCAGCAACACGACAAGGTATCGATGCTGTGGGTAGACGTACGTGAAGGCAACGCCGCACGCATCTTCTTCATGCCGGCACCGGGCGAGCGCCGTGGCGAGCTGCGCTATGCGGACCCCTATACGGGCGAACTCAAAGGCGAAGTGGCCGGGCAAGGCTTCTTCAACCTCATGCTCAACCTGCACCGCTTCCTGGCCATTGGCGACACCGGCCGGCAGATCACCGGCGCCTGCACCCTGATGCTGGTGTTCTTCTGCCTGTCCGGCCTGTACCTGCGCTGGCCGCGCAAGGCGCTGGACTGGCGCACCTGGCTTACTTTCGACTGGGCCAAGAAAGGCCGCGCCTTCAACTGGGACCTGCACGCCGTGGCCGGTACCTGGTGCCTGCTGTTCTATCTTCTGTTCGCCCTGACCGGCCTGTTCTGGTCCTATGAGTGGTACCGCGGAGGCCTGAACAAGCTGCTGGCCGACGCGCCGGCAGCCGGCCAGCAACAAAAACGCGGCGAAGGCCGTGGCCGTCACGGCCCACAGAAGGTCGACAAGAACGCCCCGCCGCTGGTGGTCGACTACGACGCCATCTGGGCCAACCTCAAAGACGCCGCAGGGCCAGGCCTTGCCGCCTACAACCTGCGCCTGCCACCGGTTGGCGGCCAGCCGGCCAACCTGTTCTACCTGCTGGACAACGCCGATCACCCGCGCGCCTTCAACACCCTGGAACTGGACCCGGCCACCGGCCAGGTGAAAAGACACGACCGCTACTCCGACAAATCCTTCAAGGCCCAGCTGCTGCAGAGCGTCTACGCCCTGCACGTGGGCGAATACTTCGGCCTGCCGGGGCGCATCATCGTCACCATCGCCAGCTTGACCATGCCACTGTTTTTCGTCACGGGCTGGCTGCTGTACCTCGACCGCCGCCGCAAGAAGCGCCAGGTCCGCGCAGCCCGTGGCAACGTCGCCACCGGCGACGGCAGCGGCGACAGCTGGCTGATCGGCTTTGCCAGCCAAAGCGGCTTTGCCGAACAACTGGCCTGGCAAAGTGCCGGCCAGTTGCAGGCAGCCGGCCTGCCGGTGCAGGTACGCGCACTGGCCGAACTGCGTGAAGACGACCTGCGCCAGGCCCGCCGCGCGTTGTTCGTGGTCAGTACTTTCGGCGACGGCGAAGCACCCGACAGCGCCCGCGGTTTCGAGCGCAAGGTGCTCGGCCAGCCTTGGGCGCTGAACAACCTCAACTACGCCCTGCTCGCCCTCGGCGACCGCCAGTACCCGCACTTCTGTGGCTTCGCCCGTCGCCTGCAGGCGTGGCTGGGAGAACGCGGTGCCAGCAGCGCGTTCAGCCCGGTGGAAGTGGACAACGCCGACCAGGCCGCCCTGCAGCAGTGGCAGCAGGAGCTGGCGCAACTGACCGGCGCCCAGCCAGTGGCCGCCTGGCAGCCGGCAAGCTTTGGCAACTGGTCACTGGTGCGTCGCGAACTGCTCAACCCGGGCAGCCAGGGCCAGCCGGTGTACTTGCTTGGCCTGCTGGCTGAAGAGCCTGCCAGTTGGGAAGCCGGCGACCTGGTGGAGATACTGCCGCTCAATGGGCAGCCACGGATCGACGCGTTCCTCAAGGGCATGGCGCTGGACGCCAGCGCCCGGGTACAGGTGAATGGCCTGGGGGAAACACTTGCCCAAGCCCTCGCTGGCCGCCAGTTGCCGGCGCGCCGTGATCACCTGATCGGCTTGCAGCCGCAGGCGCTGGTAGACGCCCTGGTGCCGATCGGCAGCCGCGAATACTCCATCGCCTCCATCGCCAGTGATGGCGCGCTGGAGCTGATCGTGCGCCAGGAGCGCCATAGCGATGGGAACCTGGGCCTGGGCTCCGGGTGGCTCACCGAATACCTGCCACTGAACGGCACGCTGAGCTTGCGCCTGCGGCGCAACAGCGGCTTCCACCTGCCGGAGACCGCAGCCCCGATGATCCTGATCGGTAACGGCACCGGCCTGGCCGGCCTGCGCAGCCTGATCCGCGCACGGGTGAATGCTGGCGAACAGCGCAACTGGCTGCTGTTTGGCGAGCGTAACCGGGCGCATGACCTGCTGTGTGGTGACGAGCTTCAAGGCTGGCTGCAGAGCGGCGACCTGGCACGCCTGGACCTGGCGTTCTCGCGGGATCAGGCCGAGAAAGTGTATGTGCAGGATGTGTTGCTGCAGCAAGCCGAGGAATTCAAGCGCTGGGTGGCGGATGGCGCCTGTGTGTATGTCTGCGGCAGCCTGCAAGGGATGGCTGCGGGGGTGGATGCGGCGCTCAACGGCATGCTTGGTGAAGCCGCTGTGCAGCAGTTGATCGAGGATGGGCGGTATCGGCGGGATGTGTACTGATCATCTATTGATTTAACCAGCGCCGGCCTCTTCGCGGGTAAACCCGCTCCCACAGGATCATCACAGATTACGAAGACTGTGCAGTACCTGTGGGAGCGGGTTTACCCGCGAAGAGGCCGGTACAAGCTGTCAGTGTAAATCGAAGGTATCGGCATCCAGGTTGGCCGGGAACTTGGCCCGGTACGCCGCCAGTTCCGGCGCACTCAGCACAGCGGTAAACACCCCGTCTGCCTCGCCGGCACCGAGCAGGCTCTCGCCCTGGAAGTCCAGCACCTGGCTGTCGCCCGAATAGGCAAAGCCCTTGCCGTCCGTGCCCACCCGGTTCACCGCTGCCACATAGCACAGGTTCTCGATGCCCCGCGCCGGTAGCAGACGGTTCCAGTGCTGGCGGCGTGCAGCCGGCCAGTTGGCGGTGTAAAGCAGCAGGTCAGTGTCCTGGGCGTCACGGCTCCATACCGGGAACCGCAGGTCGTAGCAGATCAGCGGGCGAATTCGCCAACCCTTGAGCTCGAACTGCACCTGGCGTTCACCGGGGGTGTAGTGCTTGTGCTCACCGGCCATGCGGAACAGGTGGCGCTTGTCGTAGTGCAATATCTCGCCGTCCGGCCGCGCCCATAGCAGGCGGTTGCGGTGGCTGCCATCGGCGGCCTGGATGATCACGCTGCCGGTGATCACCGCGTTGTACTTCTTCGCCTGGGCCTTCAGCCATTTGTAGGTCGGGCCATTCTCCGGTTCGGCCAGGCTTTCGGAGTCCATCGAAAATCCGGTGGTGAACATCTCTGGCAGGATTACCAGGTCCACCTCCCCTACCTGCTCCAGCAACACCTCGAAGTGTGCATAGTTGGCCTCGCGGTCGTGCCAGGCCAGGGTGGTTTGCACCAGGGCGACTTTCAGGTTGGGCAGTGTGCTCAGATCGCGCATAGTCGTTCCGCTGCCTGACGCAGCGTCTCCTCACGTTTGGCAAAGCACAGGCGTACCAGGCGTTGCTCGGGGATGGGTTGCTGGTAGAACACCGATACCGGGATGGTCGCCACACCGTGCTCACGGGTGAGCCATAGCGACATGTCGACATCGTTCAGGTCCGGGCGAATCTGCGAGTAGTCCACCAGCTGGAAATAAGTGCCCGCCGTGCGGGTAAAGTTGAAACGCGAGCCTTCCAGCAAGCCGCAGAACAGGTCGCGCTTGGCCTGGTAGAAGGCCGGCAGCTCATCGATATGCTCAGGGTGCTCGGCCATGAAATCAGCCAGGGCGCACTGCAATGGCGTCACGCCACAGAAGTTGACGTACTGGTGCACCTTGCGCAGCTCTGCGCTCAGCGCCGGGGGCGCGATCACGTAGCCGGTCTTCCAGCCGGTAACGTGGTAGGTCTTGCCGAACGAACTGACCACAAAGGCGCGTTGATACAACTGCTCGTGGGCCAACACGCTGGCGTGACGAACGCCGTCATAAACCAGATGCTCGTAGACCTCATCGCTGACCAGGTAGATATCGCGGTCGGCAATCAGCGTTGCCAACTGCTCAAGGTCTTCGCGAGTGATCAGTGCGCCACTGGGGTTATGCGGCGAATTGAGGATGACCATGCGGGTGCGCGGGCTCAGGGCATCACTGAACTTCTGCCAGTCGATACGGAAGTCGCCGTCGCTCAGTTGCACATGCACACAGCGGCCACCGGCCAGTTCCACGGACGGCTCGTAGCTGTCGTAGCACGGGTCGAAGACAATCACTTCGTCACCGGCATGGACCACCGCCTGGATGGCACAGAAGATCGCCTCGGTGGCACCGGGGGTGATGGTCACTTCCTGGTCGGCATCCACCTGTGCGCCATACAGCCGCGCCACCTTCGCCGCCACTTGCTGGCGCAAGGCCGGCAGGCCGGTCATTGGCGAATACTGGTTGTGCCCGGCAGCCACATGCCGGCCCACTGCATCGAGCAGGGCCTGCGGGCCGTTGAAATCAGGGAAACCCTGGGACAGGTTGAGCGCGCCGGTCTGCACGGCGAGCTGGGACATGGTGGTGAAGATGGTCGTGCCGACATTCGGCAGTTTGCTGCGGATCATGGAGCCCTCTTTCCTGGGGTGTATCCGGCACGGGGTGGAGTCCGAGCATAGCGGATCGAGCAGTCAGGAAAAAGGTTGAAACAATAGGGGGATTGCTCTGGATCAAAGGGCCTCTTCGGGGTGAACCCGCTCCCACAGGTGCTGCACAATATTCAAATCTGTGGAGGACCTGTGGGAGCGGGCAAGCCCGCGAAGAAGCTGACGCGGAATCAGCGCTTGTCGCGGCGCTTCTTCTCAGCCTTCTTGTGGTGCGACATCAAGCGGCGCTTCTTGTTGACCTGGCGGTCGGTGAGGGTGTTTTTCTTGCCCTCAAACGGGTTCTCACCACCCTTGTACTCGATGCGGATCGGCGTACCGACCAGCTTCAGCACCCGGCGGTAGGTGTTTTCCAGGTAACGCGAGTACGACTTGGGAATGCTCTCGGTCTGGTTGCCGTGGATCACGATCAGCGGCGGGTTGGCACCACCAAGGTGGGCATAGCGCAGCTTGATGCGACGGCCGTTGACCAGCGGTGGCTGGTGCTCGCTGACAGCATCTTCGAGGATCTGCGTCAGGCGGCTGGTTGGCCAGCGGGTCACAGCCGAGGTGAATGCGGCCTGCACCGACTTGTACAGGTTGCCCACGCCGGTGCCGTGCAAGGCGGAGATGAAGTGGATGTCGGCGAAGTCGACGAAGAACAGCCGGCGCTCCAGCTCGGTCTTCACGTAGGCGCGCTCACCCGGCTCCATGCCATCCCACTTGTTCAGCGCGATGACGATGGCGCGGCCGGCTTCGAGGGCGAAGCCCAGCAGGTTCAGGTCGTGGTCGACCACCCCTTCACGGGCGTCCATGACGAAGATGACGACGTTGGCGTCCTTGATCGCCTGCAGCGTCTTGACCACCGAGAACTTCTCGACTTCCTCATGGATCTTGCCGCGCTTGCGCACCCCGGCGGTGTCGATGAAGGTGTACTTGTCACCATCACGCTCGAACGGGATGTAGATACTGTCTCGGGTAGTACCCGGCTCGTCGTAGACCACCACACGCTCTTCGCCGAGCATGCGGTTGACCAGGGTCGACTTGCCGACGTTCGGGCGGCCGATGATGGCGATCTTGATGCCATCCTTCTCGCTTGGGCCAGGAATGCGCACGGCCTCCTCGCCTTCGGCGACGTTCTGGTCGAGGGCTTCTTCCTCGGCATCACGTGGCAGGTGGCCGAGCACGGCTTCCATCAGGGCGCTGATACCACGGCCCTGGGAGCCCGCCACCGGAATGGCGTTGCCCATGCCCATCGGCGAGAACTCGGCGCGGGCAACATCGGGGTCGATGTTGTCGATCTTGTTGGCGACCAGAATCGCCGACTTGTTGCGCTTGCGCAGGTGCTCGGCAATCATCTGGTCAGCGGCGGTCATGCCGGCGCGGGCATCGACCAGGAACAGCACATAGTCGGCTTCTTCGATGGCCATGAGCGACTGCTCGGCCATTTTTTCGTCCATGCCCACTTCGTCACCGGTAATACCGCCGGTGTCGATCAGGATGAAGGAACGACCCTGCCAGCTGGCATCACCATACTGGCGGTCACGGGTCAGGCCCGACAGGTCACCCACGATGGCATCGCGGGTTTTGGTCAGGCGGTTGAACATGGTGGATTTGCCGACGTTCGGGCGGCCCACCAGGGCAATTACGGGAACCATCGGCTCTCCACTCTCGAATTCTTGAAAATGCAAAGGCCGCTGCAAGGCAGCGGCCGGAGTTTGGGCGGCGTGTCCTACGCCGCGGCTTGAAACCCGCCAAGGCTTCAAGCATAGCTTCAGCGGATGGTCAGTGCCTCGAGCTTGCCGCTGTTGCCAAAGACATAGATGGTGTCGCCGACCACAAGTGGGCGGGCGCGCAGGCCATCGCTATCGATACGTTCACGGCCGACGAAGCGGCCATCCACCTGGCTCAGCAGGTGCAGGTAACCCTCAAAGTCACCCACAGCCACATAGCTGCTGAACACTTCAGGGGCGGTCAGCTGGCGACGAGCCATGCTGTCGTTGCTCCACAGGGCGCTGGAAGAGCGCTCATCCACGCCTTCCACGGTACCCGAAGCTTCGCTGACGTAGACGTTACCGAAGCCCTGGGCGACGCCCACATAGCTGGAAGCATCGCGCTGCCACAGCTCGCGGCCGCTTTCCAGGTCCAGGCCCGCTACACGGCCCTGGTAGGTGCTGACGTACAGGGTACCACCAGACAGCAGCAAGCCGCCGTCGATATCAACCACACGGTCCAGCTCGGAACGGCCCTTGGGGATGGCCACGCGGCTTTCCCACACCGGCACACCGTTGTTGATGTCCACCGCGACCACCTTGCCGGTGGACAGGCCGGCGACGGCCAGGCGGTTGGTGGCGATCGGTGCACCGGTGCCACGCAGGGTCAGTACGGCCGGGGTGTTCTCGTAGATCCAGCGGCGGTCGCCCGTGGCGGCATCCAGGCCGATCAGGCGATCGTCCTGGGTCTGCACCACGACCACATCACCGTTGTTGGCAGGCGGGGCCAGCACTTCGCTGGTCACGCGCGAGCGCCAACGCTCTTCACCGGTGCTGGAGTCCAGGGCAATGACTTCGCCCTTGAGGGTGCCGAGCATGACCAGGCCGTAGCCCACGCCGACAGCGCCGGAAACCTGCAGCTCCAGGTCCTTCTTCCACACCACGTCACCGGTGATGCGGTCGAGGGCGAAGACTTCGCCATTGACGTCGGAGGCGTAGATACGGTCGTTTTCGATGGCCGGTACCAAGGTGTTGTAGGTCTCACCCTGGCCGTCACCGATCGAACGGCTCCACTGCTTCTTCAGCACCACTTCCTCGGTGAACTTGGTCAGCTCGGCCGGGGGCAGTTCTTTCTTGCTGTTGCTGCTGCAACCGGCGGCCAGTACGGCCAGGGTCAGCACTGCTGCATGTTTCCAACCGATCACTTACGCGTCCCCTTTAGCCAGGTCATCCAGCTTCAATTGCAGGCCACCGACCGCCGCCTCATCGGACAACGCAGCCTTGGCTTTTTCGTAAGCGCTGTGCGCGTCGTCGGCGCGACCCAGCTGTACCAGCAGGTCACCCTTCAACTCTTCACGGCTGGCCAGGAACGCCTTGTCGGCGTCGCCGTCGAGCAGCTTGAGGGCATCCTCGGCCTTGTTCTGGGCGGCCAGCACGCGGGCCAGACGCTGGCGCGAAATCTCGCCCAGGGTCACGTCGGCCGGCTTGTCCAGCACGCCTTTGAGCTCGGCAGCGGCGTCGTCGAGCTTGCCGCTCTCGACCGCGACCTTGGCCACGAACAGGCTGCCGTACTGGGCATAGGCGGTACCGCCAAACTCGCTCTTGAGCTTGCCGGCCAGTTCCGCGACCTTGGTGGCGTCTGGCTGGCCAGTCGGCGTCAGGCTGGTTTCAAGCAACGCCTGATACAGCTGCGAGGCACCTTGCGACTGGTTGTCCTGGTATTTGTGCCAGGTATTCCAGCCCAACACCACCACGCCTGCCAGCAATGCGCCAGTCAGCAGCGGCTTGCCGTTGCGGTTCCACCAGTCCTTGACCCCTGCCAGGTCATCATCATCGGTACTCGACACCCCAATACTCCTTTTCGCCTATTCGCTTGTTGAACCGCGTTACGCTTGCGCGATCGCGGTTTCCAGGTGCTCTGCCAGAGCATCCCAGGCAATGTTCTGTTGTTCGCCCTGGCCACGCAGGGGCTTGAAGCCGATTTCTTGCCTGGCCAGTTCCTCATCACCGAGGATCAGGGCGAACAGCGCCCCGCTCTTGTCGGCTTTCTTGAACTGGCTCTTGAAGCTGCCACCGCCCGCGTTCACCGCCAGGCGCAGGCCCGGCAAGCGGTCGCGCAGGGTTTCGGACAGGCGCAGGCCAGCCAGCTCGGCCTGCTCGCCAAAGGCGCACAGGTAGACGTCGATCTGGCGGTTGATGGACTCCGGCACCTTGCCCAGGGTTTCCAGCAGCAGGATCAGGCGCTCGATACCCATGGCGAAACCGACGCCAGTGGTCGGCTTGCCGCCCATCTGCTCGACCAGGCCGTCGTAACGGCCACCGGCGCACACGGTGCCCTGGGAACCGAGCTTGTCGGTGACCCACTCGAATACGGTCTTGCTGTAGTAGTCCAGGCCACGCACCAGCTTGGTATTGATCACGAACGGAATGCCGGCGGCGTCCAGGCGGGCCTTGAGGCCCTCGAAGTGCACGCGCGAGGCTTCGTCCAGGTAATCTTCCAGCTTGGGCGCCCCCACCAGCACCGCCTGGGTGTTCTGGTCCTTGCTGTCGAGGATGCGCAGCGGGTTGCTCTTCAGGCGGCGCTGGCTGTCTTCGTCCAGTTGCTCCAGGCGCGCCGAGAGGAACTCGACCAGCGCATCACGGTAGCGCGCACGGGCTTCGCTGGTACCCAGGCTGTTGAGCTCCAGCTTGACCGCATCCTGGATGCCCAGCAGGCCCCACAGGCGCCAGGTCAGCATGATCAGCTCGGCATCGATGTCCGGGCCATCCAGGTTGAACACTTCCACGCCAATCTGGTGGAACTGGCGGTAGCGGCCCTTCTGCGGGCGCTCGTGGCGGAACATCTGGCCGATATACCACAGTTTCTGCACCTGGCCGTTGCCGGTGATGCCATGCTCCAGCACGGCACGTACGCACGCGGCGGTGCCTTCGGGGCGCAGGGTCAGCGAATCGCCGTTGCGGTCCTCGAAGGTGTACATCTCTTTTTCGACGATGTCGGTCACTTCACCGATCGAGCGCTTGAACAGCTCGGTGAACTCGACGATCGGCGTACGGATCTGGCTGTACCCGTAGGTATCCAGCAGACCGGCCACGGTGCCTTCGAAGTAGCGCCACAGTGGCGACTGTTCTGGCAGGATGTCGTTCATGCCACGGATGGCTTGCAGCGATTTGCTCACGAAAAGTCCTTACGAATTCTGTGTGTCAGCCACGGGCGATCAGCGCCGCGTCGGCTTCGACCTTTTCGGCCGCTTTCTGACGGATGAGCCTTTCCAGCTCATCGACCAGGTTGTCATTGGTCAGTTTCTGCGCCGGCTTGCCGTCTATGTAGATCAGGTTCGGCGTGCCGCCGGTCAAGCCTACATGGGCTTCCTTGGCTTCACCCGGGCCGTTGACCACACAACCGATCACCGCCACGTCCAGCGGCACCAGCAGGTCTTCCAGGCGCCCTTCCAGCTCGTTCATGGTCTTGACCACATCGAAGTTCTGCCGCGAGCAGCTCGGGCAGGCGATGAAGTTGATGCCACGCGAACGCAGGTGCAGCGACTTGAGGATGTCGTAGCCGACTTTCACTTCTTCGACCGGGTCGGCCGCAAGCGAGATACGGATGGTATCGCCAATGCCCTCTGCCAGCAGCATACCGAGGCCGACGGCGGATTTCACCGTCCCTGAACGCAGGCCACCCGCTTCGGTGATGCCCAGGTGCAGCGGCTGCACGATCTGCTTGGCCAGCAGCCGGTAGGCTTCGACGGCCATGAACACATCGGATGCCTTGACGCTGACCTTGAAGTCCTGGAAGTCCAGGCGGTCGAGGTGCTCGACGTGGCGCAGGGCCGACTCCACCAGCGCCGCCGGGGTCGGTTCGCCGTACTTCTTCTGCAGGTCCTTTTCCAGGGACCCGGCGTTGACGCCGATGCGGATCGGGATGCCACGGTCGCGGGCAGCATCAACCACGGCGCGTACACGGTCTTCGCGGCCGATGTTACCCGGGTTGATACGCAGGCAATCGACGCCCAGCTCGGCCACGCGCAGGGCGATCTTGTAGTCGAAGTGGATGTCGGCGACCAGCGGCACGCTGACCAGTTGCTTGATCTTGCCAAACGCCTCGGCCGCGTCCATGTCCGGCACCGAAACCCGCACGATGTCCACGCCGGCATCGACCAGGCGCTGGATTTGCGCCACGGTGGCGGCGACATCGTTGGTGTCGGTGTTGGTCATGCTCTGCACCGCGATAGGTGCATCACCACCTACCGGCACATTGCCGACCCAGATTTTGCGGGATTCGCGACGTTTGATCGGAGATTCGCCGTGCATGACTTACTGTCCCAACTTCAGGCGAGCAGTCTCGCCACTGGTGAACGGGGCAACATCGACGGCCTGGCCGTTGTAGCTGACCTGGGCGCCACGGGCAAAGCCCAGGCGCACCGCGAACGGCGGCTTGCCGGTCAGCTCGAGGTTGTCCCCCTTGCGCTTGACGGCGCTGAACAGCACCTTGCCATTGCCATCGGAGACCTGGGTCCAGCAATCGGCGGTGAACTGGATGGCGACCTTGGCGCTGCCTGCCGGTACTGCGGCGGGCTCGGCAGCGGCCACGGCGGCTGCAGGTGCTGCTGGCGCAACGGCGGCCGGTGCAGGGGTGGCCGGTGCGACCGGAGCAGGCGCTACGCTGGCTGCGGGCTGCGCAGGCACCTGCTGGGCGGGTGCGGGTGCAGCAGCCGTTGCCGCCGGGCTTGCCGGGGCCTGTTCGGCGGTAGCGGCAGGCTGTCCGGCAGTGCCCTGCTCCAGTGCCAGCGGCGCGCTCTCAGGCTGCTGGCCAGCGGTAACAGCCTGATCTTCAGGCTCGTCAAGCGGGTGAATCTGAGTGGTGCCGTCGGCGCTTTCGACTTCGACGTGCTCCAGGGCCATCTTGGCCAGGTCCTTGCCACGCAGGCTGCCCTGGTCCTGCCACCAGACGAAGCCACCGCCGACCACGGCCACCAGCAACAACAGGCTGACGCCGCGCAGGATGTTGTGCGACAGGCGTACCGGCTCTTCGATGCGCCCCAGCGAGTGCACATCGCTGCCTTTAGCGTGGGTACCGGTGTAGCGGTCGAAGGCTTCTACCAGCGTGGCCTGGTCAAGGTCCATCAACTTGGCATAGGCGCGGATATAGCCACGGGCGAAGGTATGCCCGGGCAGCTTGTCGAAGGCGCCGGTTTCCACATGGTTCAACGAACTGACAGTGAGGTTGAGCTTGCGGGCCACCTCGGCTTGAGACCAGTCCCGTTTCTCACGGGCCAGGCGCAAAAGCTCACCGGGGTTCTGGCCAGGCGCTACTGCTACTTCGGGATGCGCGGCGTTCATCGTTGCTCCGACAGGTATTGCTGATATTCCGGCGTACCGGGATAAAGTCGTTGTAATTGCTGGCCCAGCTCGGCCAATGTGCCCTGCTCGTCGAACACCCTGGCAAGGCGGCTACCCAGCAGCAGGCTACGGGCATCGTGGTCGCTCAACTGGCTGAAACGATCGTAGTAGTCCCGGGCCGGCACATAATGCCTGTTTTCGTAGGACAACTCAGCCATTTCCAGCAACGCTTTCGGTTGCCGCTGGTTGAGTTGCAACGCTTTGAGCAGATACGCGTGCGCCGCCTCGCGGCTATCGAGCTTGAGGGCGGTCAGGCCCAGGTTCTCGTACACGCGTGAGCGCTCAGGATACAGGGTATCGCTACTGGCCAGGCGAAACATCTGCTCGGCCTCGGCAAATCGCCCCTGAGCATAAAGGAAACTGCCGTAATTGTTGCGAATTCGCGTGTCGCCCGTGCGGGCCTGCAAGGCTTTGCGAAAGTGCGCCTCCGCCAGTGTCGGCTCACCTTCGGCCTGGAACACCAGCGCCAGGGCGGCATGTGCGTCGGCATCACGGCTGTCCAGGGCCAGGGCCTTGCCCAACGGCGCCTTGGCCTGCTCGGTCAAACCCTGTTGCAAATAACCCAGGCCAAGCTGCACATAAGCACGCCCCGCATCCGCCCTGCCCTGGCGGCTGGCCAGGGGGTCGCCCGCGCCGCCCGACACGCAGCCGGCCAGCAGCAAAAGCGCAAGGATCGACAGCGCAACGCGCAGGCTCATGGGCTAAGTCCCGGTCAGTGGCTGGCGGCGCTGTCTTGCAGCTCGACGTCCGCAGAAAGCTGGCGTACGGCGATGTAGCGCTCGCTGCGACGGGTGCGGTCGTTGACCTGGCCGACCAGCTGGCCACAGGCGGCATCGATGTCCTCACCACGGGTGGTACGGGTGGTGACGTTGAAACCACCGTGGTGCAGAAGGTCCTGGAAGCGACGAATGGCATTGTTGCTCGGCCGCTCGTAGCCCGAATGCGGGAATGGGTTGAACGGGATCAGGTTGATCTTGCACGGCACATCGCGCAGCAACTCGATCATTTGCGCGGCATGCTCAGGCTGGTCGTTGACGTCCTTGAGCAAGGTGTACTCGACGGTGAGCACGCGCTTGCCACCCAAGGTGGACATGTAGCCCATGCACGACTCCAGCAGCACTTTGAGCGGGTACTTCTTATTGATTGGTACCAGTTTGTTGCGCAGCTCGTCGTTCGGTGCGTGCAGCGACAGGGCCAGCGACACGTCGATGTGCTTGGCCAGTTCGTCGATCATCGGCACCACGCCCGAGGTGGACAAGGTGACGCGACGCTTGGAAATGCCATAGCCCAGGTCATCCATCATGATTTTCATGGCAGCGATGACGTTGTCGAAGTTCAGCAAGGGCTCGCCCATGCCCATCATGACCACGTTGGTAATCGCGCGGTCGACTTTGGCAGGAACGGTCCCGAATGATTTGTTGGCAAGCCACACCTGGCCGATGACTTCAGCGGCGGTGAGGTTGCTGTTGAAGCCTTGCTTGCCGGTGGAGCAGAAGCTGCAATCCAGGGCGCAGCCGGCTTGCGACGATACGCACAGGGTGCCGCGGTCGTCGGTAGGAATGTAGACGGTCTCGACGCAGCTGCCGGAGGCAACGCGGATCACCCACTTACGGGTGCCGTCGGCGGAAATGTCTTCACTGACCACTTCCGGTGGGCGAATCTCGGCAACGGCCTCGAGCTTTTCGCGCAAGGCCTTGCCTACGTTGGTCATGGCCGCAAAGTCGGACACGCCAAAATGGTGAATCCATTTCATCACCTGGCCGGCACGGAAGCGCTTCTCCCCGATTGAGTCGAAGAATTGTTCCATTTCCGGCTGGGTCAGACCCAACAGGTTGATTTTGCCAGTAGATGTCGTCATGGATTCACCCTCACCCGTAAGCTTTCGCTTAGCGAGTGGTTACCTCGGTAGCAGCGAAGAAGTAAGCGATTTCGCGAGCAGCAGCAGCTTCGGAGTCCGAACCGTGAACGGCGTTGGCGTCGATCGACTCGGCGAAGTCAGCACGGATGGTGCCGGCAGCAGCTTCTTTAGGGTTGGTAGCGCCCATCAGCTCGCGGTTCAGAGCGATGGCGTTTTCGCCTTCCAGAACCTGAACAACAACCGGGCCGGAAGTCATGAAGGCAACCAGGTCACCGAAGAAGCCGCGAGCGCTGTGCTCAGCGTAGAAGCCTTCGGCTTCGGCTTTGGACAGTTGCTTGATTTTCGAGGCAACGATTTTCAGGCCGGCTTCTTCAAAGCGAGTGGTGATCTTGCCGATGACGTTTTTGGCAACTGCGTCAGGCTTGATGATCGAGAAAGTACGTTGAACAGCCATGGAAAACTCCAGAATATGAGTGTTACGAAAAATTAAACCCGCGAATTATACGCGGGTTTCAGGGGATTGCCTAACCTGCACATGACGCTTAGTCGGCTTCGTCGATCCAGGCGGCCTGGATTGCCTCAAGCACTTTCTCACCGCCGCGTGACGGATCGTCGCTGAACTCTGGCAATGCCAGCACCCAGCGGTGCAGGTCCACGAAATTCACATAACGAGGATCGACCTCAGGCTTGCTTTCTGCAAGCTGGATGGCGATCTCAAGTACATCAACCCATTTCAGACTCATGTACAGGACCTCAGTGCGGCGCTTCGGCAGCGTGGTTGAGCGAATACTTGGGGATCTCGATGGTCAGGTCGGTATCGCCCACGACCACCTGGCAACCAAGGCGCGACTGCGCTTCCAGGCCCCATGCCTTGTCCAGCATGTCCTCTTCCAGCTCGTCGGCTTCTTCGAGCGAATCGAAGCCCTTGCGCACGATGCAGTGGCAAGTGGTGCAGGCCTTGACGCCGCCGCAGGCGCTTTCCATCTCGATGTGATGGTCGTGGGCCAGCTCCAGGATGTTGGTCCCGGGCTCGACCTCCACGGTCAGCCCTTCTGGGCAGAACTTCTCATGCGGCAGGAATGTCACCAGCGGCATCGGTTACTCCTCGATCTCATTCAGGTTGCGCCCGGCCAGTGCGGCTTTGACCGTCGAATCAAGGCGACGGGCGGCAAATGCGTCGGTCACCTGCGACAGACGCTTGGTCTGTTGCTCGATGGCTGCGCCATCGGTGCCGGCCAGCAAATCACGTAGTTCTTGCATCTGGAATGCAATGGCGTCGCGCTCGTCGCTGCTAAGCAGGCGCTCACCGTCGGCGTCCAGGGCGCCCTGTACCGCTTCGAGCAAGCGCTCGCCGTCCACCTGGTGCTCACGCAACTGGCGGGCCTGCTTGTCGGAACCTGCGTGTTCGAAGGAATCCTTGAGCATGCGGGCGATTTCGCCGTCGGTCAGGCCGTAGGACGGCTTGACCTGGATGCTGGCTTCCACACCCGAACCCAGTTCCCGGGCGGCAACGCTGAGCAGGCCGTCGGCATCTACCTGGAAGGTGACGCGAATTTTTGCCGCCCCGGCAACCATCGCCGGAATGCCGCGCAGCTCGAAGCGCGCCAACGAGCGGCAGTCGCTGATCAGCTCGCGCTCGCCCTGCAGCACGTGGATCATCATGGCCGACTGGCCATCTTTATACGTAGTGAACTCCTGGGCACGCGCCACCGGAATGGTGGTGTTGCGCGGGATCACTTTTTCCATCAGCCCACCCATGGTCTCAAGGCCCAGGGACAGTGGGATAACGTCAAGCAGCAGCAGTTCACCGCCTTCGCGGCGATTCCCGGCCAGGGTATCGGCCTGGATGGCGGCACCGATGGCGACCACCTGATCAGGGTCGATCGAGGTCAGCGGCGTGCGGCCAAACAGTGTACCGACAGCCTCACGCACACGCGGTACGCGGGTCGAACCACCGACCATGACCACCGCACCTACCTCCTCAAGCTCGACACCGCTGTCGCGCACGGCGCGGCGGCAGGCCTTGAGGCTACGGGCGATCAGCGGCTCGATCATGGCATCGAAGGCGGCCCGGCTGAGCTCGCCCTGCCAGGCACCGTGACTGATGCTGACCACGTCAGCGTCGGTCAGGGCTTCCTTGGCGGCGCAGGCAGCCTGCAACAGCTGGCGCTGGGTACCCGGGTCGAGGTCGGAGGACAGGCCGGCCTGCTCGATGATCCAGCCAGCAATGGCGTGGTCGAAGTCGTCACCACCCAAAGCGGTATCACCGCCGGTGGCCAGCACTTCGAACACACCAGCAGTCAGGCGCAGGATCGAAATATCGAAAGTACCGCCACCCAGGTCATAGATGGCCACCAGGCCTTCGGCATTCTGGTCCAGGCCGTAGGCAACGGCAGCGGCAGTTGGCTCGTTGAGCAAGCGCAGCACGTTCAGGCCGGCCAGCTTGGCCGCATCCTTGGTCGCTTGGCGCTGAGCGTCGTCGAAATAAGCCGGCACGGTGATCACCGCGCCCACCAGATCACCGCCCAGGGTCGCTTCGGCACGCTCACGCAGCACCTTGAGGATGTCAGCGGACACTTCCACCGGGCTCTTCGGCCCCTGGACGGTGTCGATGAACGGCATGTGCGATTCACCGCCAATGAAGCGGTACGGCAGCTGCTCACCCAATTGCTTGACGTCGGCCAGGCCGCGCCCCATAAGGCGCTTGACCGACAACACGGTGTTCAGCGGGTCACTGGCGGCCGCCTCGCGCGCAGCCTGGCCGACCTCAGTGTGGTCAGCCAGGTAGCGTACCGCAGAGGGCAGAATGACATTACCCTGCACATCGGGCAGGGGTTCGCTGCGACCGCTGCGTACGGCAGCGACCAGAGAATTGGTGGTACCCAGGTCGATACCCACCGCCAGGCGGCGCTGGTGCGGCTGAGGGCTTTGACCGGGTTCGGCGATCTGCAGTAGGGCCATGCTTATCTGAATACCTTAGGCGTCATCACGGGCAACGCCGGGTTAATCGTCGAGGCGCTCTTCCAGTTGGCGCACTTCTTGGGCGAGCTTGTCGAGGAACTGCATGCGGCGCATCAGGCGCTCGGCCTTGTCGCGCTCGGCAGGCACATCCCAGCAGGCGGCGAAATCCTCGTTCAGCGTGTCCTGGGCACCTTTGAGGCGCTTCTTGAACACGGCAACACCATCGAGGTCGGCTTCGTCCTGCAGCTCTTCAAGCTCTTCGCGCCACTGCATTTGCTGCAGCAGGAAGTCGGGGTCGTGGACCGTGACCTCCTGGGGCACTTCGTGGCCACCGATGGCCAGCAGATAGCGGGCACGGCGCGGCGCACTGCGCAGGGTCTGGTAGGCGTCGTTGAGGGCCGCGGACTTCTCCAGCGCTACCCGCTGCTCACGCTCGGAAGCGTCGGCAAAGCGGTCAGGATGGACCTCGCGGGCCAGCTCGCGGTAGCGAGTGGCCAGCTTGTCGAGGTCCAGCCGAAAGCACGGCTGGAGATCAAACAGAGCGTAATGACAAGGAGTACCCACAGCCAGCCTCAGACGTTGAAGCTTTCGCCGCAGCCACACTCACCGCGCACGTTGGGGTTGTTGAACTTGAAGCCTTCGTTCAACCCTTCCTTGACGAAGTCCAGTTCGGTGCCGTCGAGGTACACCAGGCTTTTAGGGTCGATGATGACCTTCACGCCGTGGTTCTCGAACACCTGGTCTTCGCCCGCCACTTCGTCGACGAACTCCAGCACGTAGGCCAGGCCCGAGCAGCCGGTGGTGCGCACGGCCAGGCGAATGCCTTCGCCCTTGCCGCGCCCTTGGAGGGAACGCCGCACGTGGTTGGCGGCGGCTTCTGTCATGCTGATAGCCATCAGAACTCCTTACCTCTTACCTTGCAGGCGACTTAGATCAAGCCTTTTTTCTGCTTGTAATCGCGAACGGCTGCCTTGATGGCATCCTCCGCGAGTACCGAACAGTGGATCTTCACTGGCGGCAACGCCAGTTCTTCCGCCAGCTGGGTGTTCTTGATGGTTTCGGCTTCGTCCAGGGTCTTGCCCTTCATCCACTCGGTGGCGAGGGAGCTGGAAGCGATGGCCGAACCGCAGCCGTAGGTCTTGAACTTGGCGTCTTCAATGACGCCCTGCTCGTTGACCTTGATCTGCAGGCGCATCACGTCACCGCACGCTGGAGCACCGACCATGCCGGTACCGACATCCGGGTCCTCGGCATTCATCTTGCCGACGTTGCGTGGGTTTTCGTAGTGGTCGATGACCTTTTCACTGTATGCCATGGTGCAATTCCTTCCTCATCAGGGAGCCGCTCTTGCCGGCGACTGCTTAGTGGGCGGCCCACTCGATCTTGGAGATGTCAACGCCGTCTTTGTACATGTCCCACAGCGGCGACAGCTCACGCAGTTTGTTAACGGCCTCGCAGACTTTCTGCGCGGCGTAGTCGACTTCTTCTTCGGTGGTGAAGCGGCCGAAGGAGAAGCGGATCGAGCTGTGCGCCAGCTCGTCGTTGCGGCCCAGAGCGCGCAGTACGTACGACGGCTCGAGCGAAGCGGAGGTGCAGGCCGAACCGGACGATACGGCGATGTCTTTCAGCGACATCAGCAGCGACTCGCCTTCGACGTAGTTGAAGCTCAGGTTCAGGTTGTGCGGCACGCGAGCGGTGCTGCTGCCGTTGACGTACAGCTCTTCGAGGTCCGAGACCTGCTTGAAGAAGCGGTCGCTCAGGGCCTTGATGCGCACGTTTTCGGCGGCCATTTCCTGCTTGGCAATGGCGAACGCTTCGCCCATGCCGACAATCTGGTGGGTCGGCAGGGTGCCCGAACGCATGCCGCGCTCATGGCCACCGCCGTGAATGATGGCTTCAAGGCGTACACGCGGCTTGCGGCTGACGTACAGCGCGCCGATGCCTTTCGGGCCGTAGACCTTGTGCGCCGAGAACGACATCAGGTCGACTTTCAGCTTTTGCAGGTCGATTTCGACCTTGCCGGCCGACTGGGCGGCGTCGACATGGAACAGCACGCCGCGCGAACGGGTCAGTTCACCAATGGCGGCGATGTCGTTGATCGAGCCGACTTCGTTGTTCACGTGCATCAGCGAGACCAGAATGGTGTCGTCGCGCAATGCTGCCTCGACCTGGGCCGGGGTGACGATGCCGTCTGCGCCTGGCTCGAGGTAGGTCACTTCGAAACCTTCACGCTCGAGCTGGCGAGCGGTGTCCAGGACCGCCTTGTGCTCGATCTTGGAAGTGATGATGTGCTTGCCCTTGGTCTGATAGAAGTGCGCGACGCCTTTCAGTGCGAGGTTGTCGGACTCGGTGGCACCGCTGGTCCAGACGATTTCGCGCGGATCGGCGTTGATCAGTTCGGCAACCTGGCGACGACCGTTCTCGACCGCTTCCTCGGCCTTCCAGCCGAAGACGTGGGAGCGCGAGGCCGGGTTACCGAAGTTCCCGTCGACCAGCAGGCAGTCGGCCATTTTCTGGGCCACACGTGGGTCGACCGGGGTGGTCGCGGAGTAATCGAGGTAGATCGGCAACTTCATTTGTCTCTCCTATCAGGCGGTGGCGTCGCTCGTCGTCCCTGGGGGATCAATCGACGGCGGACGTCTCAATCTTGTCCAGCTGGGCGGTTCGGCCTGCGACACGACGCAGGTCCTGGCGCTGGGCAACTTCCTGCACCTCACGGCGCATGACGAGGTCGGCCAGGCTGATGCCGCTGAGGAATTCATGGATCTGCTGACTGAGGTCGCACCACAGGTGGTGGGTCAGGCAGGTATCACCGGCATGGCAGTCCCCGAGGCCCTGGCAACGGGTAGCATCGACCGATTCGTTGACCGCATCGATGACCTGGGCCACCTGGATGGTTTCCATGCCCCGCGACAGCTGGTAGCCACCACCTGGACCGCGCACGCTGGAGACCAGGCTGCTGCGGCGCAGCTTGGCGAACAGCTGTTCCAGATAAGAGAGGGAAATGCCCTGGCGCTCGGAAATGTCGGCCAAAGACACCGGCCCATGCTGCGCGTGCAACGCCAAGTCAAGCATGGCAGTCACGGCGTATCGGCCTTTGGTAGTCAGTCGCATGGCTATTGGGTACCACGGGAGTTTCGGGATGTGTGCGAGTATGCGATTCCCGAGCATTTAAGTCAACTATTAGACCTACTGCTTTAGTCGGGTTTGCATCGGGGAGGCGGGCGCGATTGTAGCAGACGAGGGGCGTGAGCACACGCCCCGTATGTCACCAGGGTTTCAGCGCGGCGCAATCAATGCGACTGAGTGTCGCGCTGGGCCACCTGGGCAACCTCGGTGAAATCATCTTCCGGCAGGGCCGGCAGTTCCTTGGCGCAGTAGTCGCTACCCATCTTGGTCAGGGCGCCACACATGCCCTCCAACCGCTCGTCGACGGCCTGCAAGTGGTCGAGCATCTGGCCGATGGCTCGCGCCACCGGGTCAGGCATGTCGCCACTGACACCGTAGGCATCGAAACCGATCTTCTCGGCCATGGCCTTGCGCTTGGCCTCGACTTCGGTGTCCTCGCTCTTGACGATGATCCGCCCCGGGATGCCCACCGCCGTGGCGCCGGCCGGTACAGCCTTGGTCACCACCGCATTGGAGCCGATCTTGGCCCCGGCGCCGACGGTGAACGGGCCCAGCACCTTGGCCCCCGCCCCTACCACCACGCCGTTTTCCAGGGTGGGGTGGCGCTTGCCTTTGTTCCAGCTGGTGCCGCCCAGGGTCACACCCTGGTAAAGGGTGACGTCGTCGCCGATCTCGGCGGTTTCGCCGATGACGATGCCCATGCCGTGGTCAATGAAGAAGCGCCGGCCGATGGTGGCACCGGGATGGATCTCGATACCGGTCAGCCAGCGGCCGAAGTTCGACACCAGCCGGGCCAGCCACTTGAAATCACGCTTCCACAGGGCATTGCCCAGGCGGTGCAGCCAGATGGCATGCATGCCCGGGTAGCAGGTGAGCACCTCGAAGGCATTGCGCGCAGCCGGGTCACGGTGGAATACGCTTTGAATATCTTCACGCAGGCGTTCGAACATCTGTCAGTCCTTCCGTTTATGCGGCTCGCCACGGACCACTTTCTGGGTCTCGGTGAGGATGCCGCGCAAAATGCTCATTTCCGTACGCTCGACCGCCACCCGCCCATACAGCCGGCGCAGGCGCGGCATCAGGTGCTTGGGTTTTTCGGGGTCGAGGAAGCCGATGCCCACCAGGGTTTTCTCCAGGTGGTCGTAGAACAGCTCCATTTCGTCCATTGTCGCCAGCTCGCTGGCGTCAACCTTCTCGACTTTGCCCGGCGCCTCACCAGCAGCCAGCGATGCCATGCGCACCTCGTAAGAGAGCACCTGCACAGCGGCCGCAAGGTTCAGCGAGCTGAAGTCGGGGTTGGAGGGAATGTGCACGTGGAAGTGACATCGCTGCAGTTCTTCGTTGGTGAGGCCGGCGTGTTCGCGCCCGAACACCAGGGCGATCTCTTCGCCCCCCTTGGCGTGCTCCACCGCCTTGGCGCCGCACTCGCGCGGGCCAATCAACGGCCAGGGGATGCTGCGCTCGCGGGCGCTGGTACCCATCACCAGGTTACAGCCGACCAGCGCCTGTTCAAGGCTGTCGACCACCTGGGCGTTATCCAGCACATCGTCGGCGCCCGAGGCGCGGGCACTGGCTTCCAGGGCGGGGAAATCTTTCGGCTGCACCAGCACCAGGCGCGACAAGCCCATGTTTTTCATGGCACGCGCAGCGCCGCCGATGTTGCCGGGGTGGCTGGTATTGACCAGAACAACACGAATATTTTGCAGCAAGGTGTTGTGCTCACAGATGCAGGAATCAGGGCCTTCGATCTTACAGAACCGACAGACGTAACGCCATGAAAGCAAATGTGACACTTCTGCCGACAAACTTTTCTGCTAGAATGATCGGCTTTCTTCTTTAACATCTCCAGGTGACCCGCCCATGCAGCCTATGCTGAATATCGCCCTGCGCGCCGCTCGCAGCGCCAGTGAACTGATTTTCCGCTCCATCGAACGCCTGGATAGCATCAAGGTGGACGAGAAAGAGGCTAAGGACTACGTTTCCGAGGTTGATCGTGCCGCCGAGCAGAAGATCGTCGACGCGCTGCGCAAGGCTTACCCGAACCACTCCATCCAGGGTGAAGAGACGGGCATGCACGCGGGCACCGGCGAAGAAGGTAAAGACTACCTGTGGATCATCGACCCACTGGACGGTACCACCAACTTCCTGCGCGGTATCCCCCACTTCGCCGTCAGCATCGCCTGCAAATACCGTGGTCGCCTTGAGCACGCCGTGGTGCTCGACCCGGTACGCCAGGAAGAATTCACCGCCAGCCGTGGCCGTGGCGCCCAGCTCAATGGCCGTCGCCTGCGCGTCAGCTCGCGCACCAGCCTGGAAGGCGCCCTGCTGGGTACCGGCTTCCCGTTCCGTGATGGCCAGATGGCCGACATGGACAACTACCTGGGCATGTTCCGCGCCCTGACTGGCCAGACCGCCGGCATCCGCCGCGCCGGCTCCGCCAGCCTGGACCTCGCCTACGTGGCCGCTGGCCGCTTCGACGCCTTCTGGGAGTCGGGCCTGTCCGAATGGGACATGGCAGCTGGCGTGCTGCTGATCCAGGAAGCCGGTGGCCTGGTGAGCGACTTCAACGGTGGCCACGACTTCCTCGACAAAGGCCACATCGTTGCAGGCAACATCAAGTGCTTCAAGGCCGTGCTGACCGCTATCCAGCCGCACCTGCCAGAAAGCATGAAGCGCTAAGCGCGAATTGCCAGAAAGCAAAAAGCACCCCTCGGGGTGCTTTTTTTGTGCCCAGAGCTTACGCAGTCCTTGTGGGAGCGGCCTTGTGTCGCGATAGGGCTGCAAAGCAGCCCCGGGAATCTCTGATGGATCACAGATCCTGGGGCCGCTGCGCACCCCATCGCGACACAAGGCCGCTCCCACACAAAGCAGACCGCGTACGAAATTACTGGGCAGCTTCGCTCAGGATCAGCTTGCCATTCTTGTCCAGCGGAATGGTGGCCCCCGGCTCGCGGTCCATCTTCACCTTGCCTACCTGATCACCGATGGAATAGGTCACGTTGTAACCCACCACCTTCTCGCTGATGTCATTGACCGTATTGCAGCGGGTTTGCGTGGTGGTGTAGGTGTCACGCTGCTGCATGCCTTCCTGCACCTTGTTACCGGCATAACCACCACCGACCGCACCGGCCACGGTAGCGATCTTCTTGCCGGTACCACCACCAATCTGGTTACCCAGCAAGCCACCTGCCAGCGCACCGACCACGGTACCGGCAATCTGGTGCTGGTCCTTGACCGGCGCCTGACGCGTCACGGCCACGTCCTTGCATACTTCACGCGGGGTTTTCACCTGCTGCTTGATCGGCTGCACGTCCGTCACCTGGGCGACTTCGGGGCCTTTGTTCACCAAGCTGTAGGTCGCCACAGCACCTCCGGCAGTTACACCGACAGCACCCAGCACCGCACCCACCAGCATTGATTTATTCACGTGAACCTCCTGATCGTACCAGCGGGTCTCAACCCGCGCTTCTCCCAGCCTTGGAGCAAAAAAAAAGGCGCGAGTTCAACACTCGCGCCTTTTTGCTCGCCGTACGGCGTAGGGACAGGGCCTTATGGGCGCTCGTCCACACCTTCAGCCTTGACTGGAGGGATCAGGTCTTCGCTGTTCAGGTTCAGCCAGATCAGTACCACGTTGGCGATGTAGATCGACGAGTAGGTACCGGCCAGAACACCGATGAACAGGGCCAGCGAGAAGCCGAACAGGTTGTCGCCACCGAAGAACAGCAGTGCAGCAATGGCCAGCAAAGTCGAAACCGAGGTGGCGATGGTGCGCAGCAGGGTCTGGGTGGTCGAAACGTTGATGTTCTCGATCAGCGAAGCCTTGCGCATGACGCGGAAGTTTTCACGCACCCGGTCGAACACGACGATGGTGTCGTTCAGCGAGTAGCCGATGATCGCCAGCACCGCCGCCAGCACCGTCAGGTCGAAGGTAATCTGGAAGAACGACAGGATACCCAGGGTGACCACCACGTCGTGGATCAGCGAAACGATCGCACCCACGGCGAACTTCCACTGGAAACGGAAGGCCAGGTAAATAAGGATGCCGCCCAAGGCCATGAGCATGCCCATGCCGCCCTGGTCGCGCAGCTCTTCTCCCACCTGCGGGCCAACGAACTCGACACGCTTGAGCGTAGCCGGGTTGTCGCCGCCAGCCTTCTGCAGGGCAGCGGCTACCTTGTTACCCAGCTGCGGGTCATCGCCCGGCATACGCACCAGCAGGTCGGTGGTAGCGCCGAAGCTCTGCACCACGGCCTCGTGGAAGCCGGAGTCGACCAGCTCGGCACGCACCGCCTTGAGGTCGGCCGGGCGCTCGTATGTGAGCTCGATCAGCGTACCGCCGGTGAAGTCCAGGCCAAAGTTGAGGCCCTTCTGCCACCAGCTGAACAGCGCCAGCACGGTGAGGAGCACGGTAATGGCGAACGCAACATTGCGCACGCCCATGAAGTTGATGGTTTTCATCGCAGCTCCCTCAAACCCACAGCTTCTTGATGTCACGCCCGCCGCAGGTCAGGTTGACCATTGCGCGGGTCACCATGACGGCGGTGAACATCGAGGTGAAAATCCCGAGGGACATGGTAACCGCAAAGCCTTTGACCGGGCCGGTACCCATGGCGAACAGGATACCGCCGACCAGCAGGCTGGTCAGGTTGGCGTCGATGATCGCGGTGTAGGCGCGGTTGAAGCCTTCGTGGATGGCGCGCTGTACCGACATGCCGGCTTTCAGCTCTTCGCGGATACGCGAGAAGATCAGCACGTTGGCGTCCACCGCCATACCCATGGTCAACACGATACCGGCAATACCCGGCAGGGTCAGGGTGGCACCCAGCAGTGACATCAGCGCCAGCAACAGCACCATATTGCCCGCCAGGGCGATGGTGGCGATCACGCCAAAGCCGCGGTAGATGGCGATGATGAACAGCGAGACGAACAGCATGCCCCACAGCGACGCATCGATACCCTTGGTGATGTTGTCGGCACCCAGGCTTGGGCCAATGGTACGTTCTTCAGCGAAATACATCGGCGCGGCCAGACCACCGGCACGCAGCAGCAGGGCCAGTTCGGACGATTCGCCCTGGCCGTTCAGGCCGGTGATGCGGAACTGGCTGCCCAGTGGCGACTGGATGGTCGCCAGGCTGATGATCTTCTTTTCTTCCACGAAGCTTTGTACGGCAACGTCCTTCTCGACGCCGTCGACGGTCTGCTTCACGTAGCGCGTGACCGGCTTCTGCTCGATGAAGATCACTGCCATGCTGCGGCCGACGTTGCTACGGGTAGCACGGCTCATCAGCTCGCCACCGTGGCCATCCAGGCGGATGTTCACTTGTGGGCGACCGTGCTCGTCAAAGCTGGCCTGGGCGTCGGTAACCTGGTCACCGGTGATGATCAGGCCGCGCTCGACCGGCGCAGAACGGCCGCCTTCGCGGAACTCGAACACTTCGGTAGTGGCCTTGGACGCACCCGGCTCGGCACCAAAGCGGAACTCCAGGTTGGCGGTTTTACCGAGGATACGCTTGGCTTCGGCAGTGTCCTGCACGCCCGGCAGCTCGACCACGATACGGTTGGCGCCCTGGCGCTGTACCAGCGGCTCGGCCACGCCCAGCTCGTTGACACGGTTGCGCACGGTGGTGAGGTTCTGCTTGATCGAGTATTCGCGGATCTCGGCAACTTTTGCCTGAGTCAGCGCCAGACGCAGCACGGCGAGGTCGTTGCGCTCGGTGGTGGTCAGGTCGAAATCATTGAAATTCTTGCGGATCAGGGCACGTGCCTGTTCGCGGGTTGCATCGTCAGCGAAGCCCAGCATGATGCCACCATCCTGCTGAGGCAGGCTGCGGTAGCGGATGCGCTCTTTGCGCAGCAAGGTCTTGACCTCGCCTTCGTAGACTTTCATGCGGGCCGTCATGGCCTTGTCCATGTCCACTTCCAGCAGGAAGTGCACACCACCGGACAGGTCCAGGCCCAGCTTCATCGGGCTTGCACCCAGGTTGCGCAGCCATTGCGGGGTAGTCTGTGCCAGGTTCAGGGCCACGACGTAATCATCGCCCAGTGCCTTGCGCACCACATCCTTGGCTGGCAGCTGGTCTTCCTGGTTGGTCAGGCGGATCAGCCCGCTGCCCTTCTCACCCAGGCTAACGCCCTTGACGGCGATCTTGGCATCGACCAGCGCCTTGCTGACGCGATTGAGGTCGGCCTGGTTCACCTGCAGCGCCGAACTGGCACCGCTGATCTGTACCGCCGGATCATCCGGGTAGAGGTTGGGAGCGGAATAAATGAAACCGACCACCAGTACCAGCACGATCAGTGCATATTTCCACAGAGGGTATTTGTTCAGCATCACGCCGCCCGTTCAAGACGCGGGGCGCTTTGCGCGCCCCGACTGGAAAATAAAACCGGTAACTCAGATAGCCTTGAGCGTACCTTTTGGCAGGGTTGCCGCGATGGCGCCCTTCTGGAACTTCAGCTCGACAGTGTCGGAAACTTCCAGCACCACGAAATCATCGGAAACCTTGACGATCTTGCCGGCGATGCCGCCGTTGGTGACAACTTCGTCACCTTTCTGCAAGTTGCCGAGCAGGTTCTTCTGCTCTTTGGCACGTTTGGCCTGTGGACGCCAGATCATCAGGTAGAAGATGACCAGGAAACCAACCAGGAAAATCCACTCGAAACCGGTACCGGCTGGGCCAGCGGCAGGTGCTGCAGCGTCCGCGTATGCGGCGGGGATGAAGAAGCTCATTGGGCACTCCTAATGTAATTTTCTAATAATGGATGCAGACAGTCAGTCCAAAGGCGGTACAGGAAGCCCGCGCTTGGCGTAGAAGGCGTCGACGAAGGCGGCCAATTTACCCTGTTGAATAGCCTCGCGTAAACCGGCCATCAAGCGCTGGTAATGGCGCAAGTTGTGGATGGTATTCAGCATGCTGCTCAACATTTCGCCGCACTTGTCCAGGTGATGGAGATAGGCGCGGGAGAAGTTGGTGCAGGTGTAGCAGTCACAGGTCGGATCCAGCGGCGATTCATCGTGGCGATGGAACGCATTGCGGATCTTGATCACCCCTGTATCGACGAACAGATGGCCGTTACGCGCGTTACGCGTAGGCATCACGCAGTCGAACATGTCGACGCCGCGGCGCACACCCTCAACGAGATCTTCCGGTTTGCCTACCCCCATAAGGTAACGAGGTTTGTCAGCAGGCATCATGCCCGGCAGGTAATCCAGCACCTTGATCATTTCGTGCTTGGGTTCGCCCACCGACAGGCCGCCGATGGCCAGGCCGTCGAAACCGATGTTTTCCAGGCCTTCCAGGGAGCGCATGCGCAGGTCCTGGTACATGCCGCCCTGGACGATGCCGAACAGCGCCGCCGTGTTGTCGGCGTGGGCGTTCTTCGAGCGCTGGGCCCAGCGCAGCGACAGCTCCATGGAAGTACGTGCCACGTCGTGCTCGGCCGGGTACGGGGTGCACTCGTCGAAGATCATCACCACGTCCGAGCCCAGGTCACGTTGCACCTGCATCGACTCTTCAGGGCCCATGAACACCTTCGAGCCATCGACTGGCGAGGCGAAGGTCACGCCCTCTTCCTTGATCTTGCGCATGGCGCCCAGGCTGAACACCTGGAAGCCACCGGAGTCGGTGAGGATCGGGCCTTTCCACTGCATGAAGTCGTGCAGGCCGTTGTGCTTCTTGATCACCTCGGTGCCCGGGCGCAGCCACAGGTGGAAGGTGTTGCCCAGGATCATCTCGGCGCCAATGGCCTCGATATCGCGTGGCAGCATGCCCTTGACCGTGCCATAGGTACCCACCGGCATGAACGCCGGGGTTTCCACCGTGCCACGTGGGAAGGTGATGCGACCACGACGGGCCTTGCCGTCGGTAGCCAGCAGTTCGAAGGACATTCGACAGGTGCGACTCATGCTTGATCCTCGGGGCCGCGTGGCGCCGGATTGCGGGTGATGAACATGGCATCACCGTAACTGAAGAAGCGGTACCCGTTCTCGACCGCCGCCGCGTAGGCAGCCATGGTCTCGGGGTAACCGGCGAACGCCGAGACCAGCATCAGCAGCGTGGACTCCGGCAGGTGGAAGTTGGTGACCAGGGCATCGACCACATGGAACGGCCGGCCCGGGTAGATGAAGATGTCGGTGTCGCCGCTGAAGGCCTTGAGCACGCCATCGCGCGCCGCGCTTTCCAGCGAACGCACGCTGGTGGTGCCGACCGCGACCACCCGGCCGCCACGTGCGCGGCAGGCCTCGATGGCATCGACCACATCCTGGCCCACTTCGAGCCATTCTTTATGCATGTGGTGGTCTTCGATCTTGTCGACCCGCACCGGCTGGAACGTGCCCGCCCCCACGTGCAGGGTAACGAAAGCCCGCTCCACACCTTTGGCAGCAATCTTTTCCAGCAGCGCTTCGTCAAAGTGCAGGCCCGCAGTGGGCGCGGCAACCGCACCGGCGCGCTGGGCGTACACAGTCTGGTAGCGCTCACGGTCGGCGCCCTCGTCGGGGCGGTCGATGTAGGGCGGCAGCGGCATATGGCCGACGCGGTCGAGCAATGGCAGCACCTCTTCGGTGAAACGCAGCTCGAACAGCGTGTCATGGCGCGCGACCATTTCGGCCTCGCCACCGCCATCGATGAGGATCACCGCGCCCACTTTCGGCGCCTTGCTGGCACGCACATGGGCCAGCACCCGGTGGCTGTCGAGCACGCGCTCGACCAGCACTTCCAGCTTGCCCCCGGAGGCTTTCTGGCCAAACAACCGCGCCGGGATGACCCGGGTGTTGTTGAACACCATCAGGTCGCCGGGGCGCAGGTACTCGAGCAGGTCGGGGAATTGCCGGTGCGCCAGCGCGCCGGTCGGCCCATCGAGCACCAGCAGACGGCTGCCATGGCGCTCGGCCAACGGGTGGCGGGCGATCAGGGAATCAGGGAGTTCGAAGGAAAAATCGGCGACGCGCATGATGATGTTCGGTTCGGCAGGGCCGGGAAGTTTAGCCCAATGTGTGAAAATTGACCATGAAAGCCGATTGACCGACTAGCGGCACCTCTCTATACTGCGCGCCACACGCCCTGATGGCGGAATTGGTAGACGCGGCGGATTCAAAATCCGTTTTCGAAAGGAGTGGGAGTTCGAGTCTCCCTCGGGGCACCAAAATCCGGAAAAAACCGACCTTATGGTCGGTTTTTTTGTGCCCGACGATTATGTCGGGCTGGGCCAAGGGGCTCTCAGGGACGAACCGCTGTCACTTCGATCTCAACCCGCCAGGCAGGGTGCGCCAGGCCTGCAATCTGGAACGCCGAGCGCGCAGGTAGCACCGGCTGCTTGGCGGCTGGGCCGAAGAACTGGGTGTAGCCGGCCATGAAACCGTCGAAATCCATCTTCCCGCCGTTCTCCGGCCCGCCCACCAGGAATACCTGCATCTTCACCACGTCAGTCAGGCCAAGACCCAGCGCTTTCAGCTGCTGCTGGATGCTTTCAAGCACATTGATGGTTTGTGCCTTGGTATCACCGTAGGCTTCCAGCGAATCCTTGGGCGCGTCGGTATGAATCACCGACGGGACGGAACCGCTCAGGTAGACGATCGACTTCCCGGCAGGAATCTCTACAGCCGACGAGATAGGGAAACTACCTGCGCCATGGCGCACAATATCTTGTGCATGAACGCTGCCGGCACCGGCTAATCCCAACGCCAATGCAGCAACGGTCTTGAAAGCGAATTTCATATTTCTCTCCTGATGGTTACGCAAGAATGTACACGCACCGATGATGCGTGTACGGGTCATTCCATTGCGGTGTGTACTTAGAATCGATACAAACTGAAGGGTTTCGGGTCCAGCACCGGCGCCTTTCCAAGCAGCAGGTCTGCCGTCAGCTCGGACGACACCGGGCTTTCCGTCATACCCCAGCCGGTCGCGGTGTTGATGACCAGGCCTGGGTACTCATTGACCTGCGAAATGATCGGGTTCTCATCCGGGGCGATGGCCATGGCACCGCTCCACTGATCGATCAACTTGGCATCCTGGAAGGCAGGGAACTCGACCTTGAGCTTTTCCAGAGATGCGTCCAGCTCTGGAATATCCGGGGCCGCCGTCATCAGCCTGTTTTTCTCGAAGGGCGATACCTCGTCCAGCCTCCACTGGGTGGGCTGAGTGAACGAATCGATCAGTTGCTTGTTGAGTGAGATGTGCACCGGGAAGTCGGGGATGGCCAGCAATGGCAGGTATTTATAGCCATACATGAACGATTCTTTGACCACCGGGGCAACGACGACGCGCGGTGACGTGGCGTATGTACCGTCGGCCTGCTCGCGGAAGTAGATATTCCCCGGCAATGCAACGTTGCCCCCCGGTGCACGGGGTGCCGCGCTGATGATTTGCTGGGACTGGTAGGCCGGCAAGGTCGGCACATCGACGCCCAGGTTCTGCATGAACAGCCTGGACCAGGCGCCGCCTGCCACGACCACGCGAGAAGTGCTGATGGCACCCTTCTCGGTCACCACATCGGAAATGACGCCTGCCTGGGTTTCCAGGCCTCTAGCGGCGCAGTGGGTGTAGATGCGCACACCCATTTTCTTGGCGTACTCCGCCATGACAAACGATGCGCGCTCGGCGTCCAGGCTACCGGAGTCTTCCTCGAAACCTGCAATTTTCCAGCTCGATGATGCACCGCGCAGCCGCTGTTCGAGTTCATTCCCCTGAATGATCCGAGTCTTGAAGGGGTTGTCCGCTGCTACTTCCCGGCTTTTGACATCAATCCACTTTCTGACGCTTTCCAGGTCTTCTTCATCGAAAGGAACTTCGACCCGGCCCTGTGTGCGATAGCTGGTATCTGCACCCACTTTGGCATTCATCTCGCGCCACCGTTGTTTCGCAAGATGGTGCAACTGGAACGTCGCGTCAGGCATCTTGTAGGTCATGACCTGACCATAGAACCTGCATGACTGCTCGCCGGCAATATCCCCTTTTTCAACGACGACTACCGAGAGGCCACGTTCGACAAGATTGATCGCGGTCATGAGCCCCAGAATACCAGCGCCAACAACTACCACGTCTGCCTGCTTGGGAAGTGCACCTTCAGTGCCTTCTACAAAACCAAACCGCGGTTTGCCGGGGATCAACCGGCCTTCGCGGGTCAGCAAGGGGGTCAGAATGCCTGCGCCACCTGCAATAGCCACGACGCCGCCGCCGATCAAAAATTTACGCCTCGTCATTCCCATGACACTTTCCTTTCCTGGTAATCGGTGTAGGTTCATCAGCTCAGGCGGCGAGCCACCTACCTGGCCGCCAGCCGCCGCGGTCAACTTTCGGCCACGGCGTCAGGCTGATGCTTAAAATTGAAGGGCGGCTATTTTGTTGATGACCCGCTTCGGGAAAAAGCGCTGTGGGCAAATACTTAGTTCAGCCATTTTGAAACTATCGCGCAGAGGACATAAATAGTTGATATGGCGACATTCAACACTCGAAAGAGGGAAGGTAGTTCGAGCAAAGATGCTGGCTTAGTTTCGAAAGTGCACGGAGGCAACAAGCGCTGAGAATTCAGTAACTGTGTGGGTGTATAGCGTTATGTGGCGCCATCGAGCGCAACCTGGGGTCAATTTTTCGTGCATCCGCCCTTGGCTCAGGCGCTCCTCACGCCGAGATCTTCAGCAAACCGAAGCAGGTAGCCGTCCGGGTCTTGCACCAGGAAATTGCGCTGGCCGACCAGCATGCCGCCCTGGCGGTACCAACACTCTTCAATCGGCTTTCTGATGCTATGCCCTGCAACCCCCAGCGACGCGACCAAGGAAAGTGCATCAGCGCATTCGATCGACAGGTTGATGCCTCGACCATACGGCGGCTCCAGCGGGCCGACCCGCCAGGGCGACTCACTCTGCCAGTCCTGCTCCAGCATCAGCTGGCTGCCACCAAAAGACAGGAAGGCAAAATGCTCTTCTGGCCGGTCGTATTCAATCTTGAAGCCGAGTACGCCGCAGTAAAATGCCAGGCTGCGGGGTAGATCAGAAACAATCAGCTCCGGCACCAGAGGATTTAGCTTAAACAATGTTCTGATTCCTTTCAGGGTAAGTCGACTGGCAACTATGAACAGGTCGCCCTGAAAAAGGTAGCTTGTCAGTGGGGTCGCCCAATGCAGCTCACACCCATCAGATCCGCCCGAAAAAAATCCCCCCACTTTGACGCCGCCCCAATGGCTCTGGGACCTGTAGCCATACCTGCATTCTATTGGCCGCCGTCATGACTAACACTTAAGCTGTCATTCGTCGGATATATGCCGAAAGTATTGCTAGCGTAATGGCACTTAGCCATAGTTGCGCTCCCATTTCTCCACACCCTGTGTGACACATGAAAACAATCGCGCCCTGCATGGCGGCAATGATGCTGCTCAGTGGGTGCAATGGAGTGCCAACGTCGTACGTTTCAGACCCCGTCTACAGCCAGGCTTTCGTCGTCACTTCCGGTGCACCGCTGCCGATGTTGCTGATGGCCAGCGCCATCCAGTGGAACGAGGATTACGCTGTAACCGCCAAACACACCCCCTTCCTGCGCAACGTGGTCCACGAGGGCCTCGGTGACGTAGTGTTCTTCAAGCACAAGGCCAGCAGCGTGCCGCACTGGCGCCAGTACGTGCCTGGTGAAGCCGTGACGGCGGTGGGTTTCAACAGTTTCATGATGCCGATGCAGGGCAAGGGCCATGCCTTGCCGTCACTGGTACGGCTTGAAGGTACGCCTGGCAGCGTCTTCTACTCAGTGCATGACGGCCCGATCACAAAGGGCATGTCGGGTGGGCCTGTGTTTGCCGATGATGGCAAGGTGGTGGGCATCAACGTGGCCATCATTCCCACCAACGAGATCGACGCCGGCAAGCGCCCGGACCTGGCCGGCAAGGACCGCATCAGCGTGTTCATGTCGTTCAGCGAAATCGACAAGGAATGGCGGCGTTACCAGTACCTGCTGGCGCACAAGGCCAAGCCCCAGGCACCGGCTTCAGTCAAAGGCTACGTGGCGGTGGCCGCCAAGCCGTGAATCGGGGCGCGGTATTGGATGGAAAGCGGCCTATGATGTGAGGCTGATGGCCTCTTCGCGGGTAAACCCGCTCCCACAGGGCCTGCACAGGATTTGAGCCTTGTGCAGTACCTGCGGGTTTACCCGCGAAGAGGCCGTGCCAACCAACGCGAGAAGGACCTGCCATGCACCTGACCCACCGCGCCATCCGGCCTGAAGACATCCCCGTCATCTGCAGCTTCCCGCAGAACCCGGACGAACTGTTCTACATGTTCCCCAAAGCCACCTACCCCCTCACCCCCAACCAGCTGAGCGACGCCATAGCTCAACGCAGCGGCTCCACGGTAGTGGAAGGTAACGGCGCTGTCCTGGCCTTCGCCAATTTCTACAAAGCCGAACATGGCGGCGTATGTGCCCTGGGCAACGTAGTGGTGGCCCCCAGCGCCCGCGGCTTTGGTGTAGCGCGTTATCTGGTAACGGCAATGATCGACCTCGCCCGCCAGCAGTTCAGCGCCCGGGAGGTCTGGGTGTCATGCTTCAATCACAACACCGCCGGCCTGCTGCTTTATCCACAGCTGGGCTTCACACCGTTCGGCATCGAGGAGCGGCAGGCGTGGGACGGCACGCGGGTAGCGTTGGTGCAGATGAAGCAAATAGTGACTTAACCGAGCTGGATCAGCGGGTCATTGCATGTGGCTGAACGAGAAGGTCCACCCCCAGAGCACGAATGACCCTCAATACAGTGTCAAAACGAGGCTTCGCGCCAGGGCTCAGCGCCTTGTACAGGCTTTCTCTACCCAGCCCACTCTCCGTAGCAATATGTGTCATGCCCCGTGCACGAGCGATATGTCCAAGTGCTCGAATGATTTCCTCGGTATCGCCATCTGATAGCACCTGGCTAAGGTATTCACTGATTGCCTCATCGCTGCTCAACAAGGCTGCCATATCAAACGGGATCAATTTTTCGCTCATTTCATCTCCTTCAGCAGCTTTCTGGCTTTGAGGATGTCGGCGGCCTGGGTGGACTTGTCGCCGCCGACCAGCAGTAAAACCAACCTCTCCCCCTTTTGCGTGAAATAGACGCGATAACCGGCAGCTACGTCGATGCGAAGCTCACCAATACCGCCTCCAAGCCACTTGAAGTCACCAAGATTGCCCCCGCTGCTCGCTCCAGCCTACGACCTATCGCCAGCCTGGCCCTCAAATCTCTCAAGCTCGATAGCCAAGCGGCAAAGCTTTCCGTCTGTTCAACGAGAAACATCAAGTGGTCACCCAATCGTATCCTTATGGATACACCAATTCAAGGATTGAAGCGACCCACTCTGTCGTTTTTGAGCTGAATCAGGAATTCAGGCACATCTGACAGGCTGGTAGGATTTTTCCCTTCGTTTCAGCTACAAAATCCCTTGCAACATTCAACCCTCGAACCTTCGACGAGCCTCGACGTCCGATCCTGCATCCCCTGCGTTTCGAGGTACCCCCGCGTGAAAGACATCATCACCCGCAAGTACCGCCTGGCCATGAAGACCATCGGCTACATCGGCTGGTCGCTGTTCTGGCTGCTGATCTGGGATGTGCTGGTCACCATCGACTTCATGCTGTTCTTCAACAGCAAGTTCACCCTGCCGCTGATCCCATTGACCTTGCTGGGCTCGGCGCTGGTGGTGCTGGTGAGTTTTCGCAACAGTAGCGCCTACAACCGCTGGTGGGAGGCACGCACGTTGTGGGGGGCGCTGGTGAACGGGTCGCGCAGCTTCGCCCGGCAGACGCTGACCCTGATCGACGACCCGGATGATGGCCTGAACCCGGTCAAGGCCACCCTGCTGCGCAGGCATATCGCCTATGTGAACTGCCTGGCGGCGCACTTGAAGGGTGAACGCTGCCCGGACGAGCTGATGGCCTTCATCCCGCCCGCGGAGTTCGAACGCCGCAACCGTTCGAACAACTTCGCCAATGACATTCTCGGCGGTTCAGCGGCCTTGCTGGCCCGGGAATACCAGGCCGGGCGGCTGGACAGCATCCGCCTCGCACGGCTGGAGTCGACGCTGGTGGACCTGTCCAATGCCCAGGGTGGCATGGAGCGGATCGCCAACACGCCGCTGCCCTACCCCTATGTGTATTTCCCACGGCTGTTCATCACCCTGTTCTGCCTGATCGTGCCGGTGGGGCTTGTGGAGTCGTTGGGCTGGTTCACGCCGCTGGCGTCGACGGTGGTAGGGTTCATGTTGCTGGCCATCGAGCGGATCGGGACTGATTTGCAGAGCCCGTTCAGGTTCAGTGAGCACCAGATCCAGATGGATACCATTTGCGAGACGATCGAGCGGAACCTGGAGTCGATGCAGCGGGAGGCGCAGTGTGCCGAGGCGGTGGATGCCTGAGGAATTTTGCGGCTGCCTTACAGCCCCGGCTATGTGTCAGGCCCGCACATAGCGCTGGCGCAACACGTCACTCAACACATCCACCAGCAACACCAGCACCAGCATCCCGATGATCACCGTGCTGGCCTGGGCCTCCTGGAACAGGCTCAAGGTGGTGTACAGCATCTGCCCCAAGCCACCCGCCCCGACAAACCCCAGCACGCTGGCCATGCGGATGTTGTTCTCCCAGCGGTACAAGCTGTAGGCCAGCAATTGCGGCCACAGATTGGGCAAGGTACCAAAGCAGAACGCCGCCACCTGGCTGCCGCCCTGCAGGCGGATAGCCGCTGCCGGCTCTGGCGGTGCGTTCTCCAGCGCCTCTGCAAACAACCGCCCCAGCACGCCAGCGGTATGCAGCGCCAAGGCCAGGGTACCCGCATTGGAGCCAAGGCCTGCCGCCAGCACCGTCAGCGCCGCCCACACCAGTTCAGGGATGGCCCGCAGTGCATTCAGCAATAACCGCGCCGCGCCCTGCAACGGCCAGCCGAAGCGCCCCGCCGCCGGCAGCGCCAGCAACATCCCCAGTACCATCGCCAACAAGGTGCCCAGGCCAGACATGGCCAGGGTCTCCAGCGCCCCACGCCACACTGCCTTCAGGTGATCGGCAGAAAGGTCCGGGGGCAGGAAGCGCCCGGCATATTCGCCCATCTGCCCCAACCCGCCGCTGCCTACCAGTGCGCGCAGGTCCAGCTCCAGGTAAGCAAACGAGGCCACCACCGCCACCGCGATGGCGCCAAGCAGCAACAGGTTGATTGCGCGGTTCATGCCAGCCTCCAGCGCAGCAGGCGGCTGAGCAGGTCGGCCAGCATCACCAGCAGCAAGAACGTAAGCAGCATGCTCGCCACTTGCGCACCATCGAACATGCGCATCGACAGGTCGATCTGCTGGCCCAGCCCGCCAGCACCGACAAAGCCCATCACCACAGAAGCCCGCACCGCGCACTCCCAACGGTACACGGTGTATGACACCACTTCCGATGCAGCATTGGGCAGGATGCCGTAGAGAAACGCCGCCAGCCGGCCACTGCCCGCCTGCAGCAAGGCATGGGCCGGGCGCTGGTCGACCGACTCGAAGATTTCGGCGTAGACCTTGCCGAGCATGCCGCTGTACGTGATGGCGATAGCCAGCACGCCCGCCGTTGGCCCCAGCCCCACGGCCCGTACAAACAGCAGCGCCCAGACAATTTCAGGCACGCTGCGCAGAAAAATCAGCAACCCGCGCACCGGCACGCGCAGCAAGCGCGACCACAACCCGGCACGCCCGCCGCGGGAGGCGGCACGCAACGACAAAGCTCGGCTGGCCATCAGCCCGGCTGGCACTGCCAGCAGCAATGCCAACGCCATGCCTGCAGTTGCCACGGCCAGGGTTTGCAGAGTGGCTTCGTACAGCAATGCGAGAAAGTCGGCATCGTGTGCAGGCGGCCAAAAGGCACTGGTGAAACTGGCGATCTGCTGTCGGTTCTCAGCCTGCAACAGCACCCACGGGTTCAGCTCGCTCAACTGAATGCCTGGCCACAGCACGACAATTGCCAGCAAGGCCAGCAGCAACCGCGGCAGCAGGGCCGGGTCGCGGGTGTCGGCCTTCAGCATCGCGGTATCTGCACGGTCAGGGTCGGCCCCTGGATTGGCGGCGACGCCAGTTGTTCGTTAGCGTACAGCGCATCCAGCATGGGTTGGGTGACCGCATCGGCCCGGCAGTCAAACGCCACCTGCCCCTCGCGGATACCGATCACCCGCGGGAAATGCGCCAGCGCCAGCTCCACGGCATGCAGGCTCGCTACCAGCGTCACGCTGTTGGCCTGGGCATGGCGGTTGAGCAAGGCCAGGCTGTGGTCGGCCAGTACCGGGTCCATGGCCGACACCGGCTCATCGGTCAGCAGCACCTGCGGCCGCTGGTACAACGCCCGGGCAATGCCCACGCGCTGCAACTGGCCACCGGACAATTGCCCACACTGCACGAACAGTTTGTCGGCCAGCCCCAGCTCCGCCAAAACCTGCCGTGCCCCGGGTACATCGCTGGGGTACAGCAGGTTGAGCAAGCCGCGCATTACCCCCCACTGCCCCAGGCGGCCGGCCAGTACTGCCGTCACCACCCGCTGGCGTGGCGGCAAGGGCGGCGCCTGGTGCACCAGGCCAACCCGTGCCCGCAGGCGCTGGCGTGCCCGGGCCGACAACGCCCAAGGTTGCTCGCCGAGCAGCTCCAGGCGCCCGCCGCTGGGCTGGATGGCCGTGGCCATGAGATGCAGCAAGCTCGACTTGCCCGCCCCCGACGGCCCGATGATGGCGACTCGCTCGCCCTGCCCGATGCGCAGGCTGACCGCATCAAGCGCGTGGACCTGGCCATGGTGCAGGCTGGCACCGTGCAGATGGATGGCTACATTCGAAGCAGTCACTTGAGCAGGCCGGCCTCGCGTGCGGCTTGCTCGGTGCCCTCGTAGTTCTCAGGCTTGGTTTCGATGAAGCGGCTGGCAGCCTGCAGGTCCAGAATCGCTTTGTGCTCCGGGTTGGCCGGGTCGAGGTCAAGGAAGGCTTTCTTGATCTTCTCCTTCAACGCCGGGTCCATGTTGCCGCGCACGGTCCAGTTGTAGTCGAAGTAAGCAGGCGTGGTGGCAAACACCTTCACCTTGCTGGTATCCACCTTGCCGGCATCCACCAGCTTTTGCCACACGCTGGCGTTGAGCACGCCACCCTCTACCTTGCCGGCCTGTACCCAGGCCACGGTGGCGTCATGGGCGCCGGAATAAGCCACGCGGCTGAAGTACGCTTCAGGCTTGATGTTGTCCTGCTTGAGCATGAAGTAACGCGGCATCAGGCTGCCCGACGTGGACGAAATGGAACCGAAGGCAAACGACTTGCCCTTGAGGTCGGCCAGGCTCTTCACGTCGGGGTTGGCAGTAATGAACTTGGAGGTGAATTGCGCGTCCTGCTCACGCTGCACCAGCGGCGTGGCAGTCGGGTCCTTCAGGTGTACCTGGACAAAAGTGAAACCACCCAGCCAGGCCAGGTCCAGGCGGTCGGCGGCCAGCGACTCGACCACCGCCGGGTAGTCGGCTACCGGTACGAACTTCACCTCCATGCCCAGTTGCTTGCCCAGGTACTCACCCAGTGGCTTGAACTTGCGCTGCAGCTCGGTCGGCGCTTCGTCGGGGATGGCGCTGACCCGCAGGGTTTCAGCGGCCTGTACGACAACGGCACAGCAGGACAGCACGAGGCCGGCGGCGAGCGCCAGGGGGCGTTTGAGCATGGGTGTTCTCCGGTTCAATAGCGGGGAAGTGCCGACAAATCCGCCGACATCGGGAATTATAAGAGGCAAGGGCCCAAAGGCCAGCTTTGCTACAATCGCGCAACAATTTGACCTGCTGAGGTACACATGAGCGAGCCGATTCGCCTGACCCAGTACAGCCATGGTGCCGGCTGTGGCTGCAAGATTTCCCCCAAGGTGCTGGACGTGATCCTCGCCGAAAGCGGCACCCAGGCCCTGGACCCTAAACTGTGGGTCGGCAACGCGTCACGCGACGATGCAGCAGTGTACGCGCTGGACGATGAGCGCGGTGTGGTCTCGACCACCGACTTCTTCATGCCGATCGTCGATGACCCGTACGACTTCGGCCGCATCGCCGCCACCAACGCCATCAGCGACATCTACGCCATGGGCGGCGACCCGCTGATGGCCATCGCCATTCTTGGCTGGCCAGTCAACGTGCTGCCACCGGAAGTGGCCCGTGAAGTGATCCGTGGCGGCCGCGCCGTGTGCGCCGAAGCCGGTATCCCGCTGGCGGGTGGCCACTCCATCGACGCCCCCGAGCCAATCTTCGGCCTGGCCGTCACCGGTGTGGTCAGCAAGCGCCACCTCAAGCGCAATGACACCGCCACTGCAGGCTGCCAGCTGTACCTGACCAAGCCACTGGGCATCGGCATCCTCACCACCGCCGAGAAAAAGGCCAAGCTGCGCCCGCAGGACCAGGGCCTGGCCCGCGACTGGATGTGCACCCTCAACACCCCTGGCAGCCGCTTCGGCAAACTCGACGGGGTCAAGGCCATGACCGATGTCACCGGCTTCGGCCTGCTCGGCCACCTGGTCGAGCTGGCCGAAGGCAGCGGCCTCACCGCGCACCTGGACTACACCGCGGTACCGCGCCTGCCCAGTGTCGACCACTACCTGGCCGAGGGCTGCATCCCCGGTGGGACCCTGCGCAACTACGACAGCTACGGGCACAAGATCGGCACCCTCACTGACGACCAGAAGCACCTGCTGTGCGACCCGCAGACCAGCGGTGGCCTGCTGGTGGCCGTTACCCCGGAGGGTGAAACCGACTTCCTCGCCGTGGCTGCCGAACTGGGCCTGCAACTGTCGCCTATCGGCAAGCTGGTCGAGCGACAGAGCCACGCGGTCGAGGTGCTCTGATGCGCCCCGACTGCACCGACTTCCGTCAGCTGTTCCTCGACGACGTGCCGATGATGGACATGCGGGCGCCCGTCGAATTCGCCAAAGGCGCCTTCCCTGGCGTGGTCAACCTGCCGCTGATGAACGACCAGGAGCGGCAGAAGGTCGGCACCTGCTTCAAACAGCAAGGCCAGGCGGCCGCCATCGTCCTGGGTCACCAGCTGGTCAGCGGCGCCACCAAGCAGGCCCGGATGGATGCCTGGGTAGCGTTTGCCCAGGCCCACCCGCAAGGTTACCTGTACTGCTTCCGGGGCGGCCTGCGTTCGCAGATCGTGCAGGGTTGGCTGCGCGATGAGGCAGGCATCCAGTACCCGCGTGTCAAAGGTGGCTACAAGGCCATGCGCACCTTCCTGCTGGAAACCACCCAGCAGGCGGTAGCGCAATGCGATTTTGTGCTGGTGGGCGGTTTGACCGGTACCGGCAAGACCGATGTGCTGCACCAGCTGGACAACGTGCTCGACCTGGAAGGCCACGCCAACCATCGCGGTTCCAGCTTTGGCAAACGTGCCACTGCACAACCGGCGCAGATCGATTTCGAAAACCAGCTGGCCATCGATGTGCTGAAAAAGCGCGCCCGCGGCTGCGAGCAGTTCGTGCTGGAAGATGAAGGCCGCATTGTCGGCAGCTGTACGGTGCCACTGGAGTTGTATCAGGGTATGCAGCAGTACCCGCTGGTGTGGCTGGAAGACAGCTTCGCTAACCGCGTGGAGCGCATCTTGCGCGACTACGTGGTCAACCTGAGTGCCGAGTTCATCGGCGTGCATGGTGAGGAGGATGGCCGCCGGTTGTTTGCCGAGCGCATGCTGCAAAGCATGGCCAACATCTGCAAGCGCTTGGGTGGGGAGCGCTATCAGCGGCTTTCACAGATCCTGCGCATCGCCCTTGAGGAGCAACAGCGCAGCGGCGCGGTGGACCTGCACCGGGGCTGGATCGAAGGCTTGCTCAATGAGTATTACGACCCGATGTATGCCTACCAGCGTGCAGCCAAGGCAGAGCGTATCGAGTTTGCCGGGGATGCCGTGGAAGTGCGCGAATACCTCAAGGCCCGGGCGCTGCGCGAGCCTCGCCAGTAAAAGCGGGGCCGCTTCGCGCCCCATCGCCGGCAAGCCAGCTCCCACAGGTTGAGTGCCATCTTCTGCCTGTGAGCTGTACCTGTGGGAGCTGGCTTGCCGGCGATGAGGCCGGTACAGGCAACCTCACTGGCCGGGGCTGAGCACCCGTTCCAGCTCCGCCGCCCGGTCGCGGGTCATGTCCATCATGCATGACCCTCCCTCCAGCTGCGCCATCGTCCCGCCACTGGCCTGCACATGAAACTGGCAATTGCCATCGCGGTAGGCAAGCCATTTACGCTGCACATCCCGCAAGCTTTTCTGCTGCCCGGCATCCAGCTTGCCCATCAACTGCTTGTACACCCGGTTCAGACGCTGGTCCTGCACGTGTGTCTCGGCCTGGATGCACTCGCTCATGGCCACGGTGCTGGAGGCCTTGTCCATGCACTTTCCGTAGGCCGGCGTGTAATCGTCCGCCACCGCCAGCGGCAAAACGCAGGCCAGTGCCAGGCCTGTCAGGCAATGCTTGATCATGCAAACCCTCCTTGCGGGTATCAAAACGACTGCGGCTGTTCTGGCGGCATCAGTACCTTGCCTGGGTGGAAGCGCAGCGATGGCATCTGCGTGGCTGAATAAAGCGCCACGCCCAGCGCCGCAATCAACGCCACATCCAGCCAGTTCCAGCCCGGCATGTCGTCGGCGCTACGTGCCTTCCAGCAATGCCAGGCCTGCCCCAGGCAGAACACCCCGATGGCCGCCAGCCACAGATAGAAACCAGCACCAAAACCGGTCAGGTCGTGAAACTCATAACTCTGGTTGTCCGGCAGGCGGGTGATGCCGAAACTGCTGGCCGCCAGGTACGCCGCCGCCAACCCGGCCAGCAATGCCAGGCGTCGGAACCGCCGATGGGCAAGAATGGCCAGGGCCAGCAGCGGGTTGGCAAACCATTGGTACAAGCCGAAGGGCATGCCCCACGGCCCGTACAGCAACATCTGCAGGGCTGGCATGTGGCGTGCGCCGCTCATCAGCGCGCCATCGAAAAACAGGGCGAGCAGATACAGCAGCAGGCTGATGCTCAAGTAGAAAACGGGCAAGGGGCACACCTGGAGGAAACGGGACAGCCTACGACCATAACCCAGGCCCTGCCCCGCTTCCAGACCCTCAATAGGTGCCGCGCAGGGTTACCATGAAGTTGCGTGGTTCACCGTAGAAGTTGCCATAGGTCGAAGTACCCACAGTTTCGTTCTTGTCGAACAGGTTGTTGCCATTGAGCGTGACGTTCCAGTGGTCATCGACGCGGTACTCGACCAGGGCGTTCCAGATGGCATAGCCGCTCTGATCGAAGTCGAAGGGCACATTGCGCTCCGCCAGTGCGCCATTGCTGTCATAGCGGTTCACCGTCCCGGAGGTGTAGGTGGCACTTTGCACTTGCACGCCGCCGCCCACCTTGAAGTCGCTGAAGATGCCCGGCAAGCGATAGGTGGAGTAAAGCTTGAACAGGTGCTTGGGCATGACCGTGCTCAGCGGCGTGTCGGCGCTGCGGTTGCGATTGAGGTTGAAGGTGTAGCCACCCACCAGCATCCAGTCTGGCAACAGCTCGCCGGACAGCTCCATGTCGATGCCCTTGCTCACCACCTTGCCGTTGGACACGTAGCAGCAACTGCCAGAGAAGCCGGCATTGGTCGCCGCGAAGTTCGGGTCCTGCACCGCCTCGTTTTCGCGGGTGGTGTAGTACAGCGCCAGGCTGGCGTTGAGCGCGCCGTTGAACAGCTCGCCCTTGAGGCCGGTTTCGTAGGTTTTGCCGGTCATGGGTTCAAGCGGCGAGCCGGTGCCTGCCGGGCCGCTGATCCTGCTGGACTGTGGCTTGTAGATTTCCGAGTAGCTGGCATAGGCCGACCATTGATCGTCCAGGTCGTAGACCAGGCCACCAAACGGCGTGACCTTGGTGCCTATACGCTGCTCCGGGCTGGAAATGCTGGCCGGCGTCACAAGGTTGTTGGTGTAGGTCTGCCAGAAGTGGAAGCGCTGTGCACGCGCCCCGACAATCAGGTGCAGGGGTTCGGCCAGCTGCAAACGCAGGCTGCCGTACAGGCCGTACTGGCGTTGCGAGTTGGGGCTGTAGTCGCGCTTGTAGTCACGCCCGTTGCCGGGGTCGTCGAACGCCGAGCTGTCGGGGTCGAACACGTTGGCCGGCGCGCCCGAGGCGGCATAAGGCGCAGTGCCCAGCCAGCGGCTGTCGATCTTCTGGTAGTCGGCGCCGAAGACCACCTCATGGTCCAGACCAAAGGCCTGGAAGTGGCCGGAGACATTACTGTCGTAAAGGTGCTGCTCGTTCTCCTGGCGGGTCGAGGTGCCGTACCAGGTCGCGCCGGTATTGGTCACCGGGTCTACTGCATTCAGGGTGGTCGCCGTCTTGAACAGCCCAAGGTCCCAAGTGTTGGTGTAGCTGAGGTTGAGCCTCCAGTCGTCATTGAACCGGTGGTCCACCTTGGCGAAGTACTCGCGCGCGGTGGCGTCGAGGTAGGCCCACTTTTTAGTCAGGCCGGTATGCCGTGGCAGGTTCAGGTCAGCACCATTGCTGTAGCGCGGCACCGCGTTGTTGCTGCCGGTTTCGTGGGATTTGTTGTAGCGAGCACCGAAGGTGAGCATGGTGTCGTCCGTAACGTCCGCCTCCAGCACGCCATACACCAGCGGCCGCTCGGTGGCGCGGTTGTCGGTGAAATACTGGCGGTCGGTGTTGGACATCACCAGGCGACCGCGCACGCGGCCATCCCAGCCCAGCGGGCCGGACAGGTCGAACTCCTGGCGATAGTTGTCCCAGCTACCGGCCGACAGGGTCAGCTTCAGCTGGTTAAAGGAAGTAGGCCGCTTGCGCACCATGTTGATGATGCCACCCGGGTCACCCGAGCCACCATACAACGCAGCAGTACCGCGCAGTACCTCGATGTGGTCGAACTCGGCCAGTTCGAAGATGTTCGACGAATAAAACGAACCCATGGCGGTGCCTAGCGCCTGCGGTGCAGCGCCGTCGATCTGCAGGTTCTGGATGCTGAAACCACGCGAGAGGAAGTCCTGGGTGCGGAAGGTGGTGCTCTGGGTGACGATGCCCGGCGTCACTTTCATCGCCTGGTTGATGTCGGTCAGTTGCTGGTCTTCGATCAGCTGTCGGGTCACCGTCGACACCGATTGCGGCGTCTGGCGCAGGCTGGTCGGTGTTTTGGAGCCGACGCTGATCAGGCCCGGGGCATACGAGCCGGTGTTCTCGGTGCTCTCCCCCATGCCTTGCCCGGCCACGGTGGTAACGCCCAGCTCCATCGCGTCACCGCTCACGGCCGCCTGCGGCTCGGCCACCAGCCGGTAGCCGTTGTCGCTGCGCTCCACCCGGTAACCGCTGCCAGCCAGCAACACGGCAAAACCGCTGTCCACCGAATACAGGCCGTGCAGGCCACTACTTTGCAGCCCGGTCAGCGCTTCGGGGGTGAAGGCCAGCGACACGGCGGCTTGCTGGGCATAGCTGCCAAGCGCCTCGGCCAGGTTGCCGGCGGGCACGTCGAAGCTACGGCGGGCGGCCTCCTCGGCCACGGCCGGCAGGGCTGCAATGGATAGGGCCAGCCCGGCGCAGGACAGGCGCAAGGCCAGGGCTAGCGGGCTGAGGACGGGGTGGCCAGGGAATCGGCGCATGGTGGATCGGCTCCTTGTTCTTGATCGGTTGGCCTCTTGTTTGACGGGCCACTGTGCAGAAGCGGAACCACCTTTATCGATTTTCTCGCGGGGCTGGCTCGACCGTGGTCCACCAGCGGCTAAAACCGCCGATACGAATCGGCAACGCCTCGGCCAGCAGGCGCAGGGCGCGCTCGCTGTCATCCAGCGGCAGCACCGCCGAAACCTTGATGGCCTGCATGGCTTGGCGGTCGAAACGCAGCACGCCGCGTCGCTGTTGCGACAACGCGTCCAGCACCTGATCGAGCGGCACGCCTTCGGCCACCAGTTGGTGGTGCTGCCAGGCCCGGTCTACCCGCGCCGGGTCGATGGCCGGCAGCGGTCCAAGCCCGTCACGTGCCACCCAGGCGCGTTCACCACGCCCGGCGACCAACTGATCACCGGACACCGCACTGCGCGCCTCGACCCTGGATTCGAGCATGGTCAGCTCGCTGCGTGCGTTACCTTGACTGACCACAAAGCGGGTCCCCAGCGCCTTGAAGCTGCCCTCATCGGTTTGCACCACGAACGGCCGCGTCGGGTCATGACTGACATCCACCAGCAACTGGCCATGCAGCAGGCGGATGCGCCGCTCGCCAGCGCTGAACTGCACATCCACGGCAGAATTGCCCGCCAACGTCAGCAGTGAGCCATCGGCCAGGGTTTCGCTATGCCACTCGGCCGGCGCGGTGTGCAGGTCGGCCAGCCAGTCCGTTGGGGATACGCCGGCAAGCGGCAAGCCGCCCAGCAACGAGGCCGCCAGTACCAGGCCGAGCAAGGCGCGCCGCACCCCCGAGCGTGGCGTCGAAGGCTGTAACCCGGCGCGCAACCCGGCGCCCACCGGCCCGCGTTGCTGCCGCAGCGCCTGGACCTGGCTGATCACCCCCTGCATACGGCGCAAGGTAGCGCCGTGGCGCGGGTCGGCCTGCAGCCAAGCCTCAAGTTCGCAAGCATCAGCGGCATCCAGTTCGCCTTCGCCCAGGCACAGGGCCCACTCGGCAGCCTCCTGTTCGATGCGGGACGGGTTCACGGTGCGGCAATGTCCAGCGTGCGGTGGCAGTGGATAAGCGCTTGGGCCAGGTACTTGCGCACCATGCGCGGGGAAATCTGCAGGCGCTCGGCAATCTGTGTCTGGGTCAGGTCGTCCAGGTAATAGCCCACAAACGCTTCACGTGCATTTGCATGCAGGCCTTCGAGCAGGAAGGCAATCTGCTCCAGCGCCTCAAGGGTGATGAGGATGCTCTCGGGGGACTGGTGCCCTTCCAGCGCCTCGGCAGCCTGGGCCAGTTCACTGAGGTAGGCCTCCTCGATCTGCTGCCGGCGCACCCGGTCGATCAGCAGGCGGCGCGCCGTGGTGCTGAGGTAGGCGCGTGGCTCGCGCATGCCCAGCAGGGCATCACGCGAAGCCAGGATACGCACGAAAGTGTCCTGGGCCAGGTCGGCTGCGCTGTGCGAACAGCGCAGCTTGCGGCGTAGCCAGCTGAACAGCCAGCCGTGGTGCTCGCTGTACAGCTGTTCAAGCGGGTACGGGCTCGGTGAGTCGGCTACGGGCATGGGGTACCGGGACACAAGTGAGAATTGTTCCCGAATAGTAGCTATTCGCCGTAAGACTATGCAACAGGTGGTTCAAGCAACAACCCGTAGATACCCGAGTCGGACAGCTCGCCGGCCACGCACCAGCGCGCCCGCAGGGTGCCTTCCAGCACAAAGCCCTGCCGCTCAAGTGTGCGCGCCGAGCCCTGGTTGCGTGGGTCGATTTCGCCTTCAAGGCGGCGCATGTGCAGGGTGTGGGCGAGGTAGTCGATGAAGCAGGTCAATGCCTCGTCCATGTAGCCCCTGCCCTGCACGGCACTGGCCAGGCAGTAGCCGATTTCGCCGCGGCGGGACACATCGTCGATGTTGAACAGCTGCACCATGCCGATGAGCTCACCATTGTCACGGCGATACATGCCGAGCTTGAGCTGGTCGCCATTGGCATAGGCTTCGCGGTCGGCGGCCAGGGCGCTTTCGGCTTCGGCCAGGTCTTGCCAGGGGGCATGGTGCCAATAACGCATGACCTCGGGGTCGGCCATGATCGCCAGCCATTGCGCAGCATCGGCATGGCGCATGGGGCGCAAGTGCAGACGCGGGCTGTCGAGGCAGAGGTCACTGGGGAAACTGCGGGGTGGGGTCACGCCGGATCTCCTGTCCATTGCTGGGGAGATGACAGTTTAACGTCAAGTGCAGGGTTCAGGCATCCCGGGGCTGCTTTGCAGCCCATCGCCGGCAAGCCAGCTCCCACCAGGCCACCACAGAACCTGAGCCTTGTGCAGTACCTATGGGAGCTGGCTTGCCGGCGACAGGGCCAGCCCAGGCGAGCATAAAGGGTTCAGGCCACCTCAGCCCCATCATCCGGCCAATGCGGCTCGTTGGCGCCTGGCGGCGTCAGTGGTGGCAGCCCATACGCCGCCCGCGCATCGTCGCAGCTGGGGTTATGCACACCCCCCTCCCACGATGCTTCGAATTCGCGGCAAGGGCTGGAGCGGTTGGCGTAAATGGTACAAGCGACTTCTTTGCCGATCTCGCCTTCAAGGCTGACGCAGCGGCAGGGCTTGGCATCAGTGCCGATCATGGCAACGCGGGTGGGGTTGATCTGTACCACCAGGTCGTCCGGCACAACGCCCCCGGCAGACTGGCATTCGCCCCAGAAGAAAGACACACGGAAGTACCCGCAGCAGGCGCCGCAGTCAAGGCAAGGGTTATATTCAGACATGATGCCACGGAGGGAAGGTTGTTGTTATCGGGGTTGGCCCGCGGCGCCATTCTCAATCGAACCAGGGGCGGCTGGATAGAGGGTACATGCAAAAAAATTTGCCACTGATCCGGCCGCCCGCTTCATTCAGCGCAATGCCTTGTAGGTGGAGGCATCCCAACGCTGCAAGGCAAGCCCTTCGGTCGGGTCATAGTCATCACCACACACCTTGCTGAAGTGCGTACGGTCTTCGCCGCAATGCACCAACCGGTCATGCTTTTCACCTTCGGTCAGCACTGTATAGGATTTGACGCGCATGGCTTGGTACTGCGCTTCGGCCGCGGCCATGGCTTGGTGACACTTCATCAACTGGCTGTCGTTCAACGCCAGCTGCCTGCCCAGTTGAACCCCCCAGCGGGTCAGGCAGACTTCAGCGAAATGTCGCACGATCAGCCCGGGCTCCTTGAGCACCGTGCCGTCGCTTGCACCATCGACCGAGGCGTTGCCGACCAGCGTGGCATGACGCCCGGGCATCGGATAAATACAGATTTGCGTGCCACTGGCGACTGACGGGATCACGCAGGCAAACCCTTTGGAACGCTCATCCCGCGAGTAGAAGCCGACATATTCAAGCACGTTTTCCGCCAGTGCGATGCGCTCGGCTTGCACATTGCCGACACCAGGTACCGGGTCGATCGCAAAGATATTCACCGGTACGTTTCGCAACACCGGGTCTTTCGCCATGGCGTTGGCCAGCATGTGGCAGCTGATGCCGCCCCGGCTCCAGCCCACCAGGTTCACCTGGGTCGGAATGCGCGGCTTGCGGAACATGCTGATGATGCGCTCTTGCAACTCTTGCGGCGTTGGGTGGCGGTCACCGTAGTCGTAGGTACGCCAGAACCACGAAGCCGTGGACGACACTTCCGGAACAGGTACGCCAGCATCCTTCAGCCGCCCGTACTCTTCCTCGCTCAGCTTGGTGCGCTGCCAGCTGCTTTCGCCTTTGATCACCTGCAGCACGTGGTTGACGTTTTCTTCCCAGCCGCTACCGAACAACTGGCCGGTCCAGTTGAAGTACCCGCCGGGTTCTACGAACAGCTTGTCATCCTGAAGGTTGCCGCTGCCGGGGCCGTCAACAGCAATCCAGTGGGCGAATTCGCGGCCCTGGTCGTTGGCGGCCAGGGTCGAAACCAGCTCGCCGTTCCAGAAGTTGGGGTTTGCATCGTCGAAGCGATGCGAGCCGGTGCCACAGAAGTAGGCGGTGAACACACTCATGGGGAGGAGTCTCTTTGGTGAGAAATGAGTGCTGAAGATAGGTAGGCTGCTCGGTGAAACGCAGGCGGAAAGCTCGCCCTGCTGCAAAAATCGAGGGGCTGCTTTGCAGCCCCAAGCGCTTACTTGCGGGCCAACCCGTCAGCCCGGAACATCTGCCGGATGCCGCGAATGGCCTGGCGAATACGGTCCTGGTTCTCGATCAGGGCAAAGCGCACATGGTCGTCACCATATTCGCCAAAACCAATCCCCGGCGACACGCACACCTTGGCCTCGGCCAGCAGCTTCTTGGAGAACTCCAGCGAGCCCATGTGTGCATATTGCTCAGGGATCTTCGCCCATACGTACATCGATGCCTTGGGGTTCTCGACCATCCAGCCCAGCTCGTGCAGCCCTTTCACCAGCAGGTTGCGGCGCTGGCGGTACTGCTCGGCAATGTCACGGACGCATTGCTGGTCACCTTCCAGCGCCGCAATGGCAGCGACCTGCAGCGGGGTGAAGGTGCCGTAGTCGTGGTAGCTCTTGATCCGGGCCAGGGCGTTGACCAGCTCGGGGTTGCCGACCATGAAGCCGATCCGCCAGCCCGCCATGTTGTAGCTTTTGGACAGGGTGAAGAACTCCACCGCAATGTCCTTGGCGCCAGGCACCTGCATGATCGACGGGGCTTTCCAGCCGTCGTAGACGATGTCGGCGTAGGCCAGGTCGTGCACCACCAGTACATCGTACTGCTTGGCCAGGGCCACCACGCGCTCGAAGAAGTCCAGCTCCACGCACTGGGCGGTCGGGTTGGACGGGAAGCCCAGGATCATCATCTTCGGCTTGGGGATGGACTCGCGGATGGCCCGCTCGAGTTCGTTGAAGAAATCCACACCCGGCACCAGCGGCACCGAACGCACCTGGGCACCGGCGATCACTGCGCCGTAGATGTGGATCGGGTAGCTGGGGTTGGGCACCAGCACCGTGTCGCCCTGGTCGAGGGTGGCCAGCATCAGGTGGGCCAAGCCTTCTTTCGAGCCGATAGTTACGATGGCTTCGCTTTCCGGGTCGATGTCGACCTCGTAGCGTTCCTTGTACCAGTTGGAAATGGCCCGGCGCAGGCGTGGGATGCCGCGAGAGGTGGAATAGCCGTGGGTGTCTTCACGCTGGGCAACCTGCACCAGCTTCTCGACGATGTGCGGCGGGGTGGCGCCGTCGGGGTTGCCCATGCTCAGGTCGATGATGTCCTCGCCACGGCGGCGGGCGGCCATCTTGAGCTCGGCAGTGATGTTGAAGACGTAAGGGGGGAGACGATCGATGCGCGCAAAGCGGCGCGGCGAACCTGGGTTGGCCATGGCTTCCTCTGAGTACGTAAGCGCCCGGAACCGTCCGAGCGACGTTGGCCGATGTGGCGGCCTGAAACAGAAGATAATGCCGAAATATGATTTCTGTAAAGGGCAAAAGCCTGTTTTGTTAGATCTTTTCAGATCTATTGTTTGAAAAATTGGATTTTATGTTTTCCTGTGCCGGCCCTTTCGCGGGTAAACCCGCTCCCACAGGGACCGCGCCACATGCAAAGCCGGCGCTGTACCTGTGGGAGCGGGTTTACCCGCGAAGAGGCCGGCACAGGAAGACAGGCATAAAAAAACCCCGGCACATGGCCGGGGTTTTCGTGAAACAGGCAGCAGTATCAGCGTGCGTAAGTCATCAGCACGTCCGCAGCGGTCTGGCTGTCCACACCCATCATCACGCTCAGGGCGGTAACGGTGAGGATGGAGAAGCCGAACACCTTGCGGGCCCACTTGCTGTCGTCCTCGGCCTTGTAGCCACCCCAGGCCATGTACAGCCAGTACAGGCCCATGGCAGCTGCCACGGCCAGGTAGCCGAGGCCGGCGTAACCGCCGAGGGTGAGCATCAAGGTGGCGAGCACGAAGGCCAGCACGTACAGCACGATCTGCTTCTTCGCCGCCAGGATGCCACGTGCCACCGGCAGGACCGGAATGTTGGCAGCGCTGTAATCCTTGAAGCGGAAGATTGCGATGGCAAAGCTGTGCGGCATCTGCCACAGGCTGAACATCACCAGCAGGGTTACCGCAGCCAGGTCGAAGCTGTTGCTAACGGCGCAGTAGCCGATCACCGGAGGCATGGCACCCGAAAGGCTGCCGACCAAGGTGCCGTGCACCGATTTACGCTTCAGCCACAGGCTGTAGAAACCGACATAGACAATGAAGCCTACAGCTGCGCAGAACGCCGACAGTGGGTTGGCCTGGACATACAGCAGGCTGAAACCCGCCACCCCGAGCAGGGTGGCGTAGATCAGCGCGAGGGGCAGCGACATGCCGCCCTGCACCATGACGCGGTTCTTGGTGCGCTCCATCTTGTGGTCGATGTCACGGTCGATGCAGTTGTTGAACACGCATCCGGACGCAACCACCAGCGAAGTACCGATCACCACCGCCAGGAACAAGGCGAAATCCACATGGCCCTTCGAGGCAAGGAAGAAACCGCCTGCCACGGAAAGCACGTTACCGAAAATGATCCCCGGTTTGGTGATTTGGATAAAGTGCTTAACGGACATGCAGTCTTACCTCACTTGGCCATCATTTCGATGTGGATGTTGAACATGATCCACAGCGACAGGCCGACCAGCAGTGCAATTACCAGCACGGTGAACAGGAACGTCGACACGTTGTTGCGTTGCTCTTTCGAGCGGTCCATGTGCAGGAAGTACACCAGGTGTACCACTACCTGGATCACGGCCATGGCAACAATGATCAGAACGGTCAGGTTCTTCGGCAGGCTGGCAGTCATCGCCAGCGCGAACGGGATCGCGGTCAGGATGATCGACAGGACAAAGCCGATCATGTACGACTTGACGCTGCCGTGGCTACCTTCGTGATGAGTGTCGTGTGCGCTAGCCATTACAGAACCCCCAGCAGGTAAACGACGGTGAATACGCAGATCCAGACCACGTCCAGGAAGTGCCAGAACAGGCTCAGGCAGCTCATGCGGGTCTTGGCGGTCGGCGTGATGCCATGCTTGTTGATCTGGTACATCATGATTGCCATCCAGATCAGGCCGGCAGTCACGTGCAGACCGTGGGTACCTACCAGGGCGAAGAACGCCGACAGGAAGCCACTGCGCTGCGGGCCGAAGCCCTCGCTGATCAGGTGATGGAATTCATAGATTTCCATCGCGATGAAGCCTGCACCGAACAGGAAGGTCACAGCCAACCAGCCCAGTACGCCGGCTTTCTTGCCATCGAACATCTTCAGCATGGCGAAGCCGAAGGTGATCGAGGACAGCAGCAGGAACAGCGTTTCAACAGCTACGAAATCGAGCTGGAAGATGTCATGACCCGACGGGCCGCCGGCAAAACTGCCGGACAGCACCGCGTAGGTGGCGAAGAGCGACGCAAACAGGATGCAGTCGGTCATCAGGTACAGCCAGAAACCCAGTACGGTCATCTGGCCCGAGTCGTGGTGGTGGTCGTCATGCCCATGGTCGTGACCATGAGCAGCGCCGCCGTGCATTACTTGACTGGACATTGATTACACCCGCTCAAACGATTCGACACGTGCGCCGGCAGGCAGAGCACCTGCTTTGGCCAGCGCTTTCATACGCTCGCCTTCGATGCGCGCCACTTCTTCGGCCGGAACCATGTAGCCCTGGTCGTCACGTGCAGCGTGGCGAACGAAGACTGCGATGGTTGCCAACAGGCTCGCGCCCACCAGCCACCAGATGTGCCAGATGAAGGCGAAACCGAACACGGTCAGGAACAGACCCATGAACAGACCGGTGGAGGTGTTGCTCGGCATGTGGATCGCTTCGTACTTGGCCGGAACCTTGTACGCAACACCGGCTTCCTTGGCTTCGTGCCAGGCGTCCAGACCAACTTTCTCAGGCATGTGAGCGAAGTTGTAGAACGGCGGTGGCGACGAAGTGGACCACTCGATGGTACGGCCGCCCCATGGGTCGCCAGTGACGTCCATGTTGTCTTTGCGGTCGCGAACCGACACGTAGATCTGGATCAGCTGGCAAGCGATACCGAACAGGATCAGCACGGCGCCGACAACGGCTACGTACAGGTAGGGTTCCCACAGTGGGTTGTCGGAGTGGTTCAGACGACGGGTCATGCCCATGAAGCCCAGGGCGTACAGCGGCATGAACGCAACGTAGAAGCCCGACAGCCAGAACCAGAAGGCAGCTTTGCCCCACTTCTCGTTCAGGGTGAAGCCGAAGGCTTTCGGGAACCAGAAGGCGAAACCGGCGATGTAGCCGAATACCGCGCCACCGATGATCACGTTGTGGAAGTGCGCAATTACGAACAGGCTGTTGTGCAGAACGAAGTCAGCACCTGGAACGGCCAGCAGTACGCCGGTCATGCCACCGATGGAGAAGGTGACCATGAAGCCCAGGGTCCAGAGCATCGGTGCGGTGAAGCGCACACGGCCTTGGTACATGGTGAACAGCCAGTTGAACAGCTTCACACCGGTCGGGATGGAGATCAGCATCGTCGCCAGGCCGAAGAAGGTGTTGACGCTGGCGCCGGCACCCATGGTAAAGAAGTGGTGCAGCCATACCGCAAAGCCGAGGATGGCGATCGCGCCCGATGCGTAGATCATCGAGTGGTGGCCGAACAGGCGTTTGCCAGAGAACGTCGAGGTAACTTCCGAGAACACGCCGAAGGCCGGCAGGATCAGGATGTACACCTCAGGGTGACCCCACGCCCAGAACAGGTTGACGTACATCATCGGGTTCCCACCAAGCTCGTTGGTGAAAATGTGGAAGTCCAGATAACGGTCAACAGTTAGCAGAGCGAGTGCAGCAGTCAGAATCGGGAACGAAGCAACGATCAGTACGTTGGCCCAGGTGCAGGTCCAGGTGAAGATCGGCATGTCCATCAGCTTCATGCCAGGTGCGCGCATCTTCATCACGGTGACGAGGAAGTTCACACCGGTAAGCGTCGTACCCAATCCGGATAGCTGTAGCGCCCAGATGTAGTAGTCGACACCTACCCCAGGGCTGTACTGGATGCCTGCGAGCGGCGGATAGGCAACCCAGCCGGTCTTGGCGAATTCACCAACGCCCAGCGAGATGTTGACCAGCAGCACGCCTGCCAGCAGCAGGTAGAAGCTCAGGGAGTTCAGGAACGGGAAGGCAACGTCACGTGCACCGATCTGCAGAGGAACCGCGAGGTTCATCAGGCCGGTGAAGAACGGCATCGCCATGAAGATGATCATGATCACACCGTGAGCGGTGAAGATCTGGTCATAGTGTTCAGGCGGCAGATAGCCTTCGGAGCCACCGGTAGCGGCAGCCAGCTGGGTACGCATCATGATGGCGTCGGCAAAGCCGCGCAGCAGCATGACCATCGCGACGATGATGTACATCACGCCGATCTTTTTGTGGTCGACAGTAGTCAGCCACTCGCTCCACAAGTAGGTCCACTTGCGGAAATAGGTGATAAGACCGACGACAGCGATACCGCCGAGCGCGATCATGGCAAGCGTCACCATGACTATCGGCTCGTGATAGGGTATCGCCTCCAGGCTTAGTTTACCGAACATCTCTTACTCCTCTGCACCGGCAGCTGGTTGCATACTCGATTCCACACCCTTGGTTGTGGCCAGATCTTTGCTGCCTGCTTCTTCGTGGACCGGCTTGCCGCGGTTCATGCCTTCGTACTTGTCGACGATGGACTGGAACAGCTCTGCTGGCGCCTCGCTGTACAGCGCGACTGGGTTGTATTCGCTAGGCTTGGCCAGAGCTTCGTACTCGGCTTTGCCCAGTTTCAACGGCGACTGCTTGACCTCGGCGACCCATGCATCGAAGTCGGCCTGGGAAGTGGCAGTAGCCTTGAATTTCATGCCGGTGAAACCAGCACCGCTGTAGTTGGCGCTGATACCGTCAAACACACCGTTCTCGTTGGCGATCAGGTGCAGTTTGGTGGTCATGCCGGCCATGGCGTAGATCTGGCCACCCAGGCCCGGGATGAAGAACGAGTTCATCACGGCGTCGGAGGTGACACGGAAGTTCACCGGGGTATTAGCCGGGAAGTTGATCTTGTTGACGGTGGCAATGCCCTGTTCCGGGTAGATGAACAGCCACTTCCAGTCCAGTGCGACCACGTCGATCTGAATCGGCTTCACGTCCGAGTCCAGCGGACGGTAAGGGTCCAGCTTGTGGGTGGAGTGGTAGGTGACGTAACCCAGGGCGATGATGATCAGGATCGGGATGATCCACACCGCAGCCTCGATCTTGGTCGAGTGCGACCAGTCAGGGGTGTAGGTGGCTGCCTTGTTGGAAGCACGGTACTTCCAGGCGAACGCCAGGGTCATGATGATCACAGGAATGACCACCAGCAGCATCAGGCCGGTAGCGATCAGGATCAGGTTCTTTTGCTCAATGCCGACCTGGCCCTTCGGGTCGAGCAGGGTCCAGTTGCACCCACTGAGTAAAAGCATGCCTAAAAAGGGCAATATGCCAAACAGTCTGGGGTAACGCTTTTTACTCATCTCACGACCTCTAGATCAGCTTGCTTCAATGCAATTTGTGTTTTGGTAGCCAACACTTCGTCCTGCCAAGTGAGGCATTTTGCGCCCGTACTCGCTCCTGCCTGGGGTCCGACTGCAGGACCTTGGCTTCAAGCGTGTTAGCGGTGCTTATGGTTTCGTAGGCAACAGGCCTGTACTTCAGACCAAGTCCATTTGGTGCGGGAAAACGCGGAGGGGGGTCCGCCCGGTATCGCCGTTGGGCGAAACTTGACGAAGTCAGCAAAAAGGAGCGCTGGGGCTTCCTTCAATCCTGCGACTCGCAAGCAGTGCCGAACGGAAATTGGGGGCGATTGTAGTGAGGTCGCCAACCCTTGACTATGACTTATTGAGCAACAGTCTTTTACAGAATGCGTAACAATGCTGCTCGATAATTCAACTTCGCGACAGTTTGTCGCACCCCGCTTGCTAGGCCTCAAAGCCGCATTCTGCAAGGCTTTGTGGTTGATCTGGATCAAGCGGTGAGCGACTTTTCCCTCTTCTCATGCGGTGTAAAAGACCACATGCAATTCAGGACTTTTGTCTAAGCCTGGCGTCGGTTGCGGTAGATCCCGAGCGGAACCAGGATGGCGGTCAGCACGAACGCCACGAGCGCCCATTGCGCCAGCGACAAGCCGAGAAGCGGCGGGTACGGCGTGCTGCAGAAGCCGTCGACCTGGAATGCCAGCGGCCAGAGTTTGGCCAGAGGCAGGTCGTCAACGATCGGCTGGAGGGTATCGATGCCACAGCTGACCATGGGGTTGGCGAGTATATACACATGGTTGCCGGCCGCAATAATTCCGCCAATTGCGCTTACCACCACCAGTGCCTCGAAGAAGGTCAGGCTGCGGGGCCCGGGCATCGCCGCGGCGATGAAGGCAAATACGGCAATGAACAGCAGCGCGTAGCGCTGCAGGATGCACAGCGGGCACGGTGCCTCGCCCAGCACCACTTGCATGTAGAGGGCGCCGCCGATCAGCGAGAGGCAGATCAGGCCCAACAGCACCAGAAAGCGCCGTTCCCGATTCAGGCGCGATGTTTGTTCGTTCATTGCCGGTTCCTTCGATGGATAGTGGCAGCGTGGTCCGCCTGCCTGAGCGCAAGTCTACACGCTGGGCAGGGCCTTTGAGCGTGCCGAGGAAGCAGCGTGATAGCACTGCGCAGGGCTATCCGGTGTGGCTGAGACCGGCCGCAACAACGTCGGTTCAACGCTGGGCGGCAAAAAAACGGCTGCCCGGGTGCCGCGCAGGGGCAAGCCCCTCGACACCCGGGAGTGAAGGATACCGTGATTAAAGGAGGATTAAAGATGAAAGCGCAGCGCCCGGTTTCATCTTTCCTTTATATATAAGCAGGAAGGTGTGGTGCGACCCAACAGCCGGGATGACTGGCCCAGCAATGGCTTGCACTATCCCTGTAGGAGCGGCCTTGTGCCGCGAAAGGGCCGCAAAGCGGCCCCAGGGTCTCAGCTTCGCAGCTGATATTGCAGGGGCCGCTTTGCGGCCCTTTCGCGGCACAAGGCCGCTCCTACAGGCCAGCGCAGTACCTTCGGTGGATTACTCCAGGGCAGCAGCCGGCCCGAAGAACTCGTAGCGGCTCTGCTGCTCCGGCACACCCAGGCCCTTCAACTGGCGCTTCACCGCCGCCATGAAGGCCTTGGGCCCAAGGAAGTAGGCATCCACATTACGCTCCGGCGGCAGCCACTCGGCCAGCAGGTCCTCGCTCAGCAGGCCGATGGCATCGGCCTCAGCGCCACCCGCAGCCTCGGCATAGCAGTAGAAGCGCTTGAGCTGCGGATGACGTGCCGCCAGGCCATCGACCCAGTCACGGAAGGCATGCACCGCACCGTTACGCGCGCAGTGAATGAAATGCACCTCGCGCCGGGTCTGCAACGCTGCCTGCAACATCGCCAGGGTCGGCGTGATGCCCACGCCCCCGCTGATCAGCACCAGCGGCTTGTCGCTGGCAGCCAGGGTAAAGTCACCCGCAGGCGGGAACAGTTGCAGGGTATCGCCCACCACCAGCTCATCGTGCAGGTAATTGGAAACCTTGCCGCCCGCCTCGCGCTTGACGCTGATGCGGTACTCCTTGCCATCGCACAGCGCCGACAGGGAATAGTTGCGGCGCTGCTCGGCACCGTCGATGTCCAGCTTCAGGCCGATGTACTGGCCTGGCTCGGCCTTGAGCACCGGCTTGCCGTCTACCGGGGCAAAGTAGAACGAGACGATCTCGCTGCTTTCCTGCTCGCGACGTACCAGGCGGAATTCGCGGGTACCGCGCCAGCCGCCCTCGGCGTCTTCCTTCTGTTTATAAAGGTTTTCTTCAGCACCAATCAGGATGTCGGCCAGCTGGCCATAGGCCGCGGCCCAGGCATCGATCACCGCAGGTGTGGCGATTTCCTTGCCCAGCACTTCCTCGATGGCGCGCAGCAGGCAGCTGCCAACGATCGGGTAGTGCTCCGGCAGAATCTGCAGGGCAACATGCTTGTTGATGATCTGCCCCACCAGGCCACCCAGCTGCTCCAGCTGATCGATGTGGCGGGCATACATCAGCACGCCGTTGGCCAAGGCCCGCGGCTGGTCACCACTGGCCTGGTGGGCCTGGTTGAACAGTGGACGGACCTCGGGATACTCGTTGAGCATCATCTTGTAGAAGTGGGTGGTCAGCGCTTCGCCGCCGCTTTCCAGCAGGGGTACAGTGGCCTTGATGATTGCACGTTGTTCGGCATTGAGCATTGCGACAACTCCTGAGCCTGTGGCTTCAAATGACTGCCCTAGCCATTTCAGCAATCGTGCCAACTTTTATCGCCAGCAAAATCAGGGGCTTGACACAAGTCATGTCAAAACGACTCACCCCGGCGTATAGTCATAACGACCCACTGGAGTCTTTATGACCACAAAGCCATTGCTCACCGCCTTGCTGCCCCTGGTCAGCGACCTGTCCCGCGATTTGCCCGACCAGGAGCGCTATCGGCGCCTGCTGCAGGCCATGCGCGGCCTGCTGCCTTGCGATGCCGCCGCGCTGCTGCGCCTGGATGGTGAATGGCTGGTACCGCTGGCAGTGGATGGCCTGAGCCCCGACACCCTCGGCCGGCGCTTCCGGGTCAGCGAGCACCCACGGTTCCAGGTCTTGCTCAGCCGCCCGGAGCCCACCCGTTTTGCCAGCGACTCCGAACTGCCCGACCCCTACGATGGCCTGGTCAATGCCCCGGATGCCGACCTTGAAGTGCACGACTGCATGGGTTGCCCGTTGATGGTCGATGAGCGCCCTTGGGGCCTGGTCACCCTCGACGCCCTCACCCCCGGGCAGTTCCAGAGCCTGGAACTGGATGCCCTGCAGGCCTTCGCCAGCCTGGCCGCCGCCACCGTTACCGTGGCCGAGCGCATCGAGCACCTGGCCCTGCGCGCCGAGGACGAACACCACCGCGCCGAGATCTACCGCCAGGCCAGCGGCCAGGATAAAGAACTGATTGGCCAGAGCCCGGCGCACAAGCGCCTGGTAGAGGAAATCCGCCTGGTCGGTGGCAGCGACCTGACCGTGCTGATCACCGGCGAAACCGGGGTCGGCAAGGAACTGGTGGCCCTTGCCCTGCACCAGGCCAGCAGCCGCGCCGACAAGCCGCTGGTCAGCCTGAACTGTGCCGCGCTGCCCGACACGCTGGTAGAAAGCGAACTGTTCGGCCATGTACGCGGTGCCTTTACCGGTGCGCACGGCGAGCGCCGCGGCAAGTTCGAACTGGCCAACGGCGGCACGCTGTTCCTCGACGAAGTGGGTGAATTGCCACTCACCGTACAGGCCAAGCTGCTGCGTGTGCTGCAAAGCGGCCAGTTGCAACGCCTGGGCTCGGACCGCGAGCACCGCGTGGACGTGCGCCTGATTGCCGCCACCAACCGTGACCTGGCAACAGAAGTGCGCAACGGCAACTTCCGCGCCGACTTCTATCACCGCCTCAGCGTGTACCCGCTGCACGTGCCGCCCTTGCGCGAACGTGGTCGAGATGTACTGCTGTTGGCTGGCTACTTCCTCGAACAGAACCGTTCGCGCCTGGGCCTGAACAGCCTGCGACTGAGCCACGACGCCCAAGCTGCGCTGGTCGCCTACGACTGGCCAGGCAACGTGCGCGAACTGGAACACCTGATCGGTCGCTCGGCACTAAAGGCGCTGGGCCAGCACGCTGACCGGCCACGTATCCTCACACTCGAAGCCATCGACCTGGACCTGCGCGTGTCCTCGGCAACACCGAGGCCCCTGCCCTCCCCCGCAGCCCCGCTCCAGGTGGCAGCATTACCTGAAGGCGGCCTGCGCGAAGCGGTCGACCTCTACCAACGCCAGGTGATCGAAGCCTGCCTGCAACGCCACCAGGACAACTGGGCGGCAGCCGCGCGCGAGCTGGGCCTGGACCGCGCAAACTTGAGCCGATTGGCCCGCCGGCTGGGGCTTCGCTGAGGTTTACCTACAAAAGGATTAACCCAGAAAGCCTCTGGTTGCTTCCTGCCCGACTGCTATATCTCCCTAACCACCCAAAACTCGACTGCCTGGTCGAGGCTGCGCGTAACACCCCGGCAAGGGCTCTGTTATGGCGGTTGTGGCCCGAACGTTTCGGGCCGGGGGATCCGGATACCAGCAGGGAGCATCCATGGACAACATCGTCATCGCCGACAAGCAATCCGAAGTCGCCACTCAGAGCGCCTGGGGCAATATCAATCTCAATGCACCAGGCGTCGTGCAGATGCCGGTATCTCCCGACAAAGTAGCCACCGTAACCCAACGCGGGCAGGACCTGATCATCACCCTGAAGTCGGGTGAGAAAGTCACCGTCGGCAACTTCTTCGCGGTGGACCAGGCCGGTGTCGGCAGCGACATTGTCTTCGTCGGCGAAGACGGCACCCTGTGGCACGCCCAGTACGATGCGGCAGCGTTCACTGGCTTTACCTTCGAAGACGTGGCCTCGCTGGACGAACTGGTCGCGGGTATCGGCACCGCCGGTAGCGCCATGCCAACTTGGGCAATTGCCGGGCTCAGCCTGCTCGGTGTCGGTGGCGCAGCAGCTGCAGCCGACAGCGGCGGTGGCGGAAGCAGCGGTGGCGGCTCGGACCCCGATACCACTGCCCCGGCCACGCCCATCGACCTGCTGGTGTCGCCGGATGGCCTGCGCCTGACCGGCCGGGGTGAAGCGGGCAGCACGGTGAATATCCGTGATGCCGCAGGCAACCTGATCGGCAGCGGCACCGTGGGTGCCGACGGCAGCTTCAACGTGACGTTGAACCCACCACAGATCAACAGCGAGAACCTTGAAGTCACCTTGACCGATGGTGCCGGTAATGTCTCGGCACCAGGCACCGTCACCGCCCCGGATGCAACCGCACCACTGGCACCGACCGACCTCGCCATCAACGAACAGGGCACCACCCTTACCGGGCGTGCCGAACCTGGCTCGACGGTTTCCGTACGCGGCACTGGCGGCGTAGTGCTGGGCACTGCGGTAGCGGGTGCGGACGGCCAGTTCAGCATCACCCTGCAACCGCCACAAACCGACGGCCAGGCCCTGGAAGTCAGCGCCGCGGACGCAGCCGGCAATACTTCGCCAGCGGCAAGCATCACGGCACCGGACGTCGACAACCCTGACACCAGCGCCCCAGACCAGCCAACCGACCTGGCCCTGGCGAATGGCGTAACCCTCACCGGTCGCGGCGAACCCGGCGCCACCGTGCAGGTGCGCGATGCTGCCGGCAACCTCATCGGCAGCGGCCTGGTCAACGCTGACGGTACCTTCAGCCTCGCCCTCTCGCCTGCCCAGGCCAACGGCGAAGCCCTGGACATTCGCCAGGTCGATGCCGCGGGCAATAGCTCGATACCACTGGAATTCACCGCCCCGGACATCACCCCGCCTGATGCCGTCACCGACATTCTGGTCGGCCCGGGAGGCACGGCCCTGAGCGGGCGTGGCGAACCTGGCGCCACCGTCGAAGTGCGCGATGCCGACGGCAACGTCATCGGCTCTGGCGTGGTGAGTGCCAACGGTACCTTCCTGATCGACCTCGACCCGGCTGCACAGCAGGGCGAACAGCTGAACCTGGTGCAGACTGACCCAAGCGGTAACGCTTCCGTGGCAGTGGAGTACGACGTACCGCTGACCACCGCGCCAGACAGCCCTAGCAACCTGGCCATCGATGCCGACGGCACTACTCTGACTGGTTCCGCGCCAGCGGGCAGCCGCGTCGAAGTACACGACGCCAACGGCACATTGATCGGCAGCGCCCTCGCCAATGCCGACGGCACCTTCAGCATCGAACTGAACCCGGCCCAGGCCAACGGCGAACTGCTGGACGTGGTCGCCATTGATGACAGCGGCGTATCCTCGCTGCCGGCACAGATCACCGCTCCGGATATCACTGCGCCTGCCGCCCCGACCGAACTGGCAGTCAGCGCGGACGGTAGCGTCATCACTGGCCGCGCCGAACCCGGCAGCACTGTGCGTATCGTTGCCGCCGATGGCACCGAACTGGGTACGGCCGTGGTCGGCCCGACCGGCGTGTTCAGCATCAACCTCGCGCCACCACAAGTCGATGGCGAAGTTCTGCAAGCCACTGCATCCGATGCCGCTGGCAACACGTCCGTGGCCAGCTCGGTCACTGCACCGGACATTGACGGCGTGGATACCACGCCGCCTGAAGCCCCGACCAATCTGGTAATCGGCCTGGCTGGCAGCCAACTGAGCGGCCGTGGCGAACCCGGCACCACCGTGCAGGTGCGTGACGCCGCAGGCAACATCCTCGCGACGGGTACCGTTGGCGCGGATGGCACCTTCGTCATCGCCCTGGC